>NZ_CP081150.1:2910823-3234248 GCF_019665765.1 Deefgea tanakiae
ACCAGTTTAAAAAGCACATCTTGCCTGAGCAAATCCATATTTTGTCAGTGTCTTTTTTAGTGCCTGAGATGCGTCGTGAATTAGGCGGTTGTGCGGGCAATATTGCGTACACATTGAAAATGTTAGGTTCAGAGCCACTCATTATGGCAACAGTCGGTCAAGACTTCGGTGTTTATGCGACGTGGTTGGATCAATTGTCAATCTCACGTGCTTATATCTCCGAGCAAGAAGGCTTTACCGGCCAATGTTTTATTACGACTGATTTAGACGACAACCAAATCACGGCCTTCCACCCGGGCGCGATGGGCGTGTCGCACTTAAATCAAGTGAGTGCTGTAAAAGAAAAACTCGCCATTGCGATTGTGTCGCCCGATGGTAAACAAGGCATGCAAGACCATAGCCGCCAACTCGCCGCCGCAAAAGTGCCATTCATTTTCGATCCGGGTCAAGGTATGCCGATGTTCAGTGGTGAAGAGTTGATCGAATTGATTGAATTGGCCGACTACGTCACCCTCAATGATTATGAGGCGGAAATGCTGGGTCAGCGTACCGGTCTGTCGATTGCTGAAATTGCAGCCAAGGTTAAAGCCTTGGTCGTGACTTTAGGCGCAGAAGGTGCGCAGATTTATGCGGATGGCGTGCGTCATGATATTCCTGCCGTGCCAGCAGCAGCGGTGCTCGATCCTACTGGGTGTGGCGATGCGTTCCGTGCGGGCTTATTGCATGGCTTGATGCGCGGCTGGGATTGGCCAACCACAGGTCGCTTGGCCAGCCTATTGGGCAGTATCAAGATTGCTCAGCGCGGCGGGCAAAATCATAAATTTACTCTGGCGACATTGAACGAGCAATACCGTGCCGCATTTGGTAGCGAATTGCCGCAGTAAAACGGCGGCTTAGTTAATAAAAAGGCGACTCAATGAGTCGCCTTTTCTTATTTATTGCGGCAAGCAGGACAGTCGCCGGACTGCTTGTCGGCTTTAAAGTCTTTACGGATGGTTTCGATAGGCCATGGCTCACCGACCCTACAAAATGAATCGGCAAGGCTGGCTTGCCATGCATTGTGTTGATTTTTCTGAATTAACTTCCAAGTGACTTTACTATTTTTAGTCCATTCTTGCTTCGAATTGCCCCAGCCATAAGTGCGGTACTGATTGGTCTTGCAGTCGATGCCTTCAAAAATAATATTTTGATTGCCGCCAGATTTTGGGCCTACCGCAACGACATAGCGGACAACTTGGTCTTTACCCAAGCTCAGGCTATCGAGCGCAATTTTATAGCTGTTAGACTTCATTTCTTGGTAAAACTGAATCGGTGCCCACGCTTGCAGTGTGGCAATCGTTGGAAATTGAAAATCTTGTTCCTGTGGGATTGGTGCTGGCGCATTGATGCGACTAAAAATATCTTTGAATCCGCCGCCGTCTGCGCCCATACCGTCAGGCGTGTGGGCATCATATTCTGCCGCTTGTGAGAATCCCGCTAGTAAAGCAGTCAACAGTAGAATATTGCGCATTAGAATTTTCCATCCAGTCAAAGTGGGCACATCGTAGCAAGCATTGCCGACTGGCTCAATGCTCGATACGGTGAATAGGTACGATTTTACCATCTCGTTCACTCAACCACGCCGGTTGCAATGTCACATGATCAATGCCGTAATCATTTTCTAGCATTTGATTGAGCTGCAAAATCAAGCTAGGCCAAGCCAGTGGTTCACTAATTATTAAGTGTGCCGACAAGGCTTTGCGCTTGCTGCCAATGCTCCAAACATGCAAATCATGCACTTCGACAATGCCAGGTACGGCAGCGAGGCGCTCGCCTACTTGGATCAGATCAATGCCGTCAGGCACGCCCTCCATCAGTAGATGGGTGGATTGGCGGAGTAAATTCCAAGTTGAACGCAAAATCAGTAGCGAAACAGCAATCGACAAGATCGGATCAATCGGCATCCAGCCAGTGAAATAAATCACCGCGCCAGCAGCAATCGCGGCGACTGAGCCCAATAAATCACCCAGCACATGGATCAGTGCCGCGCGGCTATTGAGGTTGTCATGATCGTGCGATAGCTGCCAAGCGGAAAACACATTCACCAGCAGGCCAATCACGGCAATCACCATCACCCCCATACCATTGACAGGCTCTGGGTGCAGTAGGCGCTGTACGGCCTCGACGATAATCCACACCACCAAGGCAATCATCGTCAGGCTATTAACCAGCGCGCCAATTAATTCGGCACGGGCGTAACCATAGGATTTACCGGCATTCGCGGGGCGCTGACCAATGACATTGGCAATCAGCGCCAGCAGTAAGGCCGCGCTGTCGGTCATCATATGACCCGCATCAGAAATCAAGGCCAATGAACCAGACCAAATACCGCCAGCCAATTCGATGAAGGCAAAGCCAAAGGTAACTACCAGCGCAAAAATCAGGCGTTTTTGTGAGGTGGGTACGCCATGGTCGTGATGGTGGTGACTGTGGTCGTTGCGATGGTCGTGCTTGGCATTGTGCCCATGCGGTCTATCGTGCGGATGCGGGTGTTGCTCACCTTCTGGATGTTGGTGATTCGTATGTGGTGCGTAACTCATGATGGGAGGTCCAGATTAAAGATCACTTCAACACAAAATCCACCTTCAGGCAGATTGCTTAACTGTAATTTGGCGCCGTGCAGATCGGCGATGCGACGAACGATAGAAAGCCCTAGACCCACGCCGGGCTGTGCTTGGCCCGGCGGGCGATAAAAGCGCTCACCCAGACGAGTTAAATCGGCCTCGCTAACGCCAGGGCCATCGTCAGTGACGCGGAGTCGCACCCCGTTGATCTGAATTTGAATGCTTGCAGCTTTTCCCGCGTAATGTCTTGCATTATCGAGTACATTTCTCAGCAATAAACCCAATAAAATCGGTTGCCCACGCATTGGAGTCGCTTGATCGACAATCAAATGTCCATCATCGATGGGTAAATCTGCTTCGATGAGCGCGGTTCTGGCTAAGTCGGGCAAAGAGATCGCCTCAAACTCAAGCTGTTCGCCATGCTCAAGACGTGACAGAGCCAACAGTTGAGTCACAAGTCGTGTCGTTCGATCCACGCCGGCTAGCGCTTTGCCGAGTGCTTTTTCACGAATTTCTGCGCGTGGACTATTCTGAGCCAGTTCAATTTGCACGCGTAGTCCTGCCAGCGGCGTGCGTAATTCATGTGCTGCATCGGCAGTAAAGCGCCGCTCACGTGCCAAGGTGTTGCTGACTTGGGCAAATAAGGTGTTCAGTCGATCGCGCAGCGGTGTGATTTCACAAGGCACCGCAATCTCAAGCGGATTGAGATTATTCGGTTCGCGTTCGGCGAGTTCGGCAGTCACCAACTTGAGCGGTTTCAGTCCTTGGCGAATGGCCAACAATAGCAAAGGCAGCAGCAACAAAAACGCCCACATTGCGGTTTCGCCTAAATGCTCGCTGAGTTCATGAGCAATTTTTAATTGATTGCGCTGTGGTTCGCCCACGATGAGTTGCCGTTCATCGTCTTGTCGCACCGTGATTTGCCAAGCATGTCCTTGGTGTTGGATTAAATAAGGGTATCGACTGGCTGCGGGTTGCACCGGAAAAGCCGTTGCTAGACTGCTAATGACTTCGCCGCCTTCACGATCGCGCAAGCTAAAACCTAGCACCACGTGTTTATCTCGATTTTTATACAGTGCTGGTTTTAAATCATCTTCATCGCCTAAGTTTTGCCACAACATATCGGCGTAGGCGGTGAGTTGGCGATCAAGTACTTCCGCCGTTTCTTTGCGCGCCTCGTGTAGTAAAACGACACTAAAGACAATCCACGCACACAAAGTGGCGAGCGAAACCAGTAAGGTGAGGCGGCTGACCAGCGAGTGATGTAGCCAATGTTGAATGCGTTTAATCAATCGGACTCCAAGCGCCAGCCTAAATTACGCACATTACGAATCACTTCACGGCCGAGTTTTTTGCGTAAATGCGAAAGATGCACATCGAGCGTGTTGCTCTCAATATCGCCTTGCCAGCCATAGAGTTTTTCATCGAACTGGCCGCGTGATAAGTAATGCGGATAATTGGCCATCAGTAGATGGAGTAATTTAAATTCCATCGCGGTTAAATCAAGCGTTTGCCCATGCTGGCTGGCGGTTTTGTGGATGGGGTCGAGCTGAATGTTTTGCCAAGTCAGGCTATTTTCGCTTCGTCCCTGTGCGCGGCGCAGCAGCGCATGGATGCGGGCAATCAACTCACCCAAGGCAAAGGGCTTGATTAAGTAATCATCAGCTCCTGCATCCAGGCCTTTGATACGATCCTCGATAGAATCTCTGGCGGTGAGTAGCAGTACCGGCAAATCGCCCAAATGACGGCGAATCCATGCCAGTAATTCCATGCCGGTGAGGCGCGGCATCGCGATATCGAGTACCACTAAATCAAAACTGTGCTCGGTTTGCAGCGCGCTGCGCCCGGCTTCGCCGTCGTGCAACCAGTCGACAACAAAACCGGCATCAACCAGCCCATCTTGTATGCCTTCACCGAGCAAGAGATCGTCTTCGACCAATAAAATACGCATTAACTATGATCCGAAACAGAGTGGGCATTGAGATCTATGTCTTTTGGATATTCGTTTGCACGCTTATACCCATGTAGCATGGCTACGGGCAGATTTTCTTTATGCCGCCAGCTTTCAAAAATCGCAGCAGCCACATGCAAGCCCACACCAGCGAGTAAAGTATAGGCGAGGATTTCGTGTAACTCCTCCAGCCATTCTTCACCAAAAAAAGCATCGGTTCCCATCATATAGCCAGTCGTACCCATGGCTATGACCATGCACAATAAAAACAGCATCATGATGGCGCCAGCCGGATTGTGTCCGAGATAGCGCGGATGCTCGCCGCGCAATTGCGCGCGAACATAATTGAAAACTCGGCTTGGGGTAGGAAACCAGTCGCTAAAGCGCGCATGTTTGCTGCCTATGAAGCCCCAAATTATCCGACTGCCCACAATCGCCAAAGCGGCATAGCCTTCCCAGCGATGCAGCCAATCTCCTTCTTCGTTAATAAAATTGCCTAATACCGCAATCGCCAAGCCCCAGTGCAGCAAGCGAACCATCGGATCCCATACTTTGATCTGATTCATGATGCCATTGGCTCCTATAGGTATTGCGCTGTAGTCATTGTTTAATAATGCCTACAGCGAAATACATCATTGGTGATTAGTCATCAATTTCAGATTTAACAATATCTAGCGTTTTAGGGTCGAAATACACTTCCACTTTTTTGCCGTCTTTGTTGTGGCCATAAATTTCGTAGCACTCGCCCGAGGTTTTGAATTTTTTGACCTTGTAACCCATCGCTTCGATCTTCGCTAAAGCGTCAGATTGCTTAAGCCATTCGGCTTTCGGGTGGGCGGTACATTTGGCGCCTGCAAAGCTCAATGAAGAAGCCGCAATCGTTGCGACGGCAAATAATGTAAGTAATTTCATGGTCTTGCTCCAAGTGGTTTGTTGAGACAACGCATGCATTGGAACAGATCAGAATTAAGTGAAAATGAAGCCTGATGTAGAAATCAAATAAGGGGGTGAGGAGGTGTTGCTCAGTGAGCTGGATATGCTGCGCTATTTATGGCGTTAGGACGATTTTCACGACGTTGGAATCGGCTTCACTTTTTTGCACAAAGCCAATCGCATACGGATTGCTACTGAGTGTTTGTTTTATTTCATTGCTGTCTTTCAGTTCACGTGGTGCGATGCCTTTCCCCGTAAAAGTTAGCCTAGCCCAGTAAGCGCGGGCTTGTGCATCACTGCGATTGAGCACTTTGGTAAAAAATTCATCATTGTTATTACCTTGTGCCAGTATGAGCGGAACAGGTGTACCGCCGTTGGGAAATTGTCGGGTTTTACTAAGGTAGATGTTGCTGACCTGTTCACGGCTGAGGTTGGGCACTGTACTGCCCGTACCCATGACCACCACGACTTCGGCACTCACCAAAGAGGACGCAGTGAATGCAATGGTGAATAGAAAATGAGTGAATTTCATGATGCACCTAAAATACAAAATCAAGATTAAGGGTGTAGATCATCAAGCTGCCATCAAAGCCATTAGGTGTGCCCAACAATGAGGTCGGAAAGCTGGCTAAGCCGCCACTCGAGCCAATGTCCGAGGAGCGATAATTGACGTAATCAATTTGGGTTTTTAGGGCGATATTCTTGCCAACATCCCAGCGCAGGCCTGCGGTGAATGTGCTGTGATCACCAAGACCGCGGCCAAAGCGACTTTGGTTGAGATAATTGAGCTGAGTTTTGATCGCTGGCGTTGCTAGAGAACCAGCTTGTAAATTCATTTCATCGTCGCGGATATGCGTTGCGGCGAGTGCCAGATAGGGCGTGAAATCACCGTATCGATATCCGAGCATGGCGTACCCTGCTACGACATCTCCAACCGTAATACTTTGACTCTGACGATAAACCAACTCAGCTTGAGTCAACCATTGCTCATGGTCATACACCACCGCTAGCGTGGTGATGTGATTGCTGATTCGGTCGAATTTAACACGGGTATCGATCTCGGTCTGGCAATTGCTGCACTGGCTGACCGGTAGCGTTGCGATGGCTTGGGAGGCTTTCTTGCCTGTCACAGAGTTAAACGTTGCATTATTGTAGCTATAACCCAAGCGGACTTTGTAGGGGCCTTCAGACCACAGTGCCGATAGCCCGAACATCTGGTGGATGTCGCTACTACCTGCATTGAAATCGATGGACGTGGTGCCAAGATAGGTCTCTAGTGTGAGTTCACCCTCCCCCAAATTGCGTGACCAAGAGGCTGAAATACCATCCAGATTTGAAATGCTATTGACGTTGTAGACTTCGGGCGGTGGTCGCACCATCGTTTGCGCATAAAACACATTGCGGTAATCCGACATCAGCAACACGGGCGCTATGGTTCGGCCCAGTTTGATATTTAGCTCAGGTGATGCATCCCAGCTGAGATAAGCCCATTCGATTTGTGGCGCTTGGCTGCCTTGATAATCTTGTTTGCTCAGTAGTTGCACCACGCCTTTGACGACTCCGCGCGGATTGACGATTGCCTGTAAGGAGAGCTGACTGTCACCATCAAAGCGAGTTTCATTTTGTGCACCATATTTTTGTCGTGGGTCGACCCGTACGGTGGCGACCGAATCATCGCCGTGAAACGCCCCCAAGGTGCCAAAGCCATTGATTTGTAACCAATCATCTACTTCTAATGCAATGGCTGGGGCACATAGAAAATAGCAACAAAGGAAAATACGCATTGCTGGCATAGAATAAATCAACTTGGAAATGCAGATTAGATATCTTGGGTATAAACTATCTAATGGAGGCTTGCTCTGCTTTTTGGTTGAATTTCATGCTGCGAACTCACATTCAACGAGTGTTTGGTATGGTGATCTTGGGCGCAATGGCTGGCGCACAAGCGCAGCTGCGTGCCTGCGCCAGCGATGTTGACCAGCCGCCCTATTTATCGACAGAGAGTCGGCGCGGAGCAGGTGGCTTAAGCATTGATGTTTTGGCGAAAGTGCTGGAAAAAAATGGCCAAGTGATGCCGAAAATCGAGCGTTATCCATGGCTGCGTTGTCTAAAAATGGCGGAAGAGGGCGAAATTGACCTCGTGCTGAATGTGCCAACCGCACAGATTGATCCGAAACCTTTTTGGATTACCGAGCCGTTTACTGTGGTGCATAGTGTTTACTATTTTTCACCACAGCGTTTTCCAAAAGGCTTAGAAATTTACGATTTGGAACTGCTTAAAAAGTACAAGCTCTGCAGTTCGATGGGCGTACGTTATGAAAGCTATGGGATTAACAATGTTAAAGTCGACAGCGGAGCCAAAGATTTACTGGCCTTAGTGCGCAAAACCAAGGCCGGTTATTGCGATTTGTTCATCGAGAAACGTGAAGTGGTCACGATGCTCGGTCAACAAAATGCCACGATCGCGACTGAATTGGGCCAACTTCAGCAGCGGCCGTTACCAGAAGAGTTCCCCGTGGGTTTGCATTTTGCCATTAGCCGACGCACTGCTGAGGGTGAGGCCTTGCTTGCGCAATTTAATTTGGCGATTGCTGAGCTGATTCGAACAAAACAGATCCAGCGGGCGCTGGTGCACTACTTGATTGCTGCTCCTGTTGCCAGCGCTAGTCCGCGCCCTAAGCAATAGCATGATTTTCTGAGTTACCCACTTTTTTGTCGACGAGGTATGCAGCGGTGATTGAGCAGCCTTGTTACAATGGCACTTTGCCCGTTTGGATTGTGCCATGACTGCCCGCCTTGCCCCCCAACAAATTGCCGATTTATCGGGACTCAATTGTCCACTACCGATTTTGCGCACCAAAAAAGCCTTGGCAACGATGGCGGGTGGCGAAGTATTGCAAGTCACATGCACCGATCCAGCCACGCCGACCGATTTCGCCGCTTTTTGCCGCCAAACAGGGCATGAGCTGATTGAGCAATGGAATGAAGACGCGAAGTTTTTATTCTTGATTAAGAAACGTCCAGACTAAATTGTTGATGTATATGATGCCAGCCATTGATTTAAAGTCGCTAGATGGCAATACCCATAAAGGAATTCATGATGACTCAAAGTATTACAATTGCTCGCCCTGATGATTGGCATTTGCACCTGCGCGATGGCGCGGGTTTGGCCAGCGTGTTGCCACATACCGCACGTGAGTTTGGCCGCGCGATTGTGATGCCGAATTTAAAGCCGCCAGTAACCAATGTGACCTTGGCGGGCGAATACCGTGATCGCATTATGGCTGCATTGCCAGCAGGCATGTCGTTCCAGCCTTTGATGACGCTTTACCTCACTGATAACACCACGCCAGAGGACATTGTTGCTGCAAAAAACAGCGGCTTCGTGCACGGCGTGAAGCTCTACCCTGCTGGCGCGACGACCAATTCCGATGCCGGCTGTACCAATGTAAATAATGTGCTGCCAGCGATTGAAAAAATGGCCGAAGTCAGTCTGCCATTTTTGGTGCATGGCGAAGTGGTCGATGCGGAAATCGATATTTTTGACCGTGAAGCTGTGTTTATCGACCGCGTGATGCTGCCACTATTGGCCAAGTTCCCAAATCTGAAAGTCGTTTTTGAACACATCACCACCAAAGACGCGGCTGATTTTGTCTTGAGCAGTGCCGATAATGTCGCCGCCACCGTAACCGCGCATCACTTACTGATGAATCGTAACGCGATGCTCGTAGGCGGTATTCGCCCGCATCTATATTGCTTGCCGGTGCTCAAACGCGAATTGCATCGCAAAGCTTTGGTTGAAGCTGTCACTAGTGGCAGCAAGAAATTCTTCCTCGGCACCGACAGCGCGCCACACGCCAAAGGCGCAAAAGAAACCAGCTGCGGCTGCGCGGGGATGTACACAGCGCACGCTGCCTTGCCGCTCTACGCTGAAGTCTTTGATTTGGCCGGCAAGCTCGATCAGCTCGAAGCCTTTGCCAGCTTGAACGGCCCTGCGTTTTACGGTTTGCCAGTCAGCAGCGAAAAAGTCACTTTGGTCAAAGAAAGCTGGGTTGTGCCTGCTGAATATCAGTTTGCCGATAGCGTGGTGGTACCGCTTCGCGCCGGTGAGTTGGTGCAGTGGAAACTCGTTTGATGGCCGAGGGGCGTACGACCGTCATCCATCGCGGCGCGTTTACCGTGGCGTGGTGGACGGCGGGTTTGGTGATGCTGGCTGCAGGGTACTGGGGCTTGCCGCTGATTCAGTCCGATCAGTTTGAAAATCACTTTTTTGGCCTGTTTTACTACTCGATTTTGGCTGGCATCGTGCTGTTTTGGGCTTTACCGAGTGAACAGCGCTTTGAAAACGGCCTGTTTGAGCGGCGATTTGTTTTGCTGGGCCTGCTGGTGCTGTGGAAAAAATCCACGCCGCTCAGTGCGTTCACAGAGATTCACTACGAGCAAGACCCAAATCTCTTTCGGAATGACACGGTTTGGGTGATGGTGTCGGGGTCGGATGACAATGGCGAGCGTTTTGCGTTTGCCAATTTCTCGGCGACGGCAGCCAATATTGAAAAAGCGAAGGCGATTGCTGCTGCTTTGTCACTCGCGACGGGTTTACCCATTAATGTGCCAGAGGACGACGGGCAGTAATGTTCGTGATCTGTAGCAGGTCTTTTTATATGTATTGCTGTATAGACATTATTAAATATGCCCTACAAAGATATACGCTGGTGCTTGCTGTCCTGTGATCCCTGCTAAGCTTATTGATTAAGCAAACGTCGACATACTGCTTTCCGTGCTACTACTGATGCCTCCGCCGGCGTCGTAGCTAGCGCTGGCATTCATTGTTGTGATTTCCGCGTGTTCGTTGGCGACGCTGATTTCGGCTTTTTCAATCGCCTCGCCGACGGCTTCAATCTCTTTTTTCGCGATTTTGGCGTCTTTTTGATCGGCTTCAGTTTTAATTTTTTGATTTTCAATCGCCAGTAATAGCTTGAGCTTTTGTGCAAGTTCTTTGGCGAGAGCAAAAAAAGCTTTGTCACCGGCATCACCTTGGCGCGAAGTATTTGGCGTTGTCGCATTATTTTCTAATTGATCTTTAGTCTTTTCCTCCGCCTGATCTTGCGCTACGGCATCCTCTGCGCTGGCTGCTGCTGTAGTTGCTTCGGCGGCGACTTGCGCGGCTTCGGCCATTTGGGCCACATCGACACTTTGTTCCGCGCCCTGCTCGGTAGCTGCCGTGGCTTGCGCGGTATTGCCTTGCTCGCCATTGACGGTCGGCATGACCATGTTGCCAACACTTCCCGACGAGCCACCGTATTGCGCCACTAAAGCTTTAAGCTCTTTTGCTAATTGTGCAACCATGCGCGGATTGCCGCTGCCGATATGAGCAAAGCGCAGCGCATTTTCAATTTGGGCTTTGAGTTGCGCCATGCGCGCTTGCGCTGCTTGTTTGCGACTACTGACCATTTCTGTTTTTTGGCTTTGCATTTGTTTGAAAAAATCGAGTCCAATATTTTTAGGCTCGGATTTTTTATCCGCTTGGGCCTCATCCAAACGTGGTCGAGCTAAACTAGGCAGAAGTAGTGAGGGTTGAAACTTGATGGAATTCATTCAAAGGGACTCCCGCGAGATACCTAACTTATCGGCAATTATCGTGGAAGTTTGAAGTTAATAATCACATTTCAAAACACGAGTGACATTGTGGGAGCAGTATGGCGTGATATCTAAAGCGTTGAGGTGGGTGTGATAATTTGGTGTCATGACGTGCATGAGATGATGCTTACTCAGCGGTTTGGCCGATTTTTGTCGGCCATCCGCCTGATAATATTACAACTCAAAAAATTAGGTATTGCTCTCGGGCGCTTTGTTTTTAATGCGCGTAATCCTATACGCGCCAATTGCTAAAACGAGTAGCAACAAACCCCAAATGCTAAACCCCAGCCAGCGCCAGAAACTCCACGTCGTGCTATCGGGCTCGGCGATCTCGATATTGACGACATTCGGGAACCAAGACATCACATCAAAACGCCAACCGTAAGACGTAATCAGCGCGGTTTTCTTGTCAAATTCCAGCGTTTTGGCTTTGGCTTGCAAATCGGCAGAATTAAACTTGAAGTAATACGGCCAGCCCCAGCCTGTATCGATGTTTTTGTAGACGCGAATAATATCGGTCGAATGATTGGTATAGATGTAATACACATCCACCGTTGGGCCATCGCTCGGATTGGCTTTACTAATCGGGCCATCTTTGTCAGTGAGTTTGACCTCTACACCCGTAATCGTGGTAATCGATTTTTCAGGCAAGAAAAAATCCAGCGTGACGGTGCCGATGATGGCCAGTAGCGCCAATAGGATAAACAGTGGTTTTCTGAGCTTGTGCATGGTCATTCCATAGGTCTGATTATTTTGCTGAGTTGTTTTATACCAGAGTCCTACTACAGGCGTAAGTACTTGCTTGATTGGGTCGGGAATCGGTAGTAAAAATACGTAATGCTAAAGCCCCTATGATTTGTACTGGTATACTCCAGCAGTTCTACCCTCACTTTGGATTCACAATGTCAAACGCTTGCCCACAGTGCACTCTTGAAAATACCTATCCCGATGGTGAAAACTACGTCTGCGCGGACTGTGGTTTTGAATGGCCGATGGTCGTGGCTGAAGAAGAAAGCGATGTGCGTATCGTTAAAGACGCAAACGGCAATGTGCTGCAAGATGGTGATACGGTGGTGGTCGTTAAAGATTTGAAAGTGAAGGGCACTTCGAGTACTTTGAAAGTCGGCACCAAAATCAAAGGCATTCGGATTGTCGATGGCGATCACGAAGTGGATTGCAGGACAGATCTAGGTCAGATGATGCTAAAGGCCTGTTTCTTGAAAAAGGCTTAATCTCGAATCAATAACGGCAATAAAAAATGCCCGCACATCAAACGATGTAGCGGGCATTTTTTATTGAAACGTTAGATTACTTTTTCGACTTTGCGTGGTCGCTTATTTCTTTGACATCGCGTGGCCGCCAAAGGCATTACGCATCAGTGACAACATTTTCATCGCGTAATCATCATTGCCGCGAGAGGCAAAGCGCGCGTACAAGCTGGTTGCCATCACTGGCGCAGGAACGCCCAGCTCAACCGATTCCAGCACCGACCAGCGGCCTTCGCCTGAATCAGGTACGTAGGCGTTCAGATCAGCTAGTTCAACGTCATGCGAGAATGATTCAGCCACCAAGTCGAGCAACCATGAGCGCACGACTGAGCTGTGGCGCCAAGTTTCAGCGATTTCAGCTACGTCCAAATCAAATTCTTTTTTCGCTTTCAACATCGCAAAGCCTTCAGCAAACGCTTGCATCATGCCGTATTCGATACCGTTGTGTAGCATCTTGGTGTAGTGGCCAGAGCCAGCAGGACCTGTGTGCGTCCAGCCGCGATCTGCGCCCGGAGCCAAGATTTTCATGAATGGCTTTGCGATGTCTGCGGCGTCTTGATCGCCACCAAACATCAAGCAATAACCGTTTTGCAAGCCCCAAACACCGCCAGAAACACCTGCGTCAACGAACTTGATGTTCAGTGCTGAAAGTTCAGCTCCGTGGCGTTGGCTGTCTTTGTACATCGCGTTTGCGCCGTCGATGATCAAGTCACCCGGTGCCAACAAAGATTTCATTTCGGTAAAAGCGGCTTCAGAGATATCGCCGGATGGCAACATCAACCACACCACGCGTGGCGTTGGAAGCGCAGCGATCAATTCAGGTACGCTGGCAAAAGCTTGAAAATTGGCTTCCTCAGACGCCAGTTGGTTACGAGTTTCTGCGCTTACATCAAAGCCAAAAACGTTCGCACCACCGCGAGAGAGACGACGCGCCATATTGCCGCCCATTTTGCCCAAACCGATCATTGCGATATTCATGCTCATTTCCTTGTAGGTTTTGCCCCGCCCAATACGATGCGTATTAAGCGAAAAGCAGGTGCTTTTATCGGTATTACGCCTACCACCGAAGCACTATGCAGGCTTTTTTTTGATTTGTATTAAAGTTTTGGACTCGCCGAAGGCCTAAGCTAGCCCAAATTATTTATTTGGTCGCGCTATTATGCCCTCTTTAGCCCCACAATTGCCGCAATTAATTTGCCCTGCGGGCAGTTTACCTGCCTTAAAAGCAGCCATTAATGCCGGCGCTGATGCGGTTTACCTTGGTTTTAAGAATGCCACCAATGCGCGCAACTTTGCAGGCCTTAATTTTACCGACTCCCAGCTTAAAACGGGAATTGAATATGCACAATCCCAAGCTCGGGAAGTTCTCATTGCCATTAATACCTATCCGCAAGCAGGGCGAACGGCCGAATGGCATCGCTCCATCGATGCGGCCGCTGATTTAGGCGCCAATGCCGTTATTTTGGCGGATTTGGGTTTGCTCGAATACGCCACGCGCCGCCATCCGAATTTGCGCCGCCATTTATCAGTGCAAGGCTCTGCAACCAACTTTGAAGCGGTTAATCTGGCTTACGAACACTTTGGCGTGAGCCGCGCCGTATTGCCGCGCGTGTTGACCTTGCCGCAAATTGAATACGTCATCAAAAACACCAAGGTCGAAATCGAAGTGTTTGGCTTTGGTAGCCTCTGTGTGATGGCCGAAGGCCGCTGCATTCTATCGAGCTACGCCACCGGCGAATCGCCAAATACCCATGGGGTGTGTTCACCAGCAAGCCATGTTCAATGGCTACCCAAGGGCGATACCCTAGATACTCGCTTAAATGGCATTTTGATCGATCATTTTGAAAAGGGCGAGCCGGCAGGGTATCCAACGCTATGCAAAGGTCGATTTGAAGTTGATGGCGATACCTACTATGCAATGGAAGAGCCAACTAGCCTAAATGCGCTGTCAGTTCTGCCCGAGCTGATGCGAATCGGCGTCAAAGCGATCAAGGTTGAAGGTCGGCAACGCAGCCCCGCGTATGTCGGCGAAGTGACCGCGACCTTGCGCGCCGCGATCGATGCGGCGAGCGACCCGCGTTATTCAGTCAACCCTGCCTGGCAACAGGCGCTGGGCAAAGTTTCCGAAGGCCACCAACAAACACTGGGCGCGTATAGCCGCCCGTGGCGGTAAAACCATTTGTCCACGAAAAACACGAAAGGCAAGAAATAAAACCAAGCCAGTATGCGTTTGAAATTCTGCGGCGACGTACTAAGCAAGTTGTTCGTGCCTTTCGTGTTTTTCGTGTTTTTCGTGGACTTCAGCTTTTAAGGTTTAAGTTTTGAATTTATCGGGAAAGAATATGCAACTCACCCTAGGCCCCTTGCTGTATTACTGGTCACGGCAAGCCACGCTAGATTTTTATGCGGCGGCTGCCGATTGGGATGTCGAAACGATTTACTTGGGCGAAGTCGTCTGTGCGCGGCGGCATGAATTGCGGACTGCCGATTGGTTGGCGCTCGGTAGCGAGCTGCGCCAAGCCGGTAAGAACATCGTTTATTGTTCGCAAGCGCTGCTTGAATCCAGCTCGGATTTATCGTCTTTGCGCCGCTTTGCGAGTGAGGGCGGGATTTTAGAAGCCAATGATTTGGGCGCAGTCAAAATCGCGCGTGATTTGCAGATTCCTTATGTTGCGGGCACGCATCTAAATATTTACAACGGCGCAACGCTCGATTGGCACCAACAAGCAGGGGCGACTCGTTGGCTGCCGCCGTTGGAGGCGAGTCAAGCCAGTATCGCGGCCACTTTGCTGGAGGCCACGCAGCCGATTCAAACCGAAGTCTTCGCGCATGGTCGTTTGCCGCTGGCGTTTTCGGCGCGTTGCTTTACTGCTCGTCATTATGATTTGAGCAAAGATGCTTGTGAATTTAAGTGTCTTGAGCATGCGGATGGTCAATTGCTCAATACCCGTGAAGGTCAGCCTTTTTTGCGTCTGAATGGTATTCAAACGCAATCGGCGGCTTGTCATGCCTTAATTAATGATCTAGCCAGTGTGCGTGCTTTAGGTGTGAGCCATTTGCGGATTAGCCCGCAAGCGCAGTTCACCGCTGACATTATAGCCGCCTACGCTGCACAACTCACTGGGCCAACGGCAAGTGCTGTCGATTGGGCGCGGTTCAATCCCGAAGGCTTGGTCAATGGTTATTGGCACGGTGAAGCCGGAATTCGTTTAGAGGAAATCGCATGAAACTACCAACGCCACTGCTGAAGTTACTACAAGCCCTGCCTGAAACACCGCCCGCGTTCGCGGTGGTGACCGGCTTAAATCTAGTGCAAAAACAACTTTGGCCCGAAGAAGACTTTTCGTGGTGGGAAGGTCGCCAAGTACGGATGGCAGTGACCGATTTTGATTTTGGCATCACCTTGAGCTACCAAAACGGCCGCTTTGTTTGTGGCGATGCGCCAGCAGATGTGACTTTAACAGCGAGCTTGGCCGATTATTGGTTGATTGCGCGTCGGCAAGAGGACCCGGATACGCTGTTTTTTCAGCGCCGCTTGAGCATTACCGGCGACACCGAGTTGGGTTTAACGCTGAAGAATTTGATGGATGCCACTGACTTTGCGCCACTATTCAAAATTTTTCCCAAGCCATTGCGGCAAGCTTGGGGTGAATAAGTGTTTTAGTCGCTTAACGCTTAGGCCAATTGATTGGGGCGTCAATTGGAAGGGATCACACCTATGTATATTTTTACATAGCCGCTTACAGCAAAAGGCTCGTAAGCTAGCGTCCCATTCATCTGCTGGATACGGTTTTTATGCGTTTTTCAATCATGGCCTGTGCCTTAGTTCTTTCTGTTGGCGCACATGCAAGTGAGCTTTCAAGCTCAATTGGTAATGAGTATTTTGGTGTGCACTACAGTCATGACCTCAATCAACTCAAACTGAGTGCCGATTTGGTGCATAACTTTGATCACGAAGACACGATTGCAAATATTGGCCTTGGTAAAAATATTGCTCTAGGTTCAAACACGCTTACCGTAGGGGCAAAAGTTAATTTCCTTGATTTTAGATACCAAGAAACTGAGTATGCCATGTCTTTTGGTGGCGACTTAGCAATTCCCCTCACGTCACAATTTGCGCTATACGGTAGTGCATATTGGGCCCCTGAATTTGCGGCCTCGGGTAATTTAACAAGTTATGTTGATGCCGCTGCTGGCGTTCGATTTAACATTAGCAAGCCGCTTTCAATTGACCTTGGCTATCGCTACAGCCAAGCTGAATTTGATTCGCACTATACGCGTACGGTGGCCGATGGCTTGTATGCGGCTGTGGGTTTTAATTTCTAAATCAAATTTGATTTGGCCTGTGATTAATTCAGCGCTTTAATATTGCAATAAAAAACGGCCCCTCTTTACAGAGTGGGCCGTTGTCATTTTCAGCGCAACAATTACATATTGTAGGCTTTCTCGCCATGGCTTGAGACATCCAAGCCTTCGCGTTCTTCGTCTTCTTTCACACGCAGGCCGATAGTCATATCTACGAGTTTGTACGCAATAATCGCCACTACACCTGACCATGCAATCGTGATTAATACGCCAATGGTTTGGATTTTGACTTGCGTCACAATGCTATAACCACTGGCTACACCATTTGCAACGTAATCCCACACACCGGTACCACCTAAGTCTGGACTAGCAAACACGCCGGTCAAGATCGCCCCCAAGATACCACACACGCCATGCACACCAAATACATCAAGGGAATCATCCGCACCTAACCAGCGTTTCAGACCATGTACGCCCCATAGGCCAGCAGCACCTGCCAATACGCCCATGACCAAACCACCACCGACACCAACAAAACCTGCTGCAGGAGTAATCACCACCAAACCCGCTACCGCACCAGAAGCTGCGCCGAGCAATGAAGGTTTACCTTTCCACATCCATTCAATCAACAACCAAGTCATTGCAGCAGCTGCTGGTGCAATCCAAGTATTGATAAATGCTAAAGCAGCAGTACCATTGGCTTCTAGCGCAGAGCCAGCATTGAAACCAAACCAACCAAACCACAGCAATGAAGCACCAATCATGGTCATGGTTAAGCTGTGTGGTGTCATTGGATCACGACCATAGCCAACGCGTTTACCGACAAAATACGAACCCACGAGGCCAGCAACTGCGGCATTAATATGTACGACCGTACCACCAGCAAAGTCCAACGCACCATCTTGGAACAAGAAACCTGCAGTCGCTGTAGCAGCAGTGGCCGCTTCTGCAGTCGTGTATGCATCAGGACCAGCCCAGTACCAAACCATATGCGCAAGTGGCAAGTAGCTAAACGTAAACCAGATGACGCAGAACACCAGCACCGCAGAAAATTTAATCCGTTCCGCAAATGAACCCACAATCAAACCACACGTAATCGCTGCAAATGCGCCTTGGAAAGCAATGTAGATAAATTCAGAAATCCCGATGCCTTTATTCCATGTTGCAGCAATCGAATCAGGCGTAACCCCCGCCAGAAAGACTTTCGACAACGAACCGATGAAAGCGTTGCCCTCGGTAAATGCCAAGCTATAGCCGTAAACGACCCACAAGATACTAATCAGGCTAAATACAGTAAACACTTGCATCAGCACCGACAGCATATTTTTGCTGCGAACCAAACCGCCGTAAAACAAGGCCAAGCCAGGGATAGACATCAAAATCACTAAGGCGGTCGCAATAAATAGCCAAGTGTTGTCACCTTTATTGATCGTCACAACCGGCGCTGCAGGTGCTGCTGCCACTTCTGAAGCAACGACACTTGCTGTGGCCACTGCAACCGGCTCGGTTTTGGCTTCACTAGCGACAACGGCTTCAGCGACTGGCGCAGAGGCAACCGCCGATGCGTCTTCGGCAAAGGTCGGCGCCGCAAATAACATCGCACCTAATAGTGCGAGCGAGCTGATTATTTTTTTCATGCTTTCTCTCCAGTCAAACTTAGATGGCGGCTTCGCCGGTTTCGCTAGTACGAATCCGAACCACGTGGGCCAAGTCAAAGACAAAAATCTTGCCGTCGCCGATTTTGCCGGTATGCGCGGCTTTCTCGATGGCCTCTATTGCTTGCTCAAGCAATTCATCAGCAATCGCGATTTCTACTTTCACTTTCGGTAGAAAATCAACCACGTATTCCGCACCACGATATAACTCAGTGTGGCCCTTTTGACGGCCGAAACCTTTTACCTCGGTCACGGTCAAACCTTGAACACCAATCTCAGATAGGCTTTCACGAACTTCATCAAGCTTAAATGGCTTGATAATTGCAGTAACGAATTTCATGGTGCAACTCCTTAGCGGGATGTACTGAAACGATGGAATCATCTTTAGCAGGAAGCGTGCCAGAGCGTAAATACATGACGAATCAAGGTTTTAAACTACTTCATGTTCGTGACAGCACTGTTGCAGCGCAATATTTAAACAGCAAAACAACTGGCCGCACTCTTTTGGTGCGATTGAATTAGCCAGCATTTAATTTGAATCTGCTAAACTGGATTCAGGATTTAAACTAACCGGAGAAGGCCATGTTGAAAGATAAATTTTTCGATGATATTGCCAGTAAAATTTCTGAAGCCATTGCGGCTAGCCCAGCAAAAGATGTCGAAAAAAACATTCGCGCGATGATGGGTACGGCGTTTAATAAAATGGACTTGGTCACACGTGAAGAATTTGAGATTCAGCAAGAAGTCTTAGCAAGAACACGTGAAACACTCACGCAAATGGAAGCACGTGTAGCCGACTTAGAAATGCGTTTGCAAACGAATAATCCACAGGATGGGATTTAGTCCATAAGCGATGGATGCAACACCCCAAATAGAAACCGAGCTATGCGCTCGGTTTTTTTGTAACATACAGAAAAACACCTACAAAAGAGAATCCTCGTGTCCGTCGCTGAAAATCAACTATCCCCTGCCGCCAGCGCTTCATCCTTCTACTTGAGCTTTGCCAGTATTCTCGATTTAGACACGCTCGCGCCGCTTTTTAATGCGTATCGACTCTTTTATGGCTGCGCAGACAACGTTCCAGAAGCTCGTGCATTTTTGGCTGAGCGACTTTCGACCGGAGACTCAAAGATTTATTTAGCACGCAATGCCGAAGGTGAAACCTTGGCTTTTGCACAAGTCTTTGCGAGCTTTTCATCCATTTCATTGTGTCGTAGCTGGGTACTCAATGACCTCTACGTCCAACCAGCGTATCGAGGTCAACAAATCGGCGAAGCCTTGCTCGCTCAAGTTGAAAAAGAAGCCCAAGCCGCTGGCATTGGCATGATCACAATGGAAACCGGCCCAGAAAACGTCCGCGCCCATCGTATTTATCAAAAAATGGGTTACGTTCGAGAAATGGGCTACCTGCACTTCGTGCGTAAATTAGGCTGAGCAGAAGTCTCGCGACTCAAGTTGATTCACAATCGGTGATTGTTTAATCGTTATGCGTTCAGAGTAGCGGACTGTGGCAGGCGTAGCCTGCCTGCTTGGTTTATTCAAGTTTCTTTGTAAGAAAAATATAAGCGTTGCTTGATCCCTAGCTCACCTAATTATTATTGCTCTAGCTTTTCTAGCTTGTCGTTTCTTGTTTATTTCAAAGACGCGATCCAATCACAAACACCTTGCAGTGCTGGAGCAGTAATACACTCTGCACCATACTGCCGTGCAGATTTTGGAATAATGGGGTCGATCATCACGATGCGAGGTAGCCGTTGCATCGAGCGAATCAGATGAATCGGATCGACAACGTTTAGGCTCGTGCCAACGACGACAAAAATATCATCCTCAGTTAAATCGTTAGCAATTTGATAGAGGGTTTCGTACTGAGGCGCGGGCTCACCAAAAAAGACAACGCCTGGTTTAGTGATTCCACTACCGCAGGCGGGGCAATCATCTTGTTGGAAGGTCTCATCGCCAATGTGCCAGTAATGTAAACAGGCGGCACAGGACATTTGATCTACTTGCCCATGCAGGTGCAAGACATTTTGAGTGCCCGCTTTTTCATGGAGCAAATCAATATTGGTGGTGATGACCGTGACTGGCGTTTTCTGCTGTAATTGTGCGATAGCGGCGTAACCGGCATGCGGTTGTGCATCGCCGTATTGAAGTTTCCGAGCATTATAGAATTCACGCGTTAGCTCACGGACATTCGTATCGATGCGATAGCGATCGAAATTGCAGACCAGATTGATATCATGCTTTTCCCACAGGCCATCACTCGCACGAAATGTTGGCAATCCCGAATCAGCAGCCATGCCTGCACCGGTAAAGAAGTAAATCATGCTTGTGCCCTCTTGATTGATCGCGACAGTGTAAACTGAATAGTTAGCCACCTATGGGGCGGCATCAGCTTCAATTTCAGCTGCGGCATCGTCATCTGCGTGATAGGCTGTGTGCGTTATGGCTGCCGGGGCAACGACGGGGCTAGTATGCTCCGTGCTGTCAAGGCACTTCCGCAACGCTATCCGATCCAAAAAATCTACAAAACAGATCTTAAGTAAACGGGATTAGGCCAAACGGCCCGTTTTTTGCGATCGAGGTCAAGTCATAAGTGTAATAACACAATGGTAAACCTACTTCAGATCTGAAAGTTAAGTAGCTCGGATTTGTATGCGTACAGCGGCTTAGCGATTTCGGCGAGCAAGCGATTACGGCCAGTACGTTTGGCCTCATACAATAAGACATCGGCATTTTGCAACACTTCATCCAATGACTCATTACACGCCCGCTGAACAACGCCACCACTTATCGTCAAGGAGATCGTGAATTGCTGATGAGTCAGCCTCAGTTGTCGACATGCCTCGAGGATTTTTTCACCCACCATGATGGCATCGGCTAATGCGGTGTCGGGCAAGCAAATAACAAACTCTTCTCCGCCCCAGCGCGCCAGCACATCAGATGCACGCAGCAAGCCACGAATATTCAGCGCCAATTTTTTAAGCACCATATCGCCAACGGCATGACCGTATTGATCATTAATCGCCTTAAAATAATCAATATCTAAAAACATAAATGAAGCAGGTCGATCATAGCGATCCGCCGCATAAATAATTTTGGCTGCCTCAAATTCAAAAGCGCGGCGATTCAACGTAGCGGTCAAGGAGTCTTGCGTTGCCAGCCTAGCCAACTCATCATTGGCGCGCTCCAGTTCAATGGTGCGCCGAGAAACTATTTGCTCTAAAGACTCATTGGTTTTTATCAACTTGGCTTCTTGATCTTGCAGCGTATTGAGCGTGCACACCATGGCGGATACATCGCTCAATACAGTGATAATTTTTGCGCAGCCATCTGGATAGATAAAGGTTTTAAACGACGAGTGAACAAATAAAGTTCGGCCGCTTTTGTGTTGCACTTGCCACTCAGTAGGTGATGATTGATCTTGAGTTAATGCAAGATTCAAAATCATGGCTTCAAGCGATTTATCTTGCTCAGCCAAAATTAAGCCAAAGGTATTTCCAATCAATTCCGCTCGTGAATAGCCAAACAAACAGCAATACGAATCATTCACTTGTAGATATCGACCTTGCTCATCAGCAATCGCAATGCCAGCAGGGGAAATATCAAATAATGCTTGCAGCAGATCAGATGAGATCATTGCGCTTAGCCTAGCAAAAGTAGAGTCTTCACTCAGACAGTGAAGAAAAACGAATTAATAGTTTTTCACGCAGAAATACAAGCGTCAATCTTTAAATCATTTCTGCAGCAGAAATTAAATATTTAAGAATGAACTCTCAATCTGACCAATCATGCATTACCAACCATGTAATTAAAAACAGTAAAATTTAATTTTTTGTAAGCAATTGCGCCGACATAGAACAAGTACTTTATCACGAATTTCTTACCATTTTATGGCTCAATCCGCTTGCCACTTTCGAAGCGAACCGCAATACTGCATCAGCTTTTTACGAATGGACTTTGCCGTGTTTGCCGCTGCCTTTGCTGCCCTAATTGAAACTGACCCTGATTTAAAAATAGCGAACCTCGCTGCAATCGACATCAATCAGCGCCAGCCCGATGATAGAACACCGATCATTAAAGTCGAAAATCCAGGTCGCCCCTTCAAGCCCGAACTGGTGGCCCCCAAAGACCTACCCCGCCGCAGAAATCTGGGCGAAGCGGAAAACCGTGCAGCCCTGTTACACGCATTTGCCCACATCGAATTTAATGCGATAAATTTGGCACTGGATGCGCTGTATCGTTTCCGTGAAATGCCCGCCCGGTACTATGCCGATTGGTTGCAAATTGCACGTGAGGAAGCCTACCATTTCAGCCTACTGCGTGAGCATCTCAATACACTAGGTTTTGATTATGGCGATTTTCCTGCCCACAATAGCTTATGGGAAATGGCGGTTAAAACCGATGGCGACGTAATGGCCAGAATGGCACTCGTGCCACGCATTTTAGAGGCGCGCGGCTTGGATGCCGTGCCACCGATTCGACAGAAACTCTTTAATATTGGCGATTTGCGCGCTTGCAAAATTCTCGACATCATCCTGCAAGACGAAATCGGCCATGTCCGCATGGGTAATTACTGGTATCACTGGTGCTGTACCCAACGCAGCCTCGACCCAATTAATACCTTTGTCGCGCTGCTCCGCGATTATGAAGCGCCCGTATTTCGCGGCACGCTCAATCATATTGCGCGGCAAGAAGCCGGATTTACGTCCGAAGAAATGGAATTGATTGAATCACTAAAATCCTAACGCTGATGCAAATTAGGCTTGCGCCAACGGCGCTTGCCGAGGCAATTTCAGGGTAAATGTACTGCCAACCCCAACGATGCTTGCAACATGAATCTCACCACCCAAGACGGTGCTCACAATACTGTAGATGATGTGCAGTCCTAAGCCACTACCGCCCCGACCCAATTTGGTGGTGAAAAACGGATCAAAGATTCGATCTATTGATTCGGAAGGAATCCCCGCTCCGCTGTCTTGCACCTGAAGTTCTATCCACTCTGCATCGAGCTGCCGAGCACGAATCCATATTTCGCCAACGACAATCTGATCAAAACCATGCAACATCGCGTTATCCACGAGGTTTCCTAGCACTTGCCCTAACTCACCCGGATAGCTCTCCAAAAGGATGTCATCTGGCACATCCACCATAATTCGATGCTGCTTTTTCTGGTATTCAGGGCTGTTGACGTACAGCACCTCGGAAATCACATCGCGCAACAAAAACGGCCGTCGTACACTGCTCGCTCGATCAATAGAGACTTGTTTAAAACGCGTCACTAACTCCGCGGCTCGACTCACATTGCGCGCCAATATATCGGTACTTTGCTCAAAGTCATGCAAAAATGCCACCATGCTCGATTTTTTCAGCCCTTGCGCCATTTCGGCATTAATTTCATCAACTTTCTCCCTAAGAGTGCTGATCACCGTTACACAAATACCTAGCGGCGTATTCAACTCATGCGCTACCCCCGCAACCATTGCGCCCAGCGAGGCCAATTTTTCTTTCCGCAATAATTCTTTTTGGCTCAATTGCAATTGTTCCAAAGCCTGACTCAATTCAGAATTAGCCAAATTAAGCGTATTGGTTCGCTCCTCAACCCGTAATTCCAAATCCATATTGAGCTTGTCCCGCTCAGCGATTAATACCGCTAATTTAGTTCGCATTTGATCGAGACTAGAAGCTAGTCGGCCAAGTTCATCCTCTCTGTGCCAGCTCAGCGGCTGATCCAAAATACCATCGGCGAGCAAGGCGGTATTTGCTTGCAAGGCCAATAAAGGACGTACTAGTCGCCGCTCAAAAATAAACAGCAGCAAGGCCACCGAGCAGATAAGTTGCAGAAAAATAGCGATGGCTAATTTCTGAAAATCCAAAAGAATATTGCGAACCATGGGGTCGCTGGTAACCTCAATACTTACCGACCCTATGGTTTCACCAGAAAAGATGACCGGCTGCTCTGCAGACAATATCGTACCGATCCGCCGTTCCGGTTTTTCACCTTGGGCAAAAATAGCCTTATTTTCATTTTTCAAAACTACCCGTATTACTTCAGGATTTTCCATGACCGCATCAACCAATTGTTGCGCGACAGGACCATCCACATTCCAAAGCGATACTGCGGATGACTTAGCCAATAAAATGACATAGCTATGCATTTGTGTACGCACACGCTGGTCCAGCTCTCGGTTGTAGCGATCGATAAATAGGTAATAACTTATGAAAATAGCGGGAGCGACGATGCCAAGGATGACGGAATACAAAGTCATTTGCCTCAGGTTCATACGTTTCATGAAGCGCACCCCAATTCAGCTGCACGTAATGTTTTGATCGCACATCGCTTATGTCTCTATTGAAACTCAGCATTGACGTGCAGAGGCATAAGCACCATCACCAACAATGCATCCTATCAATACCACGATGCCAATCAGGTGCTTAGCATCGCTCACTCTTGTTTACGCCAGCGCTGAATATTGGTTTCGACTAATTGATTCATCACATTGTCTTTATTCAGTTTAAAAACAGCTTTAGCAATACGCCCACGAATTTCACCGGTATTGCACGCGGATTTATGCGACATGGTGAGGTAGAGATTTTCACTACTGATCGCAATAGGTGCCGTCACCAAACCAGTGATATTCAGTTTCGCGGCATACGCCAAACCTGGGGCTTCTTCATAAATGACATAATCGGCCCGCGACAAGGTGAGCATTTTTAGCGCCTGTTCCAAGCTCGGTACGGTGGCTACTTCAAGTGATTTTTTGGCGTAACGATCAAATTCATCGCCAAAGCTATTATTAATCACCGTCAGTCCACGCCGACCACGCAAATCACTCCATTCTTTGTAGGGGAAATTTTTGACGGGGTTAGTCCAAATAACCGAGCGTGTGCCTCGAAACGCAGGATAAAAATAATCCATGTATTCCAGTCTAGGCTGAGTAAAAAATGCGCCGGCAATTAAATCTATGCGGCCACTTTTGGCTTCCTCTTGCACTCGGGACCAAGGCCCTACATATTTAACCTCAATCGGAATGCCGATTTCTTTGGCCAGCAATTGAATAAAATCGGCATTCGCACCGATCAACTTCCCCTCATTGCCGGGATCTCGCCATAAATACGGCGTGTATTCTGGATTGCCACTCGCAATCATTGCTTTACAGGCCTCTGCTTGAACTGCATGGCTAAACAGCACTAAAGCACACGTGCCAAAAATTTGCATACCTAGAGCTGAAAAATGGTTTGTGAAGTGGGGCATGGGCAAACTCCTTACTTATCACTTATCGGATTTCAGCCTAGTCCACATCGTTATTTTTTAATAGGCAATCACGCATTCATTCGGAGAAAAAAGCCAATAAATCAATATGGTGCGACAAGAAATAGGCCTTGGGGCAGAAGCAATGACATTCATTGAGTCTGTGAAGGAGCAACAATTCACACACGGCTCAATTGCAAAAGGCCGCTAGTCCTGAAAAAGGAGATAGTGAGCCATTTGATGCAGTGTTTATTGAACTCATCCACGACCGCTCAAGTATCTTCGCTTGCCCCAGTCTCCCATTGCGGTGATAATCGCCACCGCGAAGCGGGACAGACCATCGCTGCTGCCAGTGTAATGCTGGCGGGGGAGGAAAGTCCGGGCTCCATAGAGCAGAATGCTGGCTAACGGCCAGGCGGCGTGAGCCGACGGAAAGTGCAACAGAGAGCTGAACCGCCACTTCATCGGGTTGAACTGTGGGATGAAACCACAGGGACTGGTGAAGCGGTAAGGGTGAAAAGGTGTCCTCGTCAGAGGAGCCCCGCAAGGGGTCGGTAAGAGCGCACCGCGGCGCTGGTAACAGTCGCTGGCAGGGTAAACCCCATTCGGAGCAAGACCAAGCAGTAGGCGTTGAAGCGGCTCGCTGAGTCTACGGGTAGGTTGCTTGAGCACGTCAGTAATGGCGCGCCTAGAGGAATGATGGTCACGGATGGCAACATCTGGACAGGACCCGGCTTATCGGCCCGCTTCGCCCCTCATTTTAGATTACTGCAAGCCCAGCTTGCTGCGATTGTGCCAAGACAATTGACAAGCATACCAAAGTGGCGCTGAGGCTAAATTTCAACTCGGCAGCAGAAATCGCCTGATTCAGCGTTTGGCCTTCGGCGAGATGTTGATTGATAAATTCCAATATCACTTGATTCATAGCAGCCCCATTAAGTTCTGTGGATGCCATTGATTTTGCAATTGAATTCACCGTCAAGGTCGGTATTTTTACTGCTCAACAACGTGAATCTGCCAAATTACCTAAACAAACGACGCGTAACAAATTGGATGAACCTCTTGGCGACCAAGCAGGTATATCAATGCGTGCGTCGTTCAAAATAGGCTAGCGAGCGATACACCTCTTTTGAATTCACTTTGAATTTTTGCTCAACAGCCAAAATCGCTTCTGGCAGGCTTTGCCCTGCATCGAGTTGCTCTGCCATAAAGCGCAGTATTTCATCCGACATCATTTTTTCTATTCCATTGCAATAAGTCCGCCTAGTTTGCCTTTTCAACAGGAAAATAAATGGGTACTTTTTACGGCTTGGTATTTTTAACAAGCGCGGATTATCCACCAAGAGGATTGCAATTGGATGTCAAAGCAACGAAATTAGAATTGAAGCGTGATTGTCAGTGGCTGAAGGGCGCTAACTCAACGTCAACAGATCCAAGCGCTTATTCGCCCACGACGATGTGATTACCGTTTTCATCCATAATGGCGCGCAACGCGACGCCGTAAGCTTGAAAGCCCAACCGCGCATCGTGGTCGCGATAATCAAGACTATCGTGCTGATGTCCGTGAAAACTCTTTTTGATGTGCAGCGCTTGGCCCAAGCGATCCAGCGCCGAGAAGCCCCAGGGGTGGCAGCTTGGTGCTTCGTGGGTAACGAGTACGTCAGCTCTTTCATGCGTTAAGGCTTGGTAATCGACATAAAAGATGCTGCTGCGCTGTTTACGTGGCAAACCACCGCGCCACTGATTGGCTTTGCCGCAGTGCTGTAGATAATGCTCGGGACTAGAATAAATAGGATGGGCAGGCGGCATCCAGATGTGGCCACGGAAAATGCCACCAAGGCCAGCGACACGCACTCCGGCAATTTCAACCACACGGCCATGCAGATTGCGGTCGCTCATGCCCGAATCCCACAGATTGCAATAATCACGCGTGCCGTCAGTATCATGATTGCCGTGGATGTACCAGACTTCGGTTAAATCGAGGATTTCCGCCAGCACAGTCTCAAGCGGTTGCGGGGCTTGTAAATCGCCGAGCAGCACAACGGCATCCGGCCGGTGTTGTTTCACCGCCGTAATAATATGCCCAAATTGGCCGTGGACGTCCCCACAGAAAAAAATCATCGCCTGACTCGCCTGTTTGCAATGCCTGTTTTGTAATCTGAATGCGAGTTTGTAATCGCTTTAGTATAAGAATCATTCCTACTACCCGTAGATTAAAGCATTCTAGGTAGTTTGCGCCAGCCATTCAGCAAGCGTGTTTGACGCTAGCGGCTAGGCAGCGTACGCTAACGACCCCCTTACAGGCTCAAACTGCACCAACATGACTTATTCTGCCTGCGGCATCGACTTCGGTACTTCCAATTCAACGGCCGGTATTGTACGCCCAGATGGGGCGATTTTATTAGCCCTTGAAGACCAAAAACTCACCTTACCTTCTGCCGTCTTTTACAATCACGAAGAAGAACGCTGGGCCTATGGCCGCGCGGCGTTGGCAGAGTATTTGGAAGGCTATGAAGGCCGCTTGATGCGCTCGATGAAAAGCTTGCTGGGCAGCAGTTTGATGGATGCCGGCACCGAAATTGGCGGTCGACATTTGTCATTCAAAAACCTCATCGGCCAATTGATCGGCGAAGTCAAAACCCGTGCCGAACAATCCGCAGGCCAGCAATTTGACGCAGTCGTACTCGGTCGCCCAGTGCGTTTTGTCGACGACGATGATGCGGCAGATGCCGCAGCCGAAGCGACACTGGCTGAAATCGCGGCGGGGTTGGGCTTTAAAGAAGTCAGTTTTCAATTTGAGCCCATCGCAGCAGCGCATGATTACGAGCAACGGATTGAGCGGGAAGAACTCGTCCTCGTCATTGACATTGGTGGTGGTACATCCGATTTCTCATTAGTGCGCCTATCGCCAAAAAGACGGGGTATTGCTGACCGATCATCTGATTTATTGGCCAGTGGCGGTGTACATATCGGGGGTACTGATTTTGATAAACGCCTCTCGCTCGCCTGCGTGATGCCTGAGCTAGGCATGGGCTCGCGTCTTGTGAATAACGCAGAACTACCCAATAGCGTGTTTTTCCATCTTGCCACTTGGCACACGATCAACTTTGCCTACACCCGCAAGATGTGGCGCAGCTTCCAAGATATCTCGCGTGACGTCATCGATAATGTGCGTTTTGAACGTCTGCTGAATGTCATTCGCAGCCAAGCTGGCCACCATTTAGCAATGCGCGTCGAAGAGGCCAAAATTGCCCTCTCGGAAGGCGCGCAATTCGCGCTCGATTTGGTCGAAGCCGAGAAAGGCCTCGTAGCCCAAATCGAACGTCACCAATTTGAAGAAGCGATAGCGCAAGAAACCGCGCGAATTTGTACTGCCGCCGAAGCCACGCTCACGCAAGCGGGTATTGCTGCCAGCCAAATTGACACGCTGTTTTTTACTGGCGGTTCATCTGCCGTACCGGCGCTGCGCGCGGCACTCGCCGCACAATTTCCCGCAGCGCGCGCGGTAGAAGGCGATCACTTTGGCAGTGTGGGCTGCGGACTGGCCGTCGTGGCGCAACAGCGCTACGGGTAATTAGCGCTAGCCATTGCCAGAAAACACCTAGCGAGAAATACCCATTAATCCCCCTTGATCGGCATACGATGGCAGGCTCAACACCGCCTGCCATTCACGCCGTTTAACAGATTGCATTGGTAAAAAACCAAAACCAAGGTACACTTCGCTCTTGATCGCGCCCTACCAATCGGCGCGTTGCTTGCCCAAGTTCTTCACACTGTTCGAACCGCGCAAGCCACCTATCCAACACACCCCCACCTGCCCTAGATTGGTGTCGCACCTTGCGACAGGCCGCAGCAGGAATAAAGAATGTCTGAACTTAATTTTGCTAGCCTAGGGCTGGCCGAACCACTTTTGCGTGCTGTTGCCGATACTGGCTATACCGTACCCACTCCGATTCAAGCCCAAGCAATTCCACTGGTTATCCAAGGTGGCGACTTATTGGCCGCAGCCCAAACGGGCACCGGTAAAACTGCCGGTTTCACTTTACCTATTTTGCAACTTTTGCTCGCCAAAGAACCACTAGAAAGCAAAGGCCGTCCCCGTGTTTTGATCCTCACCCCGACGCGTGAACTTGCCGCTCAGGTTGAAGAATCAGTTCAAACCTATTCTAAGTACGTCAAAATCAGCTCCATGGTGGTGTTTGGTGGCGTGAATATTCGCCCACAACAAACTCGCCTGCGCAATCCGCTGGATATTTTGGTCGCAACGCCAGGCCGTTTGCTCGACTTGGTTGGACAACGCTCAGTGGATTTGTCTGGCATCGAAATTCTGGTGCTCGACGAAGCTGACCGTATGCTCGATATGGGTTTCATCCACGACATCAAAAAATTGATGGCGATTTTCCCGAAAGAGCGTCAAACGCTGCTGTTCTCAGCCACGTTCTCAGATGAAATCAAAGAACTCGCTGACAAGCTGCTAAAAAACCCAGGCTTAGTCGAAGTGGCTCGCCGCAACACCACCAATGAACTGATTAGCCAACGCGTGCATTTGGTTGACCGCGATAAAAAATTGCCGTTGCTAACGCGCTTGATTCAAGACGGCAATTGGCACCAAGTTTTAGTGTTTATGCGCACCAAACATGCGTGTAATAAAGTTGCCGAAAAACTCAACGCCGCTGGCATTACCGCAATGGCGATTCACGGCAATAAAAGCCAAAACGCGCGTACTGCCGCTTTGGCTCAGTTCAAGTCTGGCGAGTTACAAGTTTTGGTTGCGACCGACATCGCCGCACGTGGATTGGATATCGAAGAGTTGCCACACGTGGTGAACTTTGAATTGCCGAACGTGGCCGAAGATTACGTTCACCGCATTGGCCGCACTGGCCGCGCAGGTTGCACGGGTGAAGCAGTTTCACTGGTCTGCGTTGATGAGCTGAAATTACTCGCAGAAATCGAACGCATTACCAAACAAGACATTCCAAAATTCTGCCTCGAAGGTTTCGAAGCCGATTTACGTGTTAAACCGGAACCGATTCTACGTGGTGGCTTGGGTCGTGATCGCCCACCGCGCGATCCAAACCGCAATCCACGTGCACCGCGTGGTCAAGCCGTTGCGGGTGGCGCACGCTTAAACGGCGCACGCAGCAAAGCGTTGGCAGAAACTGCGGCGGCGCAATCAGCAGCAAAAAGCGAAGTTCGTGCTGAACGTCGCCCACGTATCGAAGGCGAAACCGAACAACGTCGACCACGCCCAGAAGGTACAGGCGAGCAACGCCGCCCGCGCACGGATGGCGACAATCGCCGTCCACGCGCAGAGCGTCCTGAAGGCGTAGCGGCTGAAGCACGCCGCCCTCGCCCAGAAGGTGGTGATAACCGTCGCCCACGCAACGATGGCGCACCGCGCAGCAGCAATCCACGCAATGCACCACGTAATGACTCGGTATTGGCAGCGCCTGCGGCACCGCGCCGCGAGCGCATCAATTACGATGAACAACAACCAATGAGCAATGCCAACACCTTGCCAGGTGAACTCATGCGCAGCGGTCGTAGCGGTCAAGGTCAAACGCGCGGCTACCAAGGTGGCGGCCGTAACGGCGGCCCAGGTACGGGCTCAACACGCAATGCCAGCGATGGCTTTGGCGCACCACGTGGTGATCGTCCGCAACAAAATCGCAGTGGCCGTCCATCAAGCAGCCGCCCGACTGCAGCACTTTTGGGTGGCAGCGGCAGTAAACGTCGCGGCGAGTAAGAAATATTAATTAGCGTATAACCATAGAGGCCATATTTTATATGGCCTCTATTTACATACTGGATGAATAAATGTACTCCGCCACTTTTATTTTTACCACAAAAGAATTAGACGAAGAATTTCACACCCTCGACGCGCTTATCGCGAATGCTGCCAAAGAATCCACAGGCTATCTGGGCGAAGAAGCCTGGGAAGACGCCAAAACAGGCCGCATCGCCAATATTTATTATTGGGAGTCCGAAATTGGCCTGCGCGAATTAATCGCCCATCCAAAGCATATCGAAGCTAAACAACGCTACAGCCAGTGGCTGAGCGGTTATCAAGTGATTATTTCGCAAGTGATTAAAACCTATGGCGACGATCAACTGGGACATTTACTTAGCAAATCTAGCAGTGCTGCCGATGTATCTTGATGTTCGAATACTGCAAGTCGCGGTAATTTCATCTATATAAAAGTCTGCATTTGACCATCACGAGCGAAGCGCCATGAGCCCCGAACAAGCCAATAAAACGATGAACGACTTGCTGAAAATGATGATTCAGCACAAAGCGTCTGACTTATTCATCGCCGATGACTTCCCGCCTGCGATGAAAATCAACGGCAAAATGACGCCCGTCGGCTCACAAAAACTCAATGGCACTGCCAGCAAGGCGCTGGCCTACAGCATTATGCGCCCCGATCAGCAGGCTGAATTCGAAAACGAATTTGAAGCCAACTTTGCGATCAGCCCCGAAGGTATTGGTCGATTTCGCGTGAATGTGTTTATGCAGCAAGAAAAAGTCGGCATGGTGCTGCGCACGATCACCAGCAAGATTCCGAATTTCGATGAAATGGGCCTACCGAAAATCCTGAAAGAAGTAATGATGCAAAAACGTGGCCTCGTACTGCTGGTCGGCGGTACCGGCTCAGGCAAATCGACGACGATGGCCGCGATGCTCGATTACCGCAACGAGCACAGCCACGGCCATATCATCACCATCGAAGATCCGATTGAATACGTACACAAAAACAAGAATTGCCTTGTTACGCACCGCGAAGTCGGCCGCGATACCAAGGGCTGGTTTGCCGCGCTGAAAAACACGCTACGCCAGGCGCCCGATGTGATTTTGATTGGCGAGATACGGGATAGAGAAACGATGGAATATGCGATGAATTTCGCCGAAACCGGCCATCTTTGCATGGGCACGCTGCACGCCAATAGCTCGAATCAAGCGCTGGAACGCATCGTCAATTTCTTCCCCGAAGAGCGCCATCCTCAGCTCTATATGGATTTGTCGATGAATATGCGCGGCATCATCTCGCAGCGCCTCGTGCCGACGCCCGACGGCAAGGGCCGCAGCGCCGCGATTGAAATTCTGCTCAATACACCGCTGGTGGCCGATTTGATTTTCAAAGGCGACGTCGGCGGCATCAAATCGGTGATGGCCAAATCCAAAGAGCTGGGCATGCAAACCTTCGATATGGCGCTGTTTGACCTCTACGAAGCAGGAAAAATCGGCATGGAAGAAGCACTAAAGAATGCCGATTCGCTGAATGAACTGCGCCTAAATATTAAGCTCAACAGCCAACATCACCGCAAAGAAGAACACAGCAGCGGGCTTGATCACCTCTCCCTCGAAGCGCATGCCGAGCCGGAAGTGGAAGAAGAGGCTGTAGAAAAAAATAAGTGATGTTTTTAGAAAAGCGGCCGCTCGATAACTATCTCTAAGCTTCGCCGCTGTTTATCAGATACTGGGCGCTGAATGATCGACGCGTGTCACCAAGAGTTGATCGATTTTGTAATGATCAATATCGACCACTTCAAATTTAAATCCTGCATGAATCACGCAATCGGTACGCTTTGGCACTTTGCGCAGTACATACATCATAAATCCCGCGATGGTTTCGTATTGATCGTCGTCGGGAAAAGTATCAATTTGCAAGACGCGCTCTAGATCACCAATCGCGGTAATGCCATCGACCAACCAAGAATTCGCATCGCGCTGCACGATTTGCTCTTCATCCGGTGCGATGTATTGATCGCCCATCAGCATGCCGGTGATGTCATTCATAGTAATCAGGCCAACCACCAGCGCATATTCATTGATGATGAGCGCAAAGTCTTCGCGTGCCGCTTTAAAGTGCGCCATAATTTCGGCCAAGGTTAGTGATTCAGGCAAAATTAGCGCATTGCGTAGCAAGCCATCGCCACGCAGTGAAATGCTCTCCCCCCGCAGAACATTGCTCAAAATATCTTGCGAATCAACATATCCAATCACTTGATCAATATTGCCCATACAGACGGGAAATTTGGCATGTGGATTGGCGAGGATTTTGTTTTTGATGAGCTCATCACTTTCGAGTCGATCAATCCAAACAATATTTTCACGCGCAGTCATGCTCGACGGCGCGGTGCGCTCTTCGAGTTCAAACACATTTTCAATTAACTGATGCTCTTGCTTTGCCACCACACCGGCCAAAGCACCTGCGTTGGCCAAGGCCAAAATATCTTCTGTCGTGATGTCGTTGAGCCGTGCCGCAGGTAGACCAAGCCGATCAATGACCAGATTGGCGATGCCATTAAAAACCCACACCAAGGGTTTAAGGCAAGTGACGCAAAACAGAATAGGCCGCACGATCATCACCGCGACAGATTCAGATGCGGCCATGCCGATGCGTTTAGGAATTAGGTCTGCAATCAGAATAAAGGCTGCGGTCACGCCAATAAATGCACCCATCGAACCCAAGCTTTCTGCGGTTCCTGCGTCAACAAAACGAGATAAAAACTGTGACAATGCTTGCGAATAAACACTTTCACCCAATACACCAGCCAAAATTGCAACGGCATTCACACCAATCTGTACGGCGGTAAAGAAATGACCGGGTTGAGCTTGCAAGCCAAGCACTAAATCAGCTCGCGCATCACCTTCGTCGCGCATTTGCTCCAATTTGAGCTTACGACTGGCTGCGAGTGAGATTTCAGAAATTGATAAAAAAGCGCTGATTGCGATCAGTAGGGCAATGAGCAGCGTGCTACTGAGTAAGTTCATGCGGGATAATCCATTGAAATACTAATTTGAACAGCATAACGACTTTTAGCTTAAACCAACAGTAAATAATCTTCGCAAGTCACGCCCCTAAAAAGTGGGTCAACCCTTGTTGCGCAAGGTAAATCAGCATTGATGATGAGGGAAGATCAGTGCAATAAATAGATCGCGCGATGAAGTTGTTCTTAATAATTATTAATCCCTAAGGAGGAATCAAAACCAAGGCTGAATGGCCTGTGCATAATGATCAACCAGTAAGGCAGTAAATAGCCAAGCTAGATAGTTAATTGAGTATCGAAATAAAGCCTTCGCCAAATCATCACTTGGCTGCCGATACAGCTGCCACGCTCGGGCAAGAAATTGAAAGTTCAGCAGCAACACCACCGACAAATAGAACCAAGATGAAAATCCCAAGGCGACCGGTAATAAAGTCGTGGCAGCCAAAATCCATGAATACAGCCAAATCGCCAACCGGGTAAATGGCGCTCCATGCGTCACCGGCAACATTGGCAAGCCAGCCCGACGATAATCATCCAAACGATAGAGTGCCAAAGCCCAAAAGTGCGGAGGCGTCCATGCATAAATGATTAAGAATAAAACCGCCGCTTCAGGCTGCACGGCATTGCTCATCGCCGCCCAACCCAACACCGGCGGCATCGCACCTGCCGCACCACCAATCACAATATTCTGCGGGGTTCTAGGTTTCAACCATTGGGTATAGACCACTGAATAAGCAAAAAAGGTTGCTAGCGTGAGATACATCGTTAATAAATTAACGAACAGCGCCAAAATTAGCAATCCGAGCGCAGCACAAAAAACGGCATAGCTCGCTGCAACCTGCCAAGACAGCGTACCTTGCGGCAAAGGCCGCAAATGGGTACGCACCATCAGTGCATCCCGCTTTCGCTCAAAAACACAATTGGCCGCGGCAGCGCCGGTGGCGACCAAGCCAATGCCTATACTGGCCGCCATCATCAATCGCCACTGACTCACATCAGGCACAGCGAGCAGCATCCCAATCAAGGCACAAAAGACAATCAAGGCAACAACGCGCGGCTTGCCTAGGCGAAATAAATCAGCACGGCGATCAGCGCCGATGAGTACCAAACTCGTCATGGCGTACTCCTTATCATTTCAGGCGATATTGCCTTGACTCGCCCAGCCACTAGCCGTGGCACGAGCATATAGCCGTACACCAATATACAGAGGAGTATTGCTGCGCCACCGTTGTGCGCGACGGCCAAAACCAGCGGCAAAGCCGCCAAAACATTCAAGATGCCCAAGAGCACTTGCAGCAACAAAGCCACGACTAAAACTAACGCGAAATAAGGCATCGCTCGACGTAATTTGATCGCAAGCCCACCCACGATCAGCAGCACCAGCACTGCGCCCAAACGATGCAGCCAATGAATCGCAGCCAAATGATCGATGGTTAACAGTTCGCCGTAAACATCACGCCCCAATGCTCGATCAGGTCGTAATGCGGTCATAAATCCTTCCGGTGGCATTAATTGCCCTTGGCATAGCGGAAAGTCGTTGCAGGCCAAACCCGCGTAATTGGTCGACACCCAGCCCCCCAAGATGATTTGCACGATCACAGCAGCTAAGGCAGCCAGAAACCAAGGCCGTGTGTTGGCTAAATCTGTTCTTGTCTGTCCAAAACAACGGCCAAACAAAGCCACCAACACCGCCAGCAAAGTCATGCCACCTAGCAAATGCGCAGTCACTACAGCGGGCATTAGCTTTAGAGTGACCGTCCACATGCCCAGCAGCGCCTGAAATACAATCACCAACAGGGGCAAAATAATCAACCATGCAGGCAGATCAAACTGCTTTCTCAGCATCAGCAAAGCGGTGCAAAGTATCAAGACCAATACGCCCAAAATGCCAGCAATATAGCGGTGACTCATCTCGACCCAGCCTTTGAATGGGTCGATTTCTCCGCCAAATCGCTGTTGTGCAAAATGTATTTCATGCGCCTCATCGGGCGCGGTCAATTGCCCGTAGCAGCCGGGCCAATCTGGGCAACCGAGACCCGCATCGGCTAAACGCACATACGCGCCGAGCATGATCAACGCCAATGTCCAGCAGATCACCACAATAAATAGCGTTTTAATTTTCATCGGATCATCATCCAGTGAGCGTCAGATGGCCTGCTTTAGCCTAAACCGCGATTGTTTTTTAGGATTTTGCCAATTTCGCGTATGACTTTTTGCCGCCCTTCAATTTGCGCGAGTTGCTCGGGGGGATAAAAAATGACGGCATTACCGTGTGGGTCAATCAGATAGAGCCCCAGCGCAAACTGCTGTGGCAAACGGCGATCGCAAGCGGCGACACTACGGATGCGATCACGCTCTTTGCCTTGTGCTGTTTGCAATTGAATGGCACTTTGCGCTAGCGTTTGCACTTGAGCCGAGCAGCCCGCGGGGTCATGCGCCAATAAACGCCACTGCGCATCACGCTCGATGGCGGGTTGCGCGATGAGTTTCCCGTAGCTATTGCCCCCTTGAATCTCACCGCGACTCCACAACCATTGCGCTAAAAGAATCGGCACAAGACAAATCAGCAGTATAGCCAGCAAGATCAATCTAGATTTAGTCTTTGGAGACATACACCGCCTTTGTTGCCCGATAAAAACGCAGCCATAGAAAAACACCAAAACCAGTCATACACCACCAGCTTAAGGCATAAGCTAAATGCCGCTGATAAGGTAAGGGTGGATGGATAGGCAAGGGCTGAATACCTAGCGGCGCGTCTTTGGCTATGCCATAAGTCGTGGCAATCGGCAAATGCGCCCACGCAGCAAAACGGCCCAGGTCTAGATTTTGAAATACTCGACCTTGAATTGGCGTGTCACTCAGCTCAAAGTAACGCGGTAATGGCTGTGCGACGATGCTGGGCGCGCCTTCTGCAATCGGGGGCTGTAAACGTTCACCGGGCGACCACCAGCCGCGATTGACCATCACGATACTGCCATCTTTGAGCTGAAACGGCGTAATCAGGTGATAGCCCACGCGACCATTCAATACACGCTGATCCAGCATGATTTCTGCCTGACTCAGCCATATCCCTTCGAGCTTAAGTACGCGCCAAGGCGGCGGCACACCGGCTGACCATGCCAATTCAGGCAAGGCTTGCTGCGCCTCAATTTCACTGAGCAAAATTTGTTTTTGCTGCGCACGCCAGAGTTGCCAAATACCCAATACAGCAGTCAACAAGACCAAGGCCGCCAGCGAACACAAAGCTGCGTACTGACGCTTGCGCAAAACTTGGCCACTTGGCCTAGTCTGATGAAGAGGAGGGTTTGTTATGAAAATTGTTGTCATCATTGTGCTCCTTGCCATCATTGTGTTGATGAGCCAAGCCTTAACTCGTTTAGTTCGTGGTACTTCGCATGGCCTGCTTTTGGCATTGACTTGGCGCGTTGGGCTGTCGATCTCGCTGTTTATATTTTTAATACTAGCTGGCCTGATGGGCTGGATCCGACCTAATTTCTGAACGGTTAACAACACGATCCAAACAGCGGCTTGGCTAAAGCCTGCTGCAGCAAAAATAGCTTTGCTTAGAGCCAATACACCAAGATAAACAGCAGCAACCACACCACATCTACGAAATGCCAATACCACGCTGCCGCTTCAAAGCCAAAATGATGCAGCGGCGTAAAGTGTCCGCGTTGCACCCGCAACCACATCACCGCCAAAATCAGTGTACCCACCAGCACATGTAGGCCATGAAAGCCGGTCAGCATATAAAACGTTGCACCATACGCTCCAGACGCAAGCGTGAGATTGAGTTCGCGCCATGCATGCTGATACTCATAAACTTGCAAACTCAGAAATAGCGCGCCCAAAAGCACCGTGATGCCCAAGCCCCAGCTCAATTGCTCGCGCTTGTTCCCAATTAAGGCCCAATGCGCCCACGTCAGCGTCGCCCCCGAAGTGAGTAAAATCGCGGTATTGATTGCAGGCAGTCCCATCGCGCCCATAATCTGGTAATCACTGGTTTTAGGCCCCGTTGCCAGCGGCCATGATGATGAAAAAGCTGGCCAAAGTAGCTTTTGGGTATCACTAAAAAAACCCAATTCAGGCACTGAAATCAATCGGGTATAAAAGAGCGCCCCAAAGAAGGCCGCAAAAAACATCACCTCAGAAAAAATAAACCAGCTCATCCCCCATCGAAATGAATAATCCACTTGCTGCCCATAATGACCGGCCTCTGATTCTTTAACCACATCGCCAAACCAGCCCAGCAGCATCCAGAGCAAGATCGCAAAACCCAGCAATAAACTCCAATTACCGAAACTCATCTTATTGAGGCTAAATGCAGCCCCCAAGCCCAGAAAAAACAAAGCAATCGCACCGACGACCGGCCAGCGTGATGGGGCGGGCACAAAATAATGTGCATCGTGAACGCCATTTTCCACATTCATTACCCACCTCCATTCATCACGAGATAGCGCGCTACAACCAGCATGAGCACCACCAAAGCTGCAGCAGAAACCAAACCTAACACGATGATGTGCCGCAACTTAATAGGCGCTTGCTCAGCATTTTTCCTGCTGCGAACCCCAAAAAATCCGGCCATTACCGCTTTGAATGCGGCCAGCACTTCGCTCATTGCGCCACCGCCTGCAAGCTATACGATAAAGTTGCCGCGCCCATCTCTGCGGGCAGCTGATCGGCTACCAATAACACCACCGTTACTTCACGTCGTTCGTTGGCTTGCAACACCAATTCATCAAAACAAAAGCATTCCAATTTTTGCAATAAGCCTGCAGCGCGTACCGGAGCGAAACTTGGAATGGCGCGTAATTTAAGTGGCTGATCGGAGGTATTCGCCAGTAAAAATCGCGTTTTCACAATGCCACCCGCTTGCGCCATTTGCACGGTGTCTAAAGCCTGAATCGTCGCCGCAACGCCACTGGCGACATTCGTATCGAACTCAAGCCTTAACGCGGCACTCGATTGGGTAATCGATGCTTGCGCCTGGTCGATACCTAGCGCTTTACAAAATGCCACATACAAGGGTGATAAAGCGTAGCCAAAGCCAAACATCAGCAAAGCAATCACCGCCAGCTTGATTGCCATTTTTTGATTACGTTGTGCCAAGCTCGTCATGAGGCATCTCGATATGTATATTCAGCAGAGCCATTCAATTCAATTGATGTAGCGCATTACCCATCAATGACGATTTGCCTAACAATCACTAGCGCAAAAAATATCGCCGCGAGCATAGTGAGTTTTAGCGCAGTTTTTTGATTGGCATTCATGCTTTACTCCACCGCCTGCGCGCGCAAACCGCGCTGCACGGTTGCTAAATCGGGTGGTGTTTCCCATGTATGGTGTGGCGCGGGTGACGGCACCTCCCACTCCAAGGTATTACCTCCTTCCCATGGGCTGCTCGGGGCAGGACCAACACCGCCGCGAATGGTATGAATCACATTAAAGAAGAAGAAAATTTGCCCAAGGCCAAAACAGAATGCGCCGACGCTGGCGATGGCGTTAAAGTCAGTAAATTGCAGCGCGTAATCGGGAATTCGGCGCGGCATTCCGGCCAAGCCCAAAAAGTGCATCGGAAAGAAGGTGACGTTGAACCAGATCATCGACCACCAGAAATGAAACTTGCCGCGGCCTTCGTGGTACATATAACCAGTCCACTTCGGCAACCAATAGTATACGGCTGCAAACAAGCTAAATAGAGCGCCAGCGACCAATACATAATGAAAATGTGCCACCACATAATAGGTGTCGTGCATCTGGGTATCGACTGGGGCAATCGACAAAATCAAGCCAGAAAAACCACCTACGGTGAATAGACAGACAAAGCCAATCGCAAACAGCATCGGGGTTTCAAATGTCAAACTGCCTTGCCACATCGTGGCGATCCAATTAAATACTTTCACGCCGGTCGGTACGGCAATCAACATGGTCAAAAACATAAAAAAGAGTTGTGCCGTAGCGGGCATCCCTACCGCAAACATATGGTGCCCCCAGACCATAAATGACAAAATAGCGATCGAGCAAGTGGCGTATACCATTGAAACATAGCCAAACAAAGGCTTGCGAGAGAATACAGGTATAATCTGGCTCACAATCCCAAAAGCGGGTAGCGCCATAATGTAGACTTCGGGGTGGCCGAAAAACCAGAAAATATGCTGAAACAGTACTGGGTCACCACCGCCAGCCGCTTTGAAAAAATGCGTGTCAAAATGTCGATCCGTCAGTAGCATCGTCACCGCGCCTGCGAGCACCGGCGCAACGGCAATCAGCAAATAAGCTGTAACCAGTGAAGTCCACGCAAACAAAGGCATTTTGAGTAAAGTCATGCCAGGTGCACGCATATTGAGCACCGTAGTGATGATGTTGATTGAGCCCATAATCGACGACAATCCCAGTAGATGAATACTAAAGATCGCTAAATCCATCCCCATACCACTTTGAATCGATAAGGGGGGATATAAAGTCCAGCCGCCGCCTGCCGCGCCACCCGGTACAAACAAAGAAATAATCAACAGCGCCGCAGCGGGCGGTAAGAGCCAAAAACTCCAGTTATTCATCCGCGCGAAGGCCATATCGGGCGCACCAATCATCAGTGGCAACATCCAGTTTGCTAGGCCGGTAAATGCCGGCATAATCGCGCCAAAGACCATGATAATGCCGTGCAGTGTGGTCAGCTGATTGAAAAACTCCGGTTGCCAATACTGTAATCCTGGCTGAAAAAGTTCGGCACGTATCCCCAGCGCCATCACGCCACCCGTTATAAACATGACAAAGGCAAACCATAAATACAGCGTGCCGATGTCTTTATGATTGGTCGCATACAGCCAACGCTGCCAACCACCTTGCGGGTGATGAGTGGCAAGTCCATGATCGGTATGGTGCAAAGTGTCTGAGCTCATCATTCGTCCTTATTTTCTCGCCGCACGAATTTCAGCAGGCATCACGATGTCGGCCTGATTGCCCCAGCTAGTGCGCTGATAGCTCAATACTGCCGCCAATTCCACATCCGATAATGCCGACCAAGCTGGCATTGCATTTTTGCCCTGCAAGACCAAATCGATATGCGCTGCTTTGGCACCCGTGGCAATTTTTGAGCCTACGATGGCAGGATATGCGCCACCACCAATACCGTTCGATTTATGGCAAGACGCGCAATTGGCCTCATATACTTGCTGCCCGCGGGCGATCAATTCAGTCCGAGTCCATGCTTTATTCGGGTCATCTTTGGCCGCTTTTGCGCGCGCTTGTTGAGTGGCGATCCACTTAGAAAAATCATCCTCAGAAACAACCTGCACCACAATCGGCATAAATGCATGATCTTTACCGCATAACTCAACACACTGCCCACGGTAAGTGCCGATTTTTTCGGCTTTAAACCAGGTATCGCGAATAAAACCGGGAATGGCGTCTTGCTTGACGCCAAAGGCAGGCACCCCCCAGCTATGAATCACGTCATTACTGGTGGTGAGAATACGAATTTTCTTGCCAACAGGCACCACGACAGGCTCATCGACTGCCAGTAAATAGTGCTCAGTTTTCGCCTGACCTCGACCATCGAAGTTTTCAATTTGCTCGCGTGGGGTGGCTAGCTTACTTTTGAAGCCAAAACCATGATCCAAGTAGTCGTAAGACCAAAACCACTGAAATCCCGTCGCTTTAATCGTAAAGTCGGCGCCGTGCGTGTTTTTTTGCGCCAAAATCACACTGGCGGCTGGCCACGCCATGCCCAGCAAAATAATGGCGGGTATCAAGGTCCACAGAATTTCAACCAAGGTGTTTTCATGAAACGGCTTGGCCTCGTGCCCGAGTGATTTTCTATGGCGCAAAATGGCGTAAAACATAAAGCCAAATACCAAAAAGAAAATCACAAAAATCACTAACATCAGCCATGTGTGCAGGGATTCAATTTGCCGAGCAATACCCGTCACAGGGGGCTGGAAGGACCACATTGCATCTTGCGCGCACGCCCAATGCGCTGCGAAAAAAGCACCTACACCCAATAGACGTCTGAGCATTCGTCCGTCTCCAGCTAACTTGTGCTTTTACACTAGCTGAGATTTCATAAGGTGCAAGTCTTTGAATTAATATAGAAAATTGCTGCAAAGCAACAATGGCCGCTTATCTGAAAACGTAGAAAATAAACTCAGTTACGACTATCAAAAAGCTAATCACTCATTGTTGTGATTTGCTCTGGGAGGGCGACATCATGGACTTACATCTCAACGAACTCGACCAACACTTCACCATGCCGGTAACTCGAAAAATAGCCATCAATCGTCCATTAGTTTGGCTACAAATGGGTTGGGCTGACATGATGAAGCATCCTGCACCTAGCTTGATGTATGGGGTGCTGATTGCTGTGATTGGTGGTGGTTTATTGCTTTTTTCACAGCAAAATCTTCATTTATTTACCACGGCAATTACCGGCTTTTTGCTGCTCGCCCCCTTAGGTGCCGCGGGGATTTATGAATTGACTAGTGAACGTGACGAGGAACGAGAAACTTCATTTATGCAATCGATTCACGATCTATATAAAAACGGTGGGCAATTAGCATTTTTAGGCGTGATTTTGGCCATGGTGGCCATTGCGTGGGAACGCGCATCTGCAATTTTATTTGCCTTAATGGTGCCACAGCAAATTACCAGCACGGATTCAATTCTTGCTTCACTCACAGGTGAAATGCTACCGTTTACCATCATTTGGGCGGCATCAGGATTTGTGTTGGCTTGTTTTGTCTTTGCGCTAACCGCCGTTTCAATTCCGATGCTTGCTGATCGTGAAGTTGATAGCGTTACCGCAATGATGACTAGCCTACGTGCAGTGGCAGAAAATATTCCCGCCATGATCGTGTGGGCTGCTATCTTGGTTGGGCTCACTGCGATTGGTTTTGCTACCTACTTGATTGGCCTAATCGTCATTTTTCCGCTACTTGGGCATGCTACTTGGTACGCCTACAAGGAACTGGTTGAGTAATGATTCATGCATTCTACATGCTGACGGAGACTGGCAGTACTGACGTATTTAATCGGCCTACTTATAATTTTCTCTTATCAGTTACACGAATTGGGACGCTGACAAGAAACTGCTTGAGTAAAAATACACACTCTCTGCATCTTGACGGAAATCAGAAAAACTGAGCTCGTGCGGGATAATCCCGATTTGGATGCTTGCGCTTACCCTTTAGCATGGCCGTTAGATTGAACACAATCGACGGCCTTTTTTATTACTTCGGAGAATATTCAATGCAATTTGAATTACGCAAACTGATGCTGGCCACGACGCTAGCCTTGCTGGCGGGGACCACACTGGCAGCCAATAAAACATTGATCTATTGCTCCGAAGCAAGTCCTTCCGGTTTTGATCCTACTCGCCAAGTGACTGGCACGGATTTTGATGCATCAGCCGAAACGATTTTTAACCGACTCACTGAATTTGAGCGCGGCTCAACGCAAATCCGCCCAGGTCTAGCTGAGAAATGGGATGTGTCTGCCGATGGCCTAACGTACACCTTCAATTTACGCAAAGGCGTTAAATTTCATACCACCCCGTACTTCAAACCAACGCGTGAGTTTAACGCTGACGACGTTGTGTTTACGCTCCAGCGCATGATTGACAAAAATCATCCGTTCAATAAAGCCGCACCGGCTGATTTCCCTTATGTTTCCGACATGAGCTTGGATACCAATATTGCCGCGATTGAAAAAGTTGACGCGCATACGGTTCGCGTCAAACTCAAAACGGTCGATGCCGCTTTCTTACAAAACTTGGCAATGTCGTTTGCGTCGATTCACTCCGCTGAATACGCCGATCAATTGCTGAAAACAGGTAAAGCGAATCAAATTAATACACAACCGATTGGCACTGGCCCCTTTGTTTTCCGTAGCTATCAAAAAGACTCGAATATTCGCTACGACGGTAATAAAGACTACTGGCGCAAAGGTGAAGTACAGCTCGACAAATTGATTTTTGCTGTCACGACAGACCCTTCGGTTCGCTACCAAAAACTGCAAAAAAATGAATGCCAAGTGATGGCCTACCCGCGTCCCGCTGATTTGAAATCAATTGAAGCCAATCCAAAATTGAATCTTCTAAAACAAGCTGGTTTTAACGTGGGCTGGTTGAGCTACAACGTCGAACACAAGCCAATGGATAAACTCGAAGTGCGCCAAGCACTCGATATGGCGATTAATAAACCCGCCATTTTGGCTGCGGTCTACCAAGGTGCAGGTCAACCAGCCACCAATCCAATGGCACCAACGCAATGGTCATACAATAAAAAACTCAAAGATGCGGCTTACGATCCAGTGAAAGCGAAAGCCCTGCTAAAAAAAGCCGGCGTTCCTGAAGGCACTGAAATCACGCTATGGGCGATGCCAGTACAACGTCCGTACAATCCTAATGCCAAATTGATGGCTGAAATGATTCAAGCCGATTGGGCCAAAGTCGGCATCAAAGCGAAAATTGTTAGCTATGAATGGGGCGAATACATCAAGCGCGCCAAAGCGGGTGAGCACGACTCATTGATGATTGGCTGGACTGGCGACAATGGTGATCCAGACAACTGGTTGGGCGTGAACTTGGGTTGCGAAGCGGTGGGTGGTAACAACTACGCACGCTGGTGCAATAAAGAGTTCAACGACATGGTCGTGAAAGCACGTACGTTGAGCAATCAAGCTGAGCGCACCAAGCTTTACGAAAAAGCCCAAGAAGTCTTCAAACGTGAACTGCCTTGGACGACGATTGCGCACTCCACCGTCTACCAACCTGTGAGCAAATCAGTTGAAGGCTTTAAAGTCAGCCCGTTTGGTCTCAATTCATTTTACGGCGTGACTGTAAAATAATTCACTACTGCGCCCAATCCCGAGCAGGGATTGGGCCTTTTCTATGCCTTATCGTCTAACCACCCGTGCTGTTTTTGACGGGGAGAGTGCTTATGTTTAGCTTTATCTTCAAGCGCATCTCAGTCGCAATTCCTACTTTCTTGGGTATTACGCTACTGGCCTTTGCGCTGATTCATATGATTCCGGGCGACCCTGTTTTGCTGCTGGTCGGCGAGCGCCGCCTTGACCCTGAATTTTATCGCGCCGCGATGCAGCGCTTAGGACTCGACCAGCCTTTATACGTGCAATATTGGGATTATCTGCGCAATTTATTGCAAGGCAATCTCGGTGAATCCATGGTCACGCACGAACCCGTGATGGCTGAGTTTCTCAAATTATTCCCCGCTACCGTTGAGCTATCGCTCTGTGCGATGCTATTTGCCGTTGTCTTTGGTTTGGCAGCAGGTATGCTCGCGGCCACCAAACGAGGTACGGTCATCGACCATACGGTGATGGGCGCTGCACTCACCGGCTATTCAATGCCGATTTTCTGGTGGGGCTTGATTCTTATTATGCTGTTTTCGGTCCATCTGGGCTGGACACCGGTATCAGGGCGTATTTCTTTGGAATACGATATTACCCCCGTGACCGGATTTATGCTGATTGATACTTTGCTATCGGGTGAAGAAGGTGCCTTCAAATCAGCGGTGATGCATTTGATTTTACCGGCAGTCGTACTCGGTACGATTCCAATGGCCGTTATTGCACGGATGACTCGCTCATCCATGCTAGAAGTGCTGCGCGAAGACTATATCCGCACCGCACGTGCCAAGGGCCTTTCGCGCTCGCGCATCATTTTGGTTCACGCGCTGCGTAATGCGCTAATGCCGGTCGTCACCGTGATTGGTTTGCAAGTTGGCACACTGCTGGCTGGCGCGGTACTCACCGAGACGATTTTCTCTTGGCCTGGGATTGGTAAATGGCTGATCGATTCGATCTCACGCCGCGATTACCCCGTTGTGCAAGGCGGTATTTTGCTCATCGCTACGATGATTATTTTTGTTAACTTGCTGGTTGATATCTTGTATGGCGTTATCAATCCACGTATTCGTCACGCGAGGTAAGGTGAAATGCAAACCGCTGCCTCTACAACAGAAGTTCAATTTTCACATCCATCACCGCTGGCCGAGTTTTGGCAATCGTTCCGCGCTAATCGTGGCGCGCTGATCGCCTTGCTGTATTTCGTCTGTTTAGTGCTAGTAGCAGTATTTGCCTCTGTGCTAGCACCACACAGCCCTATCGAGCAATACCGTGATGCTTTTCTCACCCCTCCCGTTTGGGCAGAAGGTGGCTCTTGGAAATTTATCCTCGGCACCGACGAAGTGGGCCGCGATATTTTGTCGCGCCTCATGCATGGCTCACAGTTGTCGCTCACGATTGGTTTGGTATCGGTCTTACTCTCGCTGATCCCTGGCGTGATTCTCGGCCTAATCGCCGCGTTTTATCCGGGCAAAATTGGTGATGCCATCATGCGCCTGATGGACGTGATGTTGGCCTTGCCATCATTGCTGCTGGCCGTGGCGATTGTCGCGATTTTAGGGCCAGGCTTAACCAATACCATGCTGGCGATTGCGATTGTTTCGCTCCCCTCTTACGTGCGTTTAGCGCGTGCTTCGGCGATGACCGAATTGCACAAAGACTATGTGATTGCTAGCCGCTTAGCTGGCGCGGGTCAATTGCGCTTGATGTTCAATACCGTGCTACCGAACTGCATGGCCCCGCTCATCGTGCAAGCGACGCTCGGGTTCTCTGCGGCCATTTTGGATGCCGCCGCACTGGGCTTTTTAGGTTTGGGCGCACAACCACCGTTGCCTGAATGGGGCACGATGTTAGCCTCAGCACGCGATTACATCGAAAGCGCTTGGTGGGTCGTTACGATGCCCGGCATTGCAATTCTGATTACCGTGATTGCGCTGAATCTAATGGGTGACGGGCTGCGTGATGCGCTCGACCCGAAACTAAAAAAACTGGCGTGAGGTCAATAAAATGAGTTTATTAGACATCCGCAATCTGAATGTCACGTTTGGTAAGGGCAGCAATCCATTTCGCGCGGTTTCTGGCCTTGATTTAAGCATCAACACCGGTGAAATTATTGGTATTGTCGGCGAATCGGGCTCGGGCAAATCAGTGACAATGCTAGCGATGATGGGCCTGATCGATGCACCCGGTATTGTCACCGCTGATGCGCTCACTTTTGCTGGTCAAGATTTGATCGGCATGAAGCCCGCGCAAAAGCGCCAAATCATTGGTCGCGATATTGCGATGATTTTCCAAGATGCACTGACCAGCTTAAATCCAGCGTATACCGTTGGCTACCAATTGATGGAAACGCTCAAGCAACATACCCCACTACGCGGTGCAGCTTTAACGGCACGTGCGTTGGAGTTGCTCGAACAAGTTGAAATCCCCGATGCCAAATCGCGCCTGAATGCCTATCCACATCAATTATCCGGCGGCATGAGTCAGCGGGTGATGATTGCGATGGCGATTGCCTGTAAACCCAAGCTGTTGATCGCCGACGAGCCGACCACCGCGCTCGACGTGACGGTGCAGGCGCAAATTATGGCGCTGCTGGTCAATCTGCAGAAGCAGAATGATATGGCGCTGATTTTAATCACTCACGATCTGGCCGTCGTCGCTGAAATCGCCGAACGCATGGTCGTCATGTACGCGGGTGAAGTTGTTGAAACCAGCAACACCGACGCGCTTTTTGCTGCACCACGCCACCCGTATACGCAAGCGCTACTGAGCTCGATTCCTGAGCACAGCAAAGGCGCACGCCGCCTTGCAACGCTCGCTGGCGTCGTGCCGGGGCAATACGATAGACCCGCCGGCTGCTTACTCAGCCCACGCTGCCCGTACGCCAACCAAAGCTGTATTGAACAAAAACCACCGCTAGTACCCATATCAGGTACCAGCGTGCGCTGTTTTACCCCACTTGACTTCAACGGTATACCTAGCCATGAATGACATTACTCGAACCCCCATTCTGGTCGCCAAAAATCTATCGCGGCATTACAAAGTGGCACGTGGTTTTCTCAAAGGCATGGCGACTGTTAAAGCGCTGAATGACGTGTCTTTTGAGCTTTATGCTGGCAAAACATTGGCCGTTGTTGGCGAGTCGGGATGTGGCAAGTCAACGCTAGCGCGCCAACTCACGCTGATTGAAGAACCCTCATCAGGCCATTTAACCATCGACGAAATCGATATCGCCACAGCAGGAAAAAGTGCACTTAAATTCTTGCGGCCGAAAGTCCAAATGGTGTTTCAAAACCCATTCGCCAGCTTGAATCCACGCAAAACCATCGGCGATATGCTGAGCGAGCCACTACTGCTCAATACAGAGTTGAACGCAGAAGAACGTAAAACCCGCGTTCATGAGATGCTAAAAACCGTCGGCCTGCGGCCTGAACATTATCACCGTTACCCGCATATGTTTTCTGGCGGTCAGCGTCAGCGCGTTGCAATTGCACGCGCGATGATGTTGCAACCTGCTGTATTGGTTGCCGATGAGCCAACTTCTGCGCTCGACGTATCGATTCAAGCGCAGATTTTAAATCTATTTATGGATTTGCAAGAGCAGCTTGGTACTGCTTATGTGTTTGTCAGCCACAATCTCGCCGTTGTCGAGCATGTCGCTGATGATGTGATGGTGATGTATTTTGGTAGCACTGTAGAATACGGCCCTAAGCAGATCATTTTCGAGGCACCACTTCATCCGTATACACGCGCTCTGATGTCGGCAACGCCGGCGATCCGCGCCGAAAATCGTAGGGAAAAAATCAAACTGGTCGGTGAATTACCTTCACCAATCAACCCACCAGCGGGCTGTACGTTCCACACGCGCTGCCCCTATGCCAGCGAGCAATGCAAGTCAGAAGTACCGCAACTTCGGATGTACTCAAGCAGAATGATTGCCTGCCATCGCTTAGAAGAAATTGAATCTGTAGCTTAATACTTTTAAGTCGATTGGTAGCAAAACCGTGAGTCTAATTCATCCTCTAAGACAACGCGGCAAACGCTTTTTATAGTAAGAACTTGGGTAATGGCTGTCTCAGCGCTTGGTTCGCCGCGTGGCTTTTTCACTCACCCAAGCTTTGCGTTTCGCTCTGCGTATTCGGGGCTGTGAAGGTATCAAAGCTGATGGCAATTCGGATGCGAGCTTTGACCGCTTGATGCTCGCGCGCACCAGGTTGATAAGTAGCGGCTTGAAAAGCACTGATCGCAGATTGTGCCAGTGACTCAGGAAACTCAGGATCTTCTATTTCAACTCGATCAACTTGACCATTTTCGTTGATATAGACACTCAGAACGGTCTCATAGTGAGCTTGCTTGTGCTCAAAATCTTCAGGATAAGCAAGCGTAATCGTCGTTTGTAATTGGGGCTGCGTTGACAACTGGCTACGTGGCCAATATACCGTTGGCGCGGCTATTTCTGACTCAATGGGCGTTATTTGAGTCGCCACCGATGTTTTTTGCGGTTGATATTCAGATTCAAGCGGTGCTTTAAGTGCTTTATCAGAATTCGAGAGGGTCTTAGTGGCGGAGTCGGTTTTGTTATTAGTCTTTACTCCGAGTAGGCTGACTTGCAAGGGCGCCAGCTGTGTTGGCTTGGTGGTTTTTCCCACCTGAAGTAGCCCGTGTAGTAGTAGTAAAAAAGCAATCACATGTAAACCAAGCGATAACAATGCCGCCACAGGCAGTGGCGGCAAATCACGCTTTAGCTCTTGCTTTACGGTTGACATACTCAATCGTGATTCAGCTCACGCCAAGAGGTCCGCTTTGCTGGGCCAATTACGCCAGAGGCGCCAGCCGGAGTGTCTACCGGGGTCAGGCTCCCGTCCGTTCCATTGACTATGCTGACCACTCGTCCGTTAGGCAATCGAACCTGTTTAAGGCCGGCGGCAAGTTTATTACCGGGAATCAGCTCACCTACCTTATCATTGCTAACGCTAGGTACAAATGACCCCGTCTCGAGATCAAAATAATACATCCACGCATAACCGCCACCTGCACTGCATGGATTGCTGGCATTGTTACTAGGTACATTACCAGCAACGGCTAAAATATTGAGCTGCAGCTGCATATCAATATTTACGCGTTCACCTGCAGTCGGTAAATCAACATACCAGCCATTTTTGAGCGACCAATCCATACTATTTTTGCTCGCTGTGCGTACTTTTTTGCCGTTGATTTCACCGTCAGTGAGTGTTTGCTTCACTGAGTTTGGTGAGACTCGGAAATCGCCCCAGCCTGTGTCGGTTGACAGATCCTTGATTGCATAGACCGACTGAACTCCCGTACTGCCCAAGTCGCTATTGCCCAATAAACGCCCAGTTCCAATCTGCACGACTTTGTAGTTGATGCCATTTTGCTTAACAACTGCCACTTCTGGTTTGATCGTAATGGGCTGAGGCGTATTGCCAACCGTTAGTGTTGCTAATCTCTGAGCGTCATATCCTGAAGCACCGATATCGTTATTAATGTCAAAGCGCCAAACATTGCCAAGTTGATCACCAGCATAAGCGCGGTCAGCCGTATTATCGCCTTCGGAGTCGACCCAGATATTGACGCGAGCTAAGCCACTTGGCGTACCTACATTGCCAACGCCTGTCGAAATCTCTCGAATTTTTTCGCCTGTTGCCGCATTGAGTACAAACAAGCGACCCACCCCGTCACCGGGGGATATATTGAATCGCACCGGGTTTCGCGGCGGCTCCAATTCTTGAGAGAATGGCGCTATGAAGAAATCAACTCACTTTTCCCCCGAAGTCCGCGAACGGGCTGTTCGCATGGTCATTGAGCACCTTGCCGAATATCCATCTGAATGGGCAACCCTCGTTTCAATTGCCAGCAAAATAGGCTGCACGCCAGAAACGCTGCGCACATGGTGCTGTCGGCAAGGTGGCGATACCGTTCAAGCCAACAAAAATTCAGCAGAGAACGAACGCATTAAAGCGCTAGAACGCGAAGTGCGCGAACTTAAAAAAGCCAACGAAATTCTGCGACTGGCCAGCGCGTATTTCGCACAGGCGGAGCTCGACCGCCGCTTGAAATCGTAAGAGGATTCATCGATACCCACCGTGAGCAGCACGGGGTCGAGCCGATCTGCAAGCTATTACAGGTCGCCCCGTCAGCCTATCGACGTTACGCCGCTCGGCTGCGCAATCCAGCTTTGCGTTGTCAGCGTACCATTCGTGATGAGCAACTGAGCGGTGAAATTGAGCGTGTCTGGCAATTGAATCATCAGGTGTACGGTGCGGTAAAAGTATGGCGGCAGCTCAAGCGAGATGGACATACTGTGGCGCGCTGTACCGTTGAACGCTTGATGCGAAGCCTCGGTTTACGCGGCGTATCGCGTGGCAAAGCGGTGCGAACGACACGTCCCGATCCTGCCGTTGCTTGCCCCCGCGATCATGTAAATCGTCAATTCGTAGCCGAACGACCGAATCAACTCTGGGTGTCGGATTTTACCTACGTGTCGACTTGGCAAGGCTTTGTCTATGTAGCTTTTGTGATCGATGTTTTTGCTCGTTATATCGTGGGCTGGCGAGTGAGCCGCAACATGCAAACCGAGTTTGTGCTGGATGCGTTGGAGCAAGCCCTTTGGGCGCGACAGCCAGAGCGTGAGGCGTTGATTCATCACAGCGACCGAGGTTCGCAATATGTTTCGATTCGCTACACCGAACGATTGACTGAAGCTGGCATCGAGCCATCCGTTGGCACGACCGGTGATAGTTACGACAATGCATTAGCAGAGACGATTAACGGGCTCTACAAAACAGAAGTGATTCACCGTTTGGGACCTTGGAAAAGTCTAGAATCCGTGGAACTAGCGACATTGGAATGGGTTTCGTGGTTCAATCAGCATCGTTTGCTGGGGTCGATTGGCCACATTCCACCCGCGGAAGCAGAGGCAAACTATTATCGTAATCAAAGCGAGCAGGCCGTGTTGGTCTGACTCAAACCAAACAGCCTCCGCGAAACTCGGTGCGATTCACTGAGACTAACCAGCAGGCCTTACCTGATACAGCCGCACCTTTATATTTGGTCGTTGCCTTCACATTAGTGTCGGTCAGCGTGTAAATATGATCGTTACTCGACTGCAGACTGCCTGTGGCTTTTAAAGTGTAGCTTTGTGCATCAGCTGCTAGCGCACAGCTAATCGTAAAAAATCGATCACTCGTTAGGCTGACTACTTGACTGGTGTTATAGCCACATTGATTTGAGGCACCGTAGTTGCGGTTATCTTGATAAAACTGCTCAAGCTTGAGTCGTAACGTCGAGAGCGAACTCGCCGCTTCAAGCGCTTTAGCGCGGCGCACATAATCGCCATAGGCAGGGATGGCGATGGACGCCAAAATACCAATAATGGCGATCGTGATCATTAATTCGATCAAGGTAAAACCTGCAGCTTTTGACATAACTGTTAACCTTTCTTTGTTCAAACTTGCAATTTTTGTACTGCCAATAAAAACCACGTTAAGTCATTGCGCCGATTGACCCAACAAAATTGGGTTGATGCAACAATCAAACGTGTGGTCAGCAACTACTTGAAGCGAGGTTTAATGCTGGTCTATTGATAGACGGCTCAAGCATTAATATATTATGAGATGCTTATATGCTAAGAACTTGTTCCGCTGATCGAAAATAGAACAGATGTTTCAGTAATTGGCAAAGCTGACCGATTGTGCTAGCTAACTAACTGATCTAAATAAAGATATCCTGATTTAATCGAGCTACCGCTCTCAGTGCCGCTGCATTACAACCTCTGTCAGAACAAATGCGACCCACTCCAATAAAACGTGTAGAGCTTCGCGTATTTCCGTGCATACCACCAAATTCATCCGGTCAGCTGTTGAGTACCATCGATTAAATACACATGATCTCGTTGCGCAGCACCATGCTCTATCTAAAGTGAGATCAACCGCTTTAGTGTGCTTCGTGTAATGCGGGACGATGAGGAAGATTGATTTTGGGTATTGGGCGAAAAGTAAAAGCCAGTTTTGCTTAAAATGGCAGCGTAATTGTAATCTGTGTGCCCTGGGTGGGCGTACTACTGAGCGAAATGTCGCCACCCAAGCGGCCATGAACTACTGAATAGACTTGATAGAGGCCGAGTCCGCTGCGGCCTTGACCAAATTGGGTGGTGTAAAAAGGATCGAATACTCTTTTCTGCGCCGCTGGTTCAATCCCCACACCGTTATCGTGATAGATCAGACTGATTAAATGATCCGCAGTGATCATCGATTCAATCTCAATTTTGCCTGCCGAATTAGGCGTAAAAGCATGTAGTAATGAGTTTTGAATCAGTTGATTCAGAATCATCTCGATTTCACTGCGATAACTATTGAGTGTCAGTTGCGGATCGATTCGATTTTCTATTGTGATCAAGCGATGCTGCTCTGGCAGGGTTAAATGCTGAATGACATTGTCTAGCACATCAAACAGACACACTGTTTGCGTATCGTGCGATGGCCTTTCGCTGCTTAATTGCTTTAAATCATGAATCAAATCACTGGCTCGACGCGCATTTCGTTCGATCAGCTCGCTAATCTCTTGGCCTTGCACCAAGTACTGATCAACTTGTGATTTCTTGATCGCTCCGCTTTTCAGTTGCTGATTGATGGCACGACTTTGTGAAGTCAGCGTGGTCGATGCCGTCAAAATACTGCCTAAGGGTGTATTCAACTCATGGGCAAATCCAGCGACTAAATGACCTAAGGCAGCCAGTTTCTCTGCTTGCACTAACTTCCCGCGCGCTTGCTCAAGCGCTTGCGTACGCTCATTGACGCGGGTTTCTAATTCATCATTCTGTTGTTGTAGGCGGGTATTGAGTCCTGCGATTTGTTCTACATAGGATTGCTGCCGATACTGCGCTAATGCTCGGGTTGCCAACAAGCCTAATTGCTGAGCATGTTGCACTTCATCACGACGCCAGTTTCTTTGTCCACCCAAATGCTCGCAAGCCAGCATCGCTATGGTTTCATTATTTAAGCGAACCGGAATCAACAAGACCGCAGCAATGCCTTGCGCTTGCAACGCGTACTCGCTCCACTGCCAAGTGAATAAATGTTGCGCCGCTGAATGCGCAATAATGATTTCACCCGCCTCTAATTGCCTTAGCAAGGCCGATAATGATTCGCGCTCAACATCAGGACCAAGTACAAGAGGCTCTGCTTGGGCGTTACTACGAGCGATACAACTGAGGCAATCAGGCTTTGACCATTGCCAGAAACTCGCCTGAGCGACTTTAAGTGCCCGACATGCCGTGACACACAGGGTAGTACTTAAGCTGAGTAAATCATTATTTTCTATCGACAGATTGCTCGCTAAATCCAACAATATTTGATCGGGGTTGTGTAATAAACCAGACAGCTGCGCAACTTGCTGCAAAGGGTCACGGCGAGCCGCTTGATGGATTTGCAGCTCGATCCGCTGCGCTTCGCGCTGCGCTAAAAGCGCAACAGCGAGATCGCCAACTCGCTCACAAATCTGGCTTTGCAAATTCAATAAAAGCATTTTTGGGTGTAGGGCGCCCGCTTCATCGGCGACTTGAATGCCATGATAGATTTGCTGCAGCGCTTCTTTGGGCTGATTCATGCTTAGAAAACACTCAGCCCGCAAACGCAATATTTGTGTGAGTGCCCATTTATAGCCGCTCCGCTCGGCAATGATTTGTGCCGACTCAAGCGAAACCGCAGCCCGAGAAAACACATGCATCGCCAATTGGACTTCGCCAATGCGCATTAAACACTCAGCTACATCGTCCTCATGATTGAGCTGCCGTGCTGTATCCAATGCAAAATTAAAAGCGGCTAAAGCTTCATCGCTGCGGCGTAGCCGATGCAGATTCACGCCTAAATTGATATGAGCTTGTAATTGCAACCAATCATCACCCAAGACTTGGCTTCGGTCGATGGCTTCTTGGTGCATTTCGACTGCTGAGCTGGGGTCGCCCAAGGCATCGTAGATTTGCCCAACGCCCATTTTGGCCTTAATCCAAGCGCCATACTCTGCCGATAATTCGGCAACTTCAAGGCAACGCCCCCATGTTTGCATCGCTTCTTGGTATTGCGCAGCCGCGTAGTAAGCGCGCCCAATTAAATTGAGTAATCGGGCTTCAGCAGCAAACAGATGGTGATTTTGTGCCATTTGCAGCGCTTCGTACTGCAAATCTAAAATCGCGATGCCGTAGGTGACTTGCGATTGCATCTCAATGGCACGAATAAAGCCCACAGCATCATGCTGAAGCCTTGATTCAGCCATCAGTGCTTCAATCATTTGCTGCGCTAGCTCGCGATCGCGATGTAATAGTTGCTCGATCTGCGCGATTCGATCGGCAAACTCAGGCATAGAACTCATCGGATGGGCTTGCGAAAGCTGCATGATAGTCGCGGCTTGAAAAGATAACGCTTGAGTTTAGCCGCCATGCTGAAAGAATGCACGGCAAAAAGACCGACGTCGCACTCACTGCGACGGGCATATTTGAGGAGCTTCAAGGCGCACTTTTCTGATCAGGTGATAGGCAAGTGCTGCACTTGAGATCTAATCGTGCTTAGCGCCACTCAGTTGATGCATCAACCAGCAGGCCTTATGCACAAAAAAGATTAAGTCGTATAGCAAATGACTAAGGATCGATCAGCCTAGCGCTTAAATAGCAAAGTCATACCATCTCCAGCAGGGAGCATGGCATGCTCAACACGGGGATCATCACGGAGCTGGCGATTAAATTCATGCAAGATTTTTACGCTGGCGGGGTGATTTGGTTTCGGATTAGCAACGCGGCCACCGAGGAACATATTGTCCAAAATAATCAGCCCGCCAGGGCGCACTAACTGCAAAGCAAAATCGTAGTAGGTTGGGTAATACGGCTTGTCGGCGTCGATGAGCATGCAATCAAACGTAGCGGAATGGCCTTCGGCCACCAGCGTTTCAAGTGAGAAAACAGCAGCCTGCAGTTTGAGGGTAATTTGCGACTCAACGCCCGCTTTTTTCCACCATTGTTGGGCAATTTTGGTGAACTCTTCGACCAAATCGCAGGCAATTACGCGGCCAGTAGGCCCCATCGCCAACGCGGCAGCAATTGAGCTATAGCCAGTAAAAGTGCCGACTTCGAGGTATTTTTGTGCCTTAATCAAGCGCAATAGAAAAATCAATAGCGCCCCTTGCTCGGGAGAAAGCTGCATTTTGGCTTGCTTATGCTGTGCAGTGAATTCGCGTAACTCACCCAATATCGCAGGCTCCCGCAAAGCGGTATCCAAGTAATACGAACGCATTTCATCATTGAGAGAGAGTGTTTCACGAGACATGGCATATCAACAGTGCGGCAAAAGAAGGATTATACCGCGACTAGTCGCCAGTTAAGCGCGCTTGCAGTTTTGCCAATTCAAAGGCGATTTCAATCTCTTTCAAACGTTGCTGCGCGCGTCGACTTAAACGCAAGACTGAGCGTTGCTCTGTTTGAGTTTGGCAAATCAATTTATGTAGCCGCTTATGGTAATGCAGAGCTTGTAAATTATCGCCAAGATCGACATACAGATAGGCCAATATTTCATTCGCCTCAATACCCAGCGCGGCCAATTGATTCTGATCGCAAATTTCACAAGCGACACTCAAACACTCAACCGCATGCTCTGGCTCTTCCAACTTTAAAAAGGCGCGACCTAAAGCCAGCAAGGCATGCCCTTCACCCCATGAATTACGGCATTTCCGATAAATGCTATAAGCGCGACTCAGAAACTCTTGCGCCTCGGCAAATTGGCTTAGTTCAAAATAAACCATTCCGCGATAAAACACGACTTCGCCCAGCCAGGCAGGACGATCATAGCCCGAATCAAACGCTTTTTGCGCTTCATCGAGCGCCTGCAGCACCACAGTAAAGTCTCTCAGCCGAAATGCATCAGCAGCAATATTGATATTAATTTCAGCGTTTAGGGCTACGCGGTTGAGTGATTTTGCCGCCAACAAAGCCAACTGATGATAGTAGATGGCCTTGGTATAGTCTCCTAGCGCATAGTAGAACTTGCCTATACCAATATACGCTAGGGTAGTGCCTTGTACATTGTGATCCAGCCCCGCTAACTCAAGCGAGGTAAGCCAAGCGTCTAAGGACTTAAAATACGCCATTGCGTCATACAACATCTGGCCTAGCACCCGATAGGCCGAAGTTAAATCTTCATTGAGTTGCTCGTACTTGAGGTAGCGGATGACTTCATTTTGCAATCGAATCGCCGCCGATTTATCGGCTAAGCGCTTCAATACACGCGCCTCTGTTTGCATCGCCAACGCGATCTGGCGGGGGACGCGCGCCGTCAAGGCGTCTTGATAAAACGCTTTAGCCGCCGCGAGTGCGCTTGGATAATCCAGATCGGCAAGCCGAACGATTTCATTGCATTGTGCGATCAAGTCTTCGTGGGAACGCTCAAGCATCATCCGCCCCCATAAAACGCACGCAATTTCGACCTGCATCTTTTGCCAAATAAAGCGCTTGATCGGCGCGTGACATCAGTTGCTCACTCGTTTGACCTTGCTGCCACTGTGCTCCACCCAAACTAATTGAAATCTCAAGCCCTGCATGCACATCCGCCCACGGTAATTGCTCGATTTCTCGCCGCATACGCTCCGCAATTTTGCCAACAATCGCCTCATCCACGTGCGTCACAATCAACACAAACTCTTCACCGCCATAACGCGCCAGCATATCTCGTTCACGGGTCAGTTTTGCAAGCGCAGCGCAGCCATTGCGCAGCACAACATCGCCAATATGATGCGAAAAGTGATCGTTAACACGTTTAAAGTGATCAAAATCAATCATGATCGCCCATAGGCTTTCTTGATTTTCATTCGCAGCATGAATGAGTTCCGGCAAGCGCTCGTCTAAAGCACGGCGATTGTATAAACCGGTTAGGGCATCGCGATAAGCGGCACTTTCTAGCGCTTGCAAACGCCCTGATTCTTGATGGCGCTGCTGTTTGAGCTGGGTCACTTCAAGCTCAGATGCCAATAGTTTGAGCTTCATCTCAATCAGACTCAATCTTCGCGCATCCACCGCGCTCAGTTTGCTTGCTGTTAATTGCTGCTGCAATTTCATGAAGTGATCGTGAAAACCGATGTGATGCATCATCGCGTGTACATAATCGCCACGTGCTTCGTATATTTGATACAGCTGATGATGGATTTGCTGCAACAGGCTTAGACCATTAAATTGTGTCGCATAGTGAAGCGCTTGCTGCAAATCGGCCTCTGCGCCTTGTGTGTCTTGCAAACTCACTTTTAAGCGGCCTAAACCGAGCAAATTGAGTGTTTGCCCCCACAAAAAACCCGCCTCGGCGTTGATTTTAAGTGCTTCATTAAAGCTCGCCAATGCCAATTCATTTTCATGCTGCGCGGCATGAATCATGCCAAGGTAATTACAAATTTCAGCCTGCCAGTCACGGCGTAATGGCAAAATTAATAGCGTTTGCGCGTACATTAAAATACGCTCAGCCAAGGTGTATTGTTCCAATGTGACTAGAACAGCAGCCAGATGCAAGCGTGCTTTACAGCATAAATCTTGATCAGCAGATAAATCAGCCCACTCGACCGCGAGTGATAAGAAATGCAAAGCTTTACTCGGATCGGCACACTGCACGTGCAAATCACCCAGCCCTAAATAAGCCTCGACGTAGCATTCACGAGCATTAGCGCGCAGCGCGCTTTGTAAAGCATCTAACCACAACAAAAATGCCGCATGGAACTGGCCCAACATTTGCTGAGCGGTTGCCAGACTCACTAAGATTTCTGCTTCTAGCTTCGGTAAATTGAACGGTTTAACTCGTTTGAGCGCACACCGCAGCGTAGGCAGTGCAATTTCTGGTGTATTTAAAATCAGCTGGGCTTTACCGATCAGAAATTCGGCATGGGCTAACCCTTCTGTATAGCGAATCAACTCTGATGCGGTGTGAGCCGCTTGCGCCAGTTGGCGAGTTTCTTGGCAATTGACACGATACTGCGCCCGCGCTTTATGCAATAAAGCGTCAATATTGCTAGGAGTAGTGACCGCTTCGCCACTCGATGAAGTTATATTCACAACGAAAACCACGTTAAAGTATTGCCAGCTAACCATTTATAAATAATGCATAGATGGCAATACCTGGCTATCGATTGAGTTCCTGTAATAGTTCACGCAAGCGATCACTGTCTTCAGCTTCTAGCATCTTCGCCACAATCGGTTTGATATAGTCCATTTCAGCAGACAAAATCAGCTGTTTTACTTTCAGTAATTGAATCGGCAACATCGAGAAACGACGCAAGCCGAGTCCCAGTAAAAGCCGGCTTAAACTCGGATCGCCCGCCATTTCACCGCACATCGACACCGGTTTTCCGAGTCGATTGGCAGTGCTAATCACATGATGCAAAAGCTGCAATACGCCTGGATTGAGTGGATCGTACAAATGGCTCACTGCATCGTCATTCCGATCCACCGCCAGCGAATATTGAATCAAATCATTGGTACCAATCGATACAAAGTCCAAATGATTCAGAAATGAGCCGACCGCCATCGCAGCAGCGGGCACTTCAATCATGCCGCCCAATTCGATCTGCTCATCAAACGCGATGCCGTTGGCGCGCAAGTCGGCCATCACTTCGTCTAAGTGCGCCCGTGTTTGTTTGACTTCGCTAATTGTCGAGAGCATAGGCAGTAATAATTTAATATTGCCAAATGCCGATGCACGCAAGACCGCACGAAGCTGAATCCGGAACATTTGTGGCTCGGCCATGCAGAGTCGAATCCCGGTTAAACCCAGCGCAGGGTTGGGCGCTTCATTTTCTGATTGCCAAGATGGGATTTTGTCTTTTCCTAAATCCACCGTACGGATAATCACTGCACTGCCTTGCATCGATTCGGCTACGGTTTTGTAGGCAATAAATTGCTCTTCCTCAGTCGGTAAATCATCTTCTTTTAAGAACAAAAACTCTGAACGGAATAAGCCTATCCCCGAGGCGCTGTTTTCGAGTGCCAAATGGCAGTCTTCTGGCAATTCAATATTGGCAAATAATTCCACCGCAGTGCCATCGAGCGTAATCGCTTGGCTGGTCCGAATATCTTGCAGGGCATTTTGCTTGAGCAGCCATTCACCTTGGCGCAGGCGATATTCGGCAAGGATGATTTCATCCGGATCAATAATCACCACGCCATTGATACCATCGACGATGATGAGTTCTTGTTCACGGATCATTTCGCGCGCGTGGCGTAGCGCTAACACGGAAGGCAAATCTAGAGAGCGGGCTAAAATCGCCGTATGCGAGGTGACACCACCCACATCGGTAATAAAAGCGCGGTAATTGGTGTCTTTAAACAGCACCATATCGGTGGGCGACAAATCATGAGCCACCAAAATACAGTCATCGCCGCCACAATGCGGCGCATGAAAAATTGGCTCGTGACCGGCTAGAGTTTTGAAAATCCGCTCGGTGACTTGAATGACGTCGGTGCGGCGCTCACGCAGGTATTCTTCTTCAATCTCATCAAATTGCGCCAGCAAAACATCAAGCTGCTGTTGTAAGGCCCATTCGGCATTGCATTTTTGCGTTTGAATCAGTTGGATAGGGTCTTTCGACAGCGTGTGGTCGTTGAGCAGCATGATGTGCAGACTTAAAAACGCCCCTAACTCGGTAGGTGCGTTTTCTGGGATGCTGCCCCATAACATCTCAAGCTCTTTGCGCGTACTGCGAATCGCGTCTTCAAAGCGTGTGACTTCCGAAGCAATCCCCTCTGCGGGAATCTGATAATGCACAATTTCGATATCAGCTTGTGATACCAAATGAGCGTGACCGATGGCAATGCCGCCACCGATTCCCAAACCATGCAAAGTGATACTCATCCACTACCCTCCGCTCGGCGTTACCGCCACTGCCTTTGGCTCTTTGGCCAAGGTCAACATCATGGATTGCGAGTTCTTACTCGCCTTCGCCAAATTTATCAGCAATCAATGCAACCAGCGCGGCCATCGCCGTTTCTTCATCGGGTGCATTGCTGGTTTCAATCGTAATCTTGCTACCTCTACCAGCCGCCAACATCATCACGCCCATAATCGATTTGGCGTTCACACGGCGTTGGTTGCGGGTGATCCACACTTCACATTGGTATTGACTAGCAAGCTGAGTAAGCTTGCTCGATGCGCGTGCGTGTAAACCTAGTTTATTAATAATTTCAACTTCTTGCTGCTGCATAATCAAACGCCCTTATCTTCTGACTGCATCGATGGCAGCATGTACAACACCCCCTCTAAACCACCAGTAATCGCTTTACTCACCGCGATATCTAGCGATTGATGCCCATACGTTAATGCACGCACCAGCATCGGTAAATTGACGCCAGCAACGGCTTCGACTTTGCCCGGTACAATCAAGCGATTGGCGATATTCGACGGTGTGCCGCCATAAATATCGGTGAGTAATAGCACGCCTGAGCCATCGTCTAGCTCACGGATTAAGGCTTGTGCGCGCTGCACGAGCTCTTCTGGGTCATCAGACTTGCTGACCGCCAACTGCGCGAGCTGCGGCAAAGCACGGCCCATGATGTGCTGGGCACAGGCAATTAAGGCCTCGCCCATTGTGTAATGCGTAACAATTATGATTCCGACCATGTGTGATGGAGTCCTTTTACAACTCAAGGCCTTGTGAGCCTTAAAATCTATCTAGTTTTGTATCATATAACTGTTTTTAAACTTACGACATGTTCATAGTACCCAGACTCATCGTAGCAACAACAACTTATCGTAATCGGTAGAGATGTTCTGGCTGTTTGAGCCATTTCAACCGCGCCTGCAATTGCTCGGTGATATACACATCGCCATTTGCAGAAATCAGCAAAACCTCTTTTACTCCAAAGCGCCCAGCGTACTGAAGTGCTGTTGCAGTGCCATTAATAAACATCGGTTTGGTCGCCACATCTGAAATCGCTCCCGCATCTTTACTCACCGGTGCTAGCACCGTTGCGGCTTGCATGCCTTGCGCGGGCTGGCCGGTGCGCGGATCAATAATGTGCGAGAAACGCTGCCCTTTGATTTCAAAAAAGCGCTGATAGTCGCCCGATGTACCGATCGCTTCACCATCTTTGAGCGCAATCGTCGCCATTGCTTCTGGGCTGCGCGGACTTTGCAATCCGACCGTCCAGGGCTCGCCGCCTTTTTTACCCAGCGCCAAGACATTGCCGCCAATATTAATCAGCGCGTTCATCACGCGCTTTTTGCGAAATTGATTGGCCACATGATCGAGCGCCCAGCCTTTGGCAAAGCCACCGAAATCCAGTGCGACCTGTGGGTTGCTGCTGCTCACACTTGCCCCATCCCACTGCAAATTTTCTAGGCTAGGCTGTGCTGCCAGCGCCGTTTGTAATTTCACAGGGTCGGGCGTCACAGGGGCAAAGGTGTCTTGATGGAACCCCCATAAACTAACCAATTGCCCCACGGCGGGATTAAATAATTGATCCGAGCGCCGCGCATAATCCGCCGACTCTTTAATGAGATCGGCTAACTCAACATCAACTACCGTAGTGTCGCCCTTGGCAAAAGCAGCATTCAAACGAGTGACTTCGGATGGTTGCCAAGCGTGTAATTTAGCGTGCAGGCGATCCAATTCCTTGAGCGCCGCGCCCGCGTGTTTGGCGGCAACGTCATCTTCTAGGCCATAAATGCTGATTTGCACCCGCGTGCCAAACACATAGCTTTCTTGGGTATACACTTGCGAGCGACTGCAGCCAGCTAAAAGCACTAAAGCCGCTAGGATCAAGTAGCGGCTTTTTGGATGAATAGAGACAGCAGAAATCAACTGACTTTCCTCTCCAGCGCATCAATAAACAGCGCCGCCACATTGATGCCCGATTGCGCGGTAATTTCTTGGAAGCAAGTCGGGCTGGTCACATTCACTTCAGTCAGATTGTCGCCAATCACATCCAAACCGACCAGTAGCAAGCCTTGCGCAGCCAAACGTGGGCCAAGGCTTTGAGCGATGTCTCGATCACGCTGTGTGAGCGGTCTGGCCACGCCGGTGCCACCTGCAGCCAAATTGCCGCGTGTTTCGCCCTGCGCTGGAATCCGCGCCAAGCACCAATCAACGGGCACGCCATCAATCAGCAAAATACGTTTATCGCCGTCCACAATCGCTGGCAAATAGCGCTGCGCCATAATGGTTTGTGTGCCATTGGCGGTTAAAGTCTCAAGGATAGAGCCCAGATTGGCGTCATCTGGGCGCAAGCGGAAGATGCCAGCACCACCCATGCCGTCGAGCGGCTTCACGATCACATCGCCTTGCTCCAAAACAAAAGCCCAAATGTCGGCGGGATTTTGGCTAACCATGGTCTCGGTGGTGAATTCTGGAAACTTAAAAATCGCCAACTTCTCATTAAAATCGCGCAGCGCTTGCCCGCTATTAAACACATTCGCGCCTTGCTCTTCTGCCAAAGTAAACAGCTGCGTTGCGTAATAATATTGCTGATCAAATGGCGGATCTTTGCGCATCACAACGCCAGAAAATTCCCGCAGCGCGATGGTTTCAGTGTCGCCTTCGCCGTACCAATTTTTGCCAGCTTCAGCATCATGAATCGTCAGGCGCCGAGCTGCGGCCTGTACCAAGGTGTTTTTCAGGCTGAGTTCATCAATCAAACACGTCCACACCTCATGCCCACGCGAAACCGCTTCGCGCATCATCACGTAAGTCGTGTCTTTATAAATCTTAAAACTAGCGAGTGGATCAACGACAAACAAAAAGCGCATTTTGAAATCCTTAAAAAACATTGTTCACGAAAGGCACGAAAACACACGAAAGAAAGGCATAAGCCACAGAATTTTGATTTTTGCGTGCCTTTCGTGTTGTTCGTGGACTAAAAAATCTTTTGCCGTTGTTTCGAATCAATGCGCCAACTTCATCACAATCACACCGCCGACAATCATCATCGCGCCGACTGAGCGCATCACGGTCAGCGGGTCGTTAAACCACAAAACGCCCACGGCAAATGTACCCGCCGCACCGATACCCGTCCATACTGCATACGCCGTACCAATTGGAATCTGCTTTTGCGCCAGCCACAGCATAAAGCCGCTCACGCCGATTGATACAATCGACGCTGCAATCGCGAGCTTTGGATAGTTTGTTGTTTGCGATAGCTTAAAGCCCAGTGGCCAGCCAATTTCACACAGACCGGCAGCTAATAAATATAGCCACGCCTGTGTGAGTGCCGACATTAGTCTTGCTCCAACTCGAGCGAGGCGGCTAACAAGGACAAACGCGCTACGACGCCGTAGGCGTAGAAACGATTCGCTTCACAATCCGGTGAGCCATCGCAGTCGGGTGTAGTCAACGGAGTCGCGAAGGCTAAGGGTTTGAAGTGCATACCCGGTGCGTTTAGATTTTCATCGATGCCGCGCCCAGTGTGCACGCGGTAGAAACCACCGATGACAAAGCGATCGAGCATATACACCACCGGTTCAGCCACGCCATCGTCGACCACTTCCATCGTTGGCACGCCTTCTTGCACGATCACATCGTGCACGGTCACGCCTTCTTTGATGACCGACATCTTGTTGCGCTGTTTACGGTTCAAACCGAGCAATTCTTCGCCCGATTTCACACTCATAATCCCCATGCCATACGTTCCGGCGTTGGCTTTAACGATGACAAACGGCGTTTGCGTGATGCCGTGCTCAGCGTATTTGGCGCTGATCTTGGCAATCATCGCATCAACGGTGGCTGCCAGTTTTTCTTCGCCTTCGCGGGATTGGAAATCCAAACCATCCACATGATCGAAATACGGATTAACCACCCAAGGGTCGATGCCAATCAACTCAGCAAACTCATTCACCACGGTGTCGTAGGCGGTGAAATGCTGCGTTTTGGTGCGCGTTGACCAACCCGCGTGCAGCGGTGGTAGGAGTGACTGCTCGATGTTTTCCAAAATCGCAGGGATGCCCGACGACAGGTCATTGTTTAGAAGAACCACGCACGGGTCGAAGTCGGCTAAACCAACCCGATTCCCCACGCGAGTCACTGGCTCTTGGACCATGGTTGAGCCATCTGGCAATTCTAAGGTCGTCAACTCGGTGATTTCAGGGTTGAGGCTGCCGATGCGCACCACCATGCCTGCTTGGCGCAAGATTTTGGCCAGAGCCGCGACGTTTTGCAGATAAAACTGGTTACGAGTGTGGTTTTCAGGAATCAGCAACACACGGCGCGCATCAGGGCAATAGCCTTCTAGCGCCATCATCGTCGCTTGCACCGCCAGCGGATGAAAGTCGGGGTTGAGATTATTGAAGCCACCGGGAAATAGATTCATATCTACCGGAGCGAGCTTATACGCCGCATTGCGCAAATCAACCGAGCCATAAAACGGTGGCGTGTGCTCTTGCCATTGATTACGGAACCAGTGCTCGATTTCCGGCTGCGCCGCAAGAATTTTGCGCTCAAGGTCTAAAAGAGGGCCCGTTAAGGCGGTGGTCAAATGCGGCACGCTCATAGCGACTCCGGCAAGAATTAGAAAGTAATCTGCAAGATATGGCGGCGAGCGGGTCAAATTCAAGCGGCAGTATTACCTAGCTTGAGTTAAATCAAACGTATTGCCACCTAGCCATTATTTATCAAGGCTCGTATAGCAATACATCAGTAATTTGAAAGTCAATTGGCATAAGGCGAAATTGCGAAGCCTGCTTGAGACCCGCTAAAGCCCCCACGAGCGCGGGCCAAGGTGCCGCATAGATATTGGGGTCTAGACATTCGCCCGGCAAATCATGGCGAAACGCAAAATTATCCTGTCCCAGCACCAACTGCGCATTAATCCCCGGTTTATTGCCGCGTGGATCACAGCGTGTCCAGCCGTATTCTTCCAGCCAAATCGCAACCAAACCATGCAAACAAAATGGCGGATTCGCGCCTGCAAAAGTCAGCCTTTGATAACAGAAACCCGCCGCAATCCCATTCGCCCGCAATAACGCCACCAGCAAATGGCTTTTGCTATAACAAAACCCAGTCCCAACGGCGAGCACATCCGAGGCGATACAGGTAACCTCTTCCCGCCCTGCATCGATGCAGTGCGATATTTCATCGCGCACCCACATAAATGTTTGTAGTGCGGTTTGGCTCGGAGTTTCCCCGCGCAAGTGCTGCGCCAATTGAGCGATATGCGGATGTTGCCAATCGATGATGGCATCACTGGCGAGATAGGGTGTTAAATCAGTCGACATCACTTTCCATTGCATTGAATCTCAGAACAAAGCACGAATTAACTTAACGCCGCCAGCGATCACGCAATTGCTCCTGCGCCTCGCTCTCATCGCGGCAAACTTGTCGGCTATGCGCGTTGAAACCGCGCCACCAATCCTCATGACTACGCGCAAAAGCATCATATTTAGTTTGATTTTCAGTCAGAAATAGCCATGCAGCACAAACCCAGCTCCACATTACACACCTCGCATCAATTCACCTCATGCCGCTATCATAGGTGCATAATAACGCTGTGATTAGCCGTTAAAACCAAAACCAACTGTTCTCATATGAAAACAAAATTGTTACCAGAAGCCTTATTGGCATTTGAATCTCTAGCTCGATTGGGCAGCTTTACTGCTGCCGCTGCTGAGCTCGGTTGCGCCAAAAGCCATGTCAGCCAACTGATCAGCCAGCTCGAAAGCGAGCTTAGTTCTGTGCTGCTACTGCGTAGCACGCGGCGGATTTCATTGACAGAATCGGGACATAAACTGCTGCCGCATGCGATGTCATTACGCGAGTTATTGGGGCAAGTTCGACTCGATATTGAAGACACACAACAGCATATTGAAGGCGAATTATTAATCAGCACCACGCCGTCGATGGCGCAATATGTGGTCGGCCCACTGATGGCACAATTCAGTAAAATTCAACCCAAATTACGTATTCGCGTTGATGCCAACAGTCGTTTCCAAGATCCGATTACCGAAGGTATCGATTTTTGTATTCGCTCCGGCAAAGTGGGAGATGAGCGTTTGGTGGGGCGTTTACTGGGGCACTCTTTGGATAAACTCTACGCCGCGCCCGCCTATTTAAATAAAGCACCGCCCTTACGCTCGCCTATCGATTTAGCGCAACACGATATTTTACTTAGCGATGATTACCAAGCCACGCGGCAGTGGCAACTACGCAATGGTAACTCCAGCATCACGGTCGATTTACTGCCTGTGCTCTGCAGCAATAACAATCCAACGCTGGCCATGAGCGCGGTAGCGGGCTACGGGATTGCGCTGTTGCCAGAAATCGTTGGTGATAGCTATTGTCGGCTGGGCTTGCTGCAAGCGCTATTGCCGGAATGGTATGAAAAACCAACGCCGGTGTATTTGGTGTTTGCTCACCGTGCGACGATGCCGCGCAAATATCGAGCGTTGATTGATTTTATTCAACCCGCCTTACAAGCGCATTTAGCGCAAAATATCTAAGCGGGCCTCCGTTTGACCTAATCATTTGTCATTTTTTATGCACAGCGGTCAGATTTGCTGACTACATTAAAAGCAAATCGTTTCTTGCTGGTAAAGATCATGCTCAGAGCACCTCAATGGACGTGTGTATTTTGGCTGTGCTGCCTACTTGGTACGCCAAGTTATGCTGCGGAAGTCATCATTTACGGTGATGATGATTACCCACCCATTATGTATAAAGACCAGCAAGGTCAAGCGCAGGGCGTGATGACGGATGCAGTCCGCCATTTTGAAGAATTCAGTGGCAAAAAAGTACAACAAGAGCCTACTTCATGGCGGCGTGCTTATGAATATGCCACCAGAGGAAAAGGTGGCATCATCGGACTATCAAAAACCAAGGAAAGGTTGGCCATTTTTGATTATTCGGATGTGATCTTCGAAGACAATATCTATTTAGCCGTGCGTCGTGGCAAAACGTTTGACTTCAAAACACTCAACGATTTAAAAGGTAAGCTCATCGGTGTACATCTTGGGGCGAGCTATGGTGACAGCTTCGATAGTGCAATCAAAGAAGGTCTTTTTATTGCCGATACAAGCACGACGGATGTGATTCGCTTAAGAAAGCTACTTCGTGGTCGTCTTGATGCGGCGGTCGTCACGCATGGGCAAATTGGACTCGATGCAATTCTTAAAACTGACGCTGAATTATTGGCCAATAAAAATGAATTTGTCGTGTTAGCTACGCCCTTAGTGCGCGATCCGTTGTATTTGGGATTTGCCAAGAGCATGAAGATGACGACTTTTCTAAACGAATTTAATCAAAGCCTAAAAGCCAATAAGACGCCACTTATGGTCAAAAAATAATAGATGTATGTCCATCAAGCCATTATTGAAATTTGGCTTGACGGATACACTTCATAACCAACCTTTGCGCTTAAAGAACCAATACGGCGCGATACCCGACATAATCATCAGCACCAGCGCAGCGGGATAACCCCAGTTTTCGCTTAATTCGGGCATGTGGGCGAAATTCATCCCATAGATGGATGCGACCAAAGTCGGCGGCAGGAAAACGACGCTGGCGATTGAGAAAATCTTGATGATTTTATTCTGCGCCAAATTAATCAAACCCATCACCGCGTCCATCAAGAAGTTAATCTTGTCGAATAAAAACGCGCTGTGATTATTCAGCGATTCCAAATCGCGCAGCACTTCGCGTAAATCGCCCTCTTGCGCGGTGGCCAATACGCGAGAGCGCAGTAAAAACGAGAGCGCGCGGCGTGTGTCCATCAGATCGAGCCGCACTTTACCGTTAATGTCTTCATGCCCCGCCAATTCGGCTAGCGCCTGCCCCATCAATTCATCGGTCATTTCGGCACTGCGATCCAGCACGCGGCGACTCACGCCATCGAGCTTGGTATAAATCGCTTCGAGCACATCGGCATCGTATTCGACGGCTGCATCATAAATCGACAGCAGGATTTCTTGTGCTGTTGAAACAAAGCCGGGCTGTACGCGGGCGCGCAAACGAAATAGCCGAAATACGGCGAGTTCTTCTTGGCGAATAGTCAGCAAGCGGCCTTGATTGAGCAAAAACGACACCGTCACGTTGCTGTATTCATCGTCATCATGCGAGAGGAAAAACGAACTAATGTGCACGCCGTTTTCATCAACATAACAGCGTGCCGACTCTTCCAAATCCTTCACTTCTTCGTCTTCGGGTAGCTCAAGTTTAAACACCTGCTGCACTAATTCACGCTCTTCATCAGTCGGGTCGACCATATCCACCCACAGCACTTCGGGGCGTGATAAATCAGCAGGCACAAGGGCGGGAACTTGAATCAAACGACCGGCAGAGAGAACAAAGGCATTGAGCATTAAAAAGCCCTATGTGAAGTCAGCAAAAAACCGGGTGATTATACGCTGCTAGGGCAGCAGCATCGCGTTTTATCAACAACAATCCACCGGATTAATATCGACTTCGATGTTGCAATCGTTGATAAACAAAAGGCGGCACGCGCCCGACCAAGGCTTCGAGCATCTCTAATTCCGCATCGGTGTGATTCATCGCTTTGGCTTTCTCAATCAAGGGCTGACTAACATCCGCATAAATCCACACTGGGTTTTCATGGTGCTGCGTGGTTTGGGTAAATGCTTGCTCAACTTGTGCGAGCGGCGTGAACTCTGCCTTGCCATAGCACAAACAGACATAGGTTTTGTCTTCGCAGGCCTCGATATACACGCCTGTACCCCGAATTCCTAGCGTTACCGTTGGCGTTGCAATCTGCGTCTCCCCTTTGGCAAATACGCCCAACACTCGTCCTGAAATCACGCGCAGAACTTGGCTGAATGTAGAGCCTCCCCCACTTTCTAGGCGAATCTTGCTGCCGGCGCGCTGCAAATAGGCATCTTTACCAACGACAAACACCACTTCAGCATCGGCAAAGGTTTCAACATGATCGCCCTGCTTGACCAATTGCCCGATGCTCGCTGGCTGCCCGTTCAAATGCACTGTGCCTTTGATGCGTAAGATCCCCGCATTTTGGCTCATCGCCTGCACTTGCTGCCAAGGCATCAAACCGCCCAGCACCAGCGTGGCCGCCAAGCGTTGTAAGACGGTACGGCGCGAGATTTGAGGAGGACGATAAACTGAATCCGACATGGGGCACTCCCGATATTCAATAGTTATATCGGTATAGACAAGCGACAAGATTATTTGCTGTCAAATTCATAAACGCCATCCCAGTCGGCGGGGGGCGGGTGAAGGCGGAATTGCTCAATCCGCTTGATGTATAGTTTGCGTAAAACAAGATTACCAATAGTATCCAACTGCAGCAAAGCAGAATCAAAGTCTAGCGAGCGATACATTGCTAAAAATTGCTGCATGATTGCGACCTGTGCTATCTCGCTATCTACAATTGGCGCAAACAAAGTCACTGCCGTTTGCTTGCCCAACACGCGGACACGATCGACTTCGAGATAGTGAAAGTCTGGCGCGGCATTGCGAGTCGCTTCGCCAACCAAGACGCCAACGCCATAGACTTTGGTCAGGCTCTCAATCCGCGCGGCTAAATTCACCGTATCACCCATCGCGGTATAACTCATCCGATATTTGGAGCCCATATCGCCCACATTGGCCACGCCGCTATTGATGCCAATGCCCACCGCAATCGGCGGCCAGCCTTGCTGCTCTAATTGTGGATTGAGCGTTGCGAGCATGGCTTGAATTTCGAGCGCCGCCGAAACCGCATGCCGCGCATGCTGTGGATCGGCGACGGGTGCGCCCCAAAATGCCATCACACAGTCACCAATATATTTATCAATCGTACCCGCCTGATACGATGGCGCATTGCCGCCTTCGCGAATGACCTTGGAAATGCCGGTTAAAAACTGATTCATGTATTTCGCCAGCGACTCCGCATCCATGCCTTCGGAAATATTCGTAAAACCCCGCACATCGGTAAACAATACACTCAATTCGCGACTCTGCCCCTGCGTATTGTAATTGGCGGGCGAAGCGCTCATTTTGTCGACTAATTCGGGGACGACGTATTGGCCAAATAATTGCGTGAGCTGTTGTTTATGACGGTTTTCTTGAAAATAAGCGCAAATCATATGAATAAAATACAGCAAGGCAATCAAAGTCATACTGCTACTGAGCGGCATATCTAAACTGTGCTGCCGCCAGAGGTACACATTGATGGCCAACACCACGGCGAGCAAGAAGACCGTGGCTAAGCTGGCTCGCAACGGCGAGTTGCGGCGTAGCAAGATCAACAATAGCGCCGACAACACCAATAACTGCACCAATTCGGCCGCGCGCAAATAAGCAGGCCGATGCAGTAATTGACCATCGAGCAAGCCAGACACCAAATTGGCGTGCACTTCAACGCCGGGAAATGCCTCGCCCATCGGCGTTGCGCGCAGGTCATTCAGCCCCGGCGCACTCGTACCGAGCAGCACAATTTTGCCCTGCAGTTTTTCTAATGGAATTTTTTGCTGCAGAACGTCCGCCGCCGATAAGTAATGATGCGTAAACGCATCGCCCCGATACGGCACCAAGGCACGTGCGGCCTCGTCAACTGACAACACACGATCGCCCAAGCGGATTCCTTCAATCACGCCCGAAGCGCCATCGTCAAAAACGACAGGGGTCGGCGGCGGTAAGTCTTGCGCCACCTGCGCCAGCGCCAAACCCAATGCGGGATAAACCGCGCCTTGAATATTCACCGCCAGCGGAATACGCCGAGTGACGCCATCCCCATCGGTAGCGGGTAAAAAATGCCCACCCGCTTTGGCAATAAACTGCGGTAAATTCGCGCCAAACGTCGTGCCGTGATTGAGTCTAGGCGCTAGCGCGCCCCAATCATTGGCCGACATTGGCGGCGGTAAAGCGCCACTGCTCACGCCATCAGCCGCAAAATAAAATCCAGTCACAATGCGGCGCTGTTGCAAAGATTTGGCAAATTGAGCGTCGTAATCAAGCTGGGTTTGTAGTTTTTGCAGCGAGTGCAAAAAGGCTTCGTTTTCTTTCAATTCACCTTGCGCCAACTCATTGAGCGCCGCCAAACCACTGCTGTGATCGGCCTCGGCAAACACCATATCAAAGCCCAGCGCACGAATCTGGTAGTGATCGAACATCGTATCGACTAACTGCGCCAGCTGATTGCGCGGCCACGGCCAGCGCCCCACTGCAGCCAAACTCGCCTCATCAATATCCACAATCACCACGCGTGCATCAGCCTGCTGCGGCGCAATCTTTCGCATCCGCGCATCGTAAGTCAGGGTGTCCAATACTTTTAATGAGGGTATAGCCATAAAGCCAAGTGAATACAATACCAATACGGCAATACATGCAAAGGAGAGTGCAGCGGCAAGATGACGGCGCAACATAGCAATACTTTAAACGAGTCGTTTTAGACTCTTAGTCTAGCGATGATTGATGTCGAGCGAAATATAAGCTGCGCTCTAAAAGGCGGATTTTGCTTGAATTACAACGATGCGCTGAACCCATGAATTTGAATTCGGAAAACAAACCAATTAACGAACCTTAATAAGAATGAAAGCTAAAAATAAAGCCTCATCAGGCATGCAATTTTCTAGTACTTGCCATTCATGATTTCAACCGCTTAATTACATTAGCATGTTCTTATATTGTGCTAAGCTGTGTCCAAATTTGATGTTTTTATTCAATTCAGCCAGCGAACCATGCCAAAACTTACCCGCCTGTTTTTCAATTCAGTGAGCTTCTTGCTCTGTTCTTCGATCTCTTTCGCCGCGCCTCTATGGCAAAGCAATACGGCATACCAAATCAATGATATTGTTACTTTTGAAGGGCGAGATTACAAAGCGCTGAAAGGCCATATCACCAATCCAACTTGGTTGCCAAGCCGCTCTCCTGCGCTATGGGTGGATATTGGGGTGGCAAGTGCAGTGACAGCCAAGACACAGAATCAAACAACGCTGATTGAGAAAAGCCTCCCGTCAGTGGCTACTACGCCAAAACCGATCCCCACAATCGCAACAACAGTCATCAATAATCATATTGCCGTAAAAGCCATCGCCAGCATGCCTGTGAGCGCTGCAAATCAAGCGAGCGAAATTCGTTTCTCATCAACGACGGTGATCAAGCCTAGCAATACAGTCGACAACAACCTGCAATTGCCAAGCGCTCCTACTGCGAACTTAAGCACACAAATCGTTAAAGCATGTGCCGCACCATGGTCTGCTAGTGTTTTATATGCAGCTGGCGATGTGATTAGTTTCGGTGGAAGCAACTATCAAGCTAACTCTCAAAATGTCGACAAGAATCCAAAACGTGTCAGTACGAATATCCTCAGCAGCAAGTTTTGGAAAAAACGCAAGGATTGGAAAAACTGGCGTAATCAAGGGCAATGCAGCAATACAGTCGCACCAGTAAATCCAGACTCAACGACAAAACCTATCGTGTCAGCAACTCCAGCTGTGACGATGCCCCCAGTGAATACGCCAACTCCCATCGTAACCATTAAGCCAGCAGGTACACCGACGCCTAGCGCGACGATTAAACCGGCAAACACGCCAACCCCAACACCGACTGAAGAAGCAGAAACGACCCCCATACCAACAACACCGGGACATGCTGTCACCACACCAACACCGACAGAAGACCCTGATGTCACGCTGCCGCCTACGACTGCGCCGCCGGTTATTACACCAGCACCTGTATCTGACCCAGTCAAACAAGCATTAAGCTTAGCAACTCAGCGGGCGATGTCGTATCAGCAGCTGCAATCGGCGGTGATTGCGGATATTTACGGTGATGCCAGCCTCAATGTTGCATTGAATCACACCACCGAAAGTATTGAAATTCATCGCTCAAATTCACTGTCAGCCATCCCATTCATCGTCGCAGATGATGGCAGCGGTATGGCTGCTGTTTCGCAAAATGGTAAAGGGCGCGCGTTGGCCTATGGTGCGAATGTTCTGCTTTGGATGGCCAACCAATCAAAGGAAACACAACACCTGCCGCTGTTTACCCGAGCTTTTAATTGGGTGGTGACTGGCAAAGCGAGTGGGCCTCTCCCTGCAACGCTCAGATTTACGACCGCAGGCTATGATGCCGCCACCGTCAGTCGCATGATTACTCGACTCGGCAAGAGCCCTTTGGTTGTCCCTTGTAATTTGGTCGATGCAAATAATACCTGCTGGCAAGATGCCGATCTCTTGGTGTTTGGCTCAGGCGTGAAAGACGACCCTGCCCTCGCAGCACTCGTTCGCAAATACCAAGAAAATGGCAAAGCCATTATTTATATGCACCCCAACTGGGTTGAGTCCGCAGGCGGTCGTAAAGTATTACAGGGCATCGGCATGGAGTTGGGTGGCTATCCTGGCAACTACTATGCCCCCTTGGCAGGTGTATCCGTTGGGGCTGACCGTAGCGCAGCAGATTCAATACAAAAAGCCGATCAGATGGGCGCCTTGGTCAGTGCCTTAACACAAATGGCGGACAATAACCCTAGCCTGAACATCAGTACCGAAACCGCAATGACCAATGCCATTTCGCAAATGCAAGATGAAATGGCGTGGATGCAAAAACGTGGCATTGATATCTTCACCGCGCCCAATGCGGACTTGCATCGATTATTGATTCAATGGGCTGATCTATACCGCCCAAGCATCCAATACGGCACGATTTTCCGCACGCGCGAGCCCGCCAAATTCTTGCGCACGTATGCGTCAGACTCTTGGGTTGCGTTTAATCGCGCTAGCACCACCGTCAACGCCACGGGTCAAGGCGATTACATGCCTGCTGTAGCGCAAACCATTCCAGTGAGTAGTACGAGTGAAACCATTGAAGTGACGATCGCCCAATCATCCGGTATCACTGCAATTGGTCGCGGTGCGATACCTGGCCAACCTGTGTATATCGAAGTGGTCAATGATGGCGGCACCAGCGGCCTGAATTTACAAACGAGCCATGTACGTGCCTATGGCAACCCACTGACCGACAAAGAAAGTGAGGGCTATAAACGCCCACGTGAACCACAATCCTTCCCAATCCCGCTGCAAGACACCGGAGAAAGCGTATTTGTCAGCCCTTTCGGTGGCCCACTCTTCCTTAGTTATAGCGGCGCAACGGCAGGACAAAGTGTCACATTAAGAATTCGTGGTGCAGCCAAGTACGCTCACTTTGACTTTACCAAACCACAAAGCGATGCCGATATTGCCGAGGCTGTTGCCGCGCTCAAGCGGGCTGATTTTGGCTGGCAAACGTCTAAATTTGTCGGTGGCGAAATCCAGCAAACGATAGGCTATGCAAAACAAGCGATCGGCAATGCGGATCCTAAAGTCGTGATTATCGATCAAGTTAAAGGCAGCTTGTTTGACTCCAACCACATTGCCAACGGCTACAACAATATGCCGATGAGCAATAATGTCTCGATGCTCTGCACCCAGTTTGGCTGGGATTGCACAGGGCCGATTCATCGCGCACCGGGCGTACAGCACTTTATTGGTTGGATCGCACAATGTGGCTTCCTTTGCTCTGGTAATCCATCGGATGGGTTTTCAGGCATTGGTGGCACCGGTTGGGGGCATGCCCATGAACTAGGCCACAACACGGTACAGCGCGTGATGCGCATTACTTTTAATGGCAAAGGCTGCGTGGTTGAATGTGATAACAATGTTCTCGCCAGCATTCAAATGATGCGCCAATTCAAAACGCTGGGCATCGACACTGGCCACCCAACGGATCACCCTGGCTTGTATCAACGGATTGTCACCAACCGCAATAGTGGACTCACTGGAGATGCCAAAATCCTCGACATGCAAACCAATTTATGGGACATGAACAAAGGCCAAAATCCAATGCGCGCAGTGCATTTCCAGCTCGCCTTCTTGTTCAGTAAATATCGTGTGCAGGAAGCAATTCCGAGCATGGAGACCACATTAGATTACTTCACATTACTCACCAAAGGAGACCGCTTGGTTGCTCGTGCTTGGGATGCCAATAGTAAAGACAAGTATGCAATGGGCAGATTTAGCAACAACACCATCAGTAATCCTGACTTGTTGTATGTGTTGAGTTCAAAAATCATCGGCAAAGACTTACGAACGATTTTTGCGATGTATGGCATGACCGTATCGCAAACAGCGCTCGACTCAGTCGCCAGCCTAGGTTTTCCTATCGTTTCTGAAGAGTTTTATGCATTAGCAAGCGGTAAGCACAATCAACCCAGTACAGGACAATGGGTTAATTTGACAGGGCAAACCCCAAGCTACCCTTATTAAGTTGAACAACGTCATCACTTAAAGAGGAACGAAAAAAAGCCCTTGCTAACGCAGCAAGGGCTTTTTGCTTTCTGGTGGATTATTTCGGGAAGTAATTTTTGAGTGGCTGTTTTAGATTTAACAACCACAAATCAGTCGCTTCACCGCTTGGTGCCACAACAAGGCTATCGCCATCAGGTAATTGGCCGTCTTTAATCAGCACATCATCAACGTCTTTACCACTGGCCAAATCCGTTTTTAGACCAAAATCGTTGTCGTTCATAATGGCAATGCCATTTTCAAAGAGCGCCAAACCTTCAGCTTTTTCAGCTTTCCAGCCGAGTTCACGCAAATCAAGTACGCGTTGTTTGCGTATCATTTTGACATTCGCCAACGCCTCTTTGCTCGCAAATTCAGGCTCTTTACCATCGATAGCCACCAGATTATCCGCGCCAGCAATATCAATCACATACAGCACATTGCGTAGCTTTTTGTCTTTGCCTTTACCTTGTTCGATCAACGCAAAGCGGGTGTCATCAATCGCCACCAAATCACCGATTTTTGCATCGCCGGTTTTTTTGTACGCATCCACATCGAGAGGATAAGCGAGGGTACGCGTTGCACCCGTGGCGGGGTCTAACTCAACAAGACGAATAAATTGCGCCGACGATTTGGTTTCACCATCCACATTCAGCGTTGACTGCAACATCGCATACACTTTGCCATTCGGTGTCACTGCCACCGCTTCAAAACCACGATTAGGTTGGCGATGTTTCAGCACCTCTGGCAAACCCTTGCCTGGCGCCAATTGTTTGAGCACTTTGCCGCTGGCGGCATCAACGTGCATCAAGAATGGACCATATTCGTCTGCCACCCACAGTTTGCCGTTCTTATCGCTGACGATGCCTTCAGGATCGATCCCACGCGTGCTGGCCTTCAGTGTTTTTAAGCTATCGGTTAGCGCGACTTCACCCGTTGCACCCACAGTGCCTTTGGGTAGCGGAAGGCCGCTGGCTACTTCACCATCAATCAAAAATGGCTTGCTTGAAATCACATCGGCGGACTGCTTGCGGGTTACTTTGATTTCGGCAAATCGCGGGGCGTAATCCGGCGCTAAGAAAATCTTCGCCTCACGCTTTTTTTCACCTTCAAGCACTTTAGGCGCATCGCCATTCGGGCCACGATCACCCGTTGCCCAAAAATACAAAGTGCCGTCTTTATCCATTTTCTTCAGCGCCAAACCCGATCCCGGCGCAAAACCAAAGCCTTTTGGAAACGCACTGACAAATGCACCATTGTAGGGAATATTTTCTTTGCTCGGACTTTGCACGGCATAGCGTTCAATCGATGCAATCGCAGGATGCTCGCTGGTTTGCAATTCAAAAGCGGGAGCCGCATGCACAAAGCCAGCCAAAAGGGCCGCAATAGGAAGTAACTTAAACATAGGATTTCTCAACTTGATGTGGGCTTACGGTGCGCGCGATAGTAGGCTCGTTGGATGACAGAACGATGACAAAAATCCAACTCAGTCAAAAAACAATACGTATATCTCCATAAGTATTAAAATTATTGATCTTCAAGCTTATACCCATAGTATAAATTGCAATTTATCCGCAACAATTCAACATCATACTGATGTATTTTGCATATTCAGCAACAATTTCATTGTTACTTTATTACATGGTCATAGCCATCTAGCTCAGGTAATCTTCTGCCTTGCTCAAGGTTTTAAAATTTTGGAGTCATCTGAATGTTGTCACCGATTTCGCGTTTTTGGTCTCGCCTCGCTTGGCTGCGCTGGGTTTTGCTATTGGTCATTGCTGTTGGCGGCTATTTTTACTTTACCCGCGAAAAGGTCGACCCTGCGAGCCAAGTGATTACCAGCGTGGTTAAACGCGGTGATGTCGAGGTATCGGTGCTAGCAACGGGCAAGGTTGAAGCGGCCAAAACGGTGGATGTCGGTGCGCAGGCCTCGGGGCAAATTCAGCGTTTATTAGTCAAATTGGGTGATCGCGTTAAAAAAGGCGATTTGCTGGCCGAGATTGATCCAAGCGTGTCGCAAAATGATTTTGACGAAGCGCAGATGTCCATCGAAGGCTTGCAGGCGCAAAAGACCATCAAGCAGCTGATGCTCGATGACGCCGAACAAGAGCTAGCGCGGCAAAAAACCATGATGGAAGGCGACGCGACACCGCGTAAAGAACTCGAATCGGCCGCCAATGCCGTCAAGATGCGCCAAGCCGAGATTCGCCAATTAGCTGCACAATTGCGCCAAGCGGAAATCAAATTGGCAACCGCCAAAACCAATCTGGGCTTTACGCGGATTTTGGCGCCCATCGACGGTGTCGTCGCCTCCATCGCGGTGAAAGAAGGCCAGACGGTGAATGCAATTCAATCTGCGCCAACGATTTTGACTTTGGCCGATATGGATACGATGAAAATTCAGGCACAAGTGGCCGAGGCCGACGTGGTTCGCCTGAAAGCGGGTACGCCCTTATATTTCTCAGTGCTAGGCGCGCCTGAAACCAAGATTAAGGCCATCGTGGCCGCTGTCGAGCCTACGCCACAAACCATCAACAATGCCGTGTTTTATAACGCGCTGTTTTATGTACCCAACCCGCAAGGCTTGCTGCGCCTACAAATGACCGCGCAGGTGACTTTCATTTTGGCAGAAGCGCGCAATGTGCTGACGATTCCGGTAGGCGCAATTGGCAAAAAAGGCGCGAACGAGCAATTTGCAGTTCAAGTGCTCGATGCGCAAGGGCAGATTCAAGATCGCACGGTGAACATTGGCTTGCGCGGGAATATTGTCGCAGAAGTGAAATCGGGCTTAAAAGAAGGCGATAAAGTCGTGATCGGCAATGGCAGTGCTGACGATGTGGCTGCACCTGCGAAACGCAAATCAGGCAAGGTCTCGGTGCGCGCATGAGTACGCCGGTGATTGAGCTAACGGGAATCGGCCGCGTTTTTCCCGCTGGTGATCAGCAAATCCGTATTCTGGACGACATCAATATCGTCATCGAAGCGGGCGAAATGGTCGCGATCATTGGGCAATCAGGCTCGGGCAAATCAACCTTGATGAATATTCTGGGTGGGCTCGACAGCCCATCGGAAGGCTCGTATCGCTTTAATGGCCGTGAAGTGGGTGAACTCAATGCGGATGAGCTGGCGACTCTGCGGCGCGACCATTTTGGTTTTATTTTCCAACGCTATCACCTGCTCGGCGCGCTGAGTGCAACTGAAAATGTGGCGATGCCCGCGATTTATGCTGGTACGCCCTTGGCTGAACGGCAAAAACGTGCCGCGATGCTCTTGGATCGTTTGGGTCTGGGCGAGCGACTCAACTACCGACCCCGTCAACTTTCTGGCGGTCAGCAGCAACGGGTATCGATTGCCCGCGCTTTGATGAATGGTGGAGAAGTCATTCTGGCTGACGAGCCAACGGGGGCGCTTGATTCACGTAGCGGCGCGGATGTGCTGCAAATTTTGAAAGAGTTGCACGAACAAGGCCATACAGTGATTTTGGTGACGCACGATGCCAAAGTCGCTGCGCAAGCCGATCGGATTATCGAAATTCGCGACGGCAAAATTCTGTCTGACATCTGCAATGTCGCGCGGGACGAAGAAAAACTACCCGACAATCCACCCGCTCCAACGCCAAGCGATGCAACGCCACAAGCATTAATGGGGCGCTGGCGCGAAGCGTTTGCGATGGCATTTCGTGCGCTACTCGCCAATCGGATGCGTAGTTTGCTGACGATGTTGGGCATCATCATTGGGATTGCCTCGGTGGTGTCGATTGTGGCGCTCGGCGACGGGATGGAAGAATCAGTATTAAAAAATTTCTCTAGCCTCGGCGTGAACAATCTAGACATCATACCCGGTAGCGATGTCGCGGATGATAAGGCACAAAGTGTCACTTCGCTGCGCGAAAGCGACTTGGCTTTGATCGCGACGGAGCCTTATGTACAGGCCGTCACGCCCATCACGGCAAGGGGTATGCGCACGCGGCACAAGAGCGTCGACGTCGCAACGACGATACAGGGGGTAGCGCCGACATTTTTTGATTTACGCAATCAGGCGATGCAATTTGGCGTGGCATTTAACGAAGAAGATGTTCGCCGGCAAGCGCAAGTCGCTGTGATCGGTGAAGACACACGGAAAAAACTGTTTGGCGATGAAAGCGGTATCGGTGAAGTGATCCTGCTGGGCAATATGCCGGTACAAGTGATTGGCGTGGCTGAAAAAAAATCGGGCATGTTTGGCGGTGAATCGCTCGATGTCTGGGTGCCTTATAGTACCGCGGCTAGTCGCATGTTTGGACAGCAGCACTTCAGCAGTATTTCTGTGCAGATTAAACCCGACGTGCCACTAAAAGCCGCCGAAGAAGCATTGACCGCCCGCATGACGCAATGGCATGGCAAAAAAGATTTTTACACCCGCAATATGCAAGACATGATGGATTCGTTTCAAAGCACCGCCAATAGTATCAAGATGTTTTTGATGCTAATCGGGGTGATTTCACTCGTCGTCGGTGGGATTGGCGTGATGAATATCATGTTGGTGTCCGTCACCGAGCGCACGCATGAAATTGGTATTCGCATGGCGGTTGGCGCGCGGCAATCGGATATTCGGATTCAATTTTTAATCGAAGCGATTGTGGTATGTCTGCTCGGCGGTGCGATTGGTATTTCACTCTCGGCCTTGTTGGGCTTTGCCATCAACACCTTTATGAAAGACTTTCAGATGCTGTTCTCGCTAGGCTCGATTAGCACGGCGGTTGCTTGCTCAACGGTAGTGGGGGTCATATTTGGTTTCTTACCGGCGCGCCGTGCCTCACAGTTGGCGCCGATTGAAGCGCTGTCGCGGGAATAATGATGATGCAAACTGGCAATACGCAAATTTTAGTTCGACTTTCTCCGCTGCTGCTGGCTATGCTTACGGCGTGTGCTTCGCCCACTTGGCAAGCACCAACGCTCGCAACGCCTCAGCAATGGCAAACAGCGCCAACTCAAGCAAATCAATCTAGCTCGCTAGTAAGCAGTGACTCCGAGTTTTGGGCGGGCTTTGCCGATGAGCAGTTAGTCGCCTTGCAATCCATCGCTGCCACGCAAAATGCCGATCTAGCACTGGCTGCTATTCGCCTACGCAAAGCAGGCTATGCCGTTGATAAAAGCGGCTTGGATCGCCAGCCGAATGTGTCAGCCAGCTTGAATAAAGGTGCGTCGTGGGAGCTAGACCCTGTTCGCTATCGTGGAGAATCGACCAGCGCCAATATTGGCGTATCTTGGGAAATTGATTTGTGGGGCAAACAGGCCGATCAACAGCAAGCAGCGCGTTGGCGTGAGCAAGCCAGCGTCGCCGAGCAAGAAGCCATGCGCCAAAGTGTGATGGCCAGTGTCGCCACCGCGTATTGGACCATCGCCCGTGATCAGAATGCACTGGTTTTAGCGCAAGATGATTTACAGCGCGCCCGTTCCACTCAAACCATGGTCGAACGGCGCTACAAAGCAGGTGTTGTGTCTGGTCTGGATATAACACAAGCGCGCAGCAATACCTTGCAACAGGAAAACAACCTCAGCAAAGCTAAACTCGCCCTCAATAAAAGCCAATGGCAGTTAGGCGTTTTACTGAATCAAACGCCAGAATCCACTGCGGGAACTTCAGCGACATTGCCTGCGGTCTATCCAACTATTCCTGCGGGAATTCCCGCCGATGTGCTCAATCGCCGCCCCGATTTAGCCGCTGCCACCGCCAAATTGCAAGCGAGCTTTGCCGACCAGCAAGCCGCGCGAAAAAGCTGGTACCCGACTTTGTCACTCACCGGCGGCGTGGGCACCAGCAGCCAAGAACTAGCTAACTTCTTGCTCAATCCTGTTGCATCATTAGGTGCCGGCCTAACTTTACCGTTTATTCAGTTCAATGAAATGACCTTGTCGAACAAAACTAACGCCGCAGATTACGAAGCAACGGTAATTGAATATCGGCAAAAGTGGTTGATATCACTGCAAGAAGTGGAAGCTGGGCTGGCGAATTTAGCTCAGCTGAATGCCGATCTGCCAAGAATGCAGGCGCTGGCCGATGAAACGCTCAAGGCAGAAAAGCAAACCCAAATCCGCTATGAAGCCGGTGCGATGGCCTTTGATGCCGTACTCAATGCGCGCGCTCGCCGCCAAGCAGCAGAATATGCTTTATTACAGCACCAATTCCAGCTCGCCTTAGCGACGGTTGAGATTTACAAAGCGCTGGGTGGCGCACCAATGGTGCCGCCAACTACTTCGTAACAATAAGCGCTCATCAACAAGCCAGTATAAAAAACCGCCAACGTTGCGATACGATTGGCGGCCTTGGGTATTGCTATATACACCTTTTTAGCAAATGCTTTCAAACAGATACCTAATTGATATTAATTTTCCGTGCTTGGCGCGACCGCAATCCGCTTCATCCGAATCCCAGCATAAGCAATCGCAATCGTCAGTGCTGGGCTAATAAAACAGAAGAATGCGAAGGGCGCATAACTCCAAGTGGCGACACCCAAGGTCGCCGCCATATACGCACCGCAGCTATTCCACGGAATCAGCGCCGAGGTCGGCGTGGCCGTGTCACCCACTGCACGCGACAACACCACCGGCGCCAAACCACGTTGCGCAAATGCATTTTTAAACATGCGGCCGGGCAACACGATGGCGATATATTGGTCGGCGGTAATCACATTGGTAGCAAAAATCGATGTCGACAAAGAGCCAACCAAAGCACCATCGGATTTCGCTTTATTAATAATCGGCGTAATCAGCCGATCAAGCACACCGACTTTCTCTACCACGCCACCAAACGCCAAGGCGCTGACAATCAGCCAAATCGTATTGAGCATGCTGTCCATGCCGCCACGGGTTGCCAGTAAATCCATCGGTGCAAAGCCCGTTGTGGATGTATAACCGCTGGCTAAAGCAAGCCAAACGCCCTTGAACATCGCCACTGGCGCTGGTAAATCGCCCGCATTGGCAAAGGCAATTACTCGCTCTGGCGCAACAATTACAGCCAACACGCCACCCGCAATCGCCCCCATAAAAATCGCCGTCACAGCAGGAACGCGAAATAGCGCTAGCACAATCACCACCACCAGCGGGATAAACAGCAGCGGTGTAATTTCGAAAGCATTACTGATCGCCGCCATCTTCTCAGACGCATCAAAGTCGCCCGGCTCTCCCAACATAAAAAAGAGCCCAAGCACCAGAGACAAAGCAACAATTGATGTCAGCAGCGTTTCGCGAATATGGTCGTATAGCTCGACCCCTGCGGCAGCGGCAGACAAGTTGGCCGAATCAGAAAGTGGCGACGATTTATCGCCAAAATAAGCACCAGAAATCACAGCACCCGCTGCGATGGCTGGGTTGAGATCCATGCTGATTGCAATCCCCATAAAGCCAACGCCAATCGTGCCGACCACTGTCCATGAGCTGCCGATGCTTAATGAAACCAGCGCGGTGATTGCACAGGCGGTGACGAAAAAGTAATTCGGGCTCAGTAACTGAAGCCCGTAATACACCATCGCCACCAAAGTGCCACTGAGCGCCCAAGTGCCAATCAATGCGCCGACTGCAAATAAGATAAAAACGGCGCCGATCCCCGTAGACACGCTATCGGTCGCCGCCTTCGCCAGCGCATCACCCGAATGGCCACGCCGCCAGCCGATGAAAACTGCAATCATTGTTGCGACAACCAAAGCCACTTGATTCGGCCCCAATGCGCCAGCATCGCCAAACAAAAAATAAGATAAACCGACTAATAAAATGAGTGCGGCGACGGGAATAATGGCTTCAATGAGGCTGAGCGGCTGAACTGTATCTGGGCGTTGCATGACGGGGCTCGCTTTGGTCTTGAATTATTATTTTGAGAATTACCTAGCCATCGTCAATTTCATCACCTGACGGCTAAAACTCAGATTTAAGTCAATTGTAGCGTAGTCCAATGTAAATCAGATTTGTATTACTGAATACTGTCGCAAGTTTACGGCAGCGGCTTAGACTTAGCGGGTCGTTATCAAATAAAAAGCCGTATTACGTCAGAGAACGTATTACGGCTTGATTTGATGTATATGACTACAGCTAATAAATATAAAGTTATAGGCTGACATACCTATTAGTTAGTTACACTTGCCTAAACCATAAATCTTAGCATTCGACTGAAGCTGACTTTATTGATAAGGGTGCGGAGTATTGGTTTTGATCTTACCCATGCCTTTAATCGTCGAATTGACTTTCGGCTCGTTGGCAAACGTAACTGTACCTACGCCATACAACTGCACGGTTGCAGCATCAGCGTCTTCCACATACACATTACCTGTGCCACGACTGTCGATTTGAACATCACCCACATTCGGCAGGTACACCTCGCCGACACCATAATTGGAAACAGTGGCCGATTGTACTTTGCTCGTCAATATTTCGACCCGGCCTGCGCCACGATTAGAAACACTGATTTGCTTCAAATTGGGTGACTGGATTCTAGTGACGCCTGTACCGTGATTCTCTACCTCGCTCAAAACGCTTTGCTCAGCCACAAGGGCGCTATTAAAAACAATTGCAGGCATATTGGGGCTGATATTTTGCCCAGTGCGCAGCTCAATAATGCCTTGCGCCAATAAATCCTGATCCAACTCGGCAAGCAGCGCCTCATCTAACTCAACGCTTGCTTTAGGCGCAGAAAATTGCCGTACATTCACAGGGCTATGATTAATTAATTTCGCCCCTTGGTTGCTGAGCAAAACCTGCACCACCTTGCCGCTCGGTTGAATCGCACCTTTGCTTTGCAGCGCAAATTCAAATGCAGCAGAGCCATTGTTAATCACAAAATGCGGATTAGGTTTTGAGTGCCAAACAGTCACTGCGCCCAAGGCCAATACCGCCAGCACGCAAGCTGGAAATAGCCATTGCTTGAGCCGCTTCATATTATTCATGTTGTTTTCCCCTCAAGGATTAAGCAGTTTGACCAGCTTTGCGACGCAAGATTAGCGCAGCAAGGCAAAGTCCACTGATCAACAGCGTGATGACAAAAGGCACGTTGATGGCAAAACGCAGCAGATTTCCAATTTGCATCAATAAAGTGCTGTCCGTCGCCAAAAAGCGCTCTAATTCAACTTGATTCATCACACCAAACAGACCCGAGAAATAGATATCCACGAAACGACTCGCTGGCGCGTAATGGCTCAAACTACCGAGCAAGGACTGCACCATAAAAGCGCCAATCAAAACAATCACAATCCCCCAACGGCGAATCGTGCTATTGCCCAAGGCCAGCAGCAGCACCAGCGGCAAAAACCAAAGCAAGACCAACAAAGCCTGCAGACTAAAACCGAGCAAAGCCAGCAAGACATTCACGCCCATGGAAGCCGTCAAACCAGAAACCCACAGTGGCGCAGAGAGCAAGACATTCAGCCCAAGCGCAGACACAATCGCCAAAAGCGGTAGCAACAACGCATTCATCAACACCGGCACAATCACCGCGCTCGCTTCATTGATGGGCAAAGAGCGCCAAAAAGATAATGATTTATCATCTTTATCGCGGTAAGGCAGGCCGGGTATCGTCAGCAAAACGCCAACCAGCGCGATATACAGCACCATACTCGACTGTGCGGAAATGCCAAAGCTGGCCACCTTGGCCGCATCGGAAATGGTCACGCTATTAAACTGCGGCATCCCTTGATAAAACAAAACCAAATACAACAGCGCCCACGCAATCACAGGCGTCCATAAACCGAGTAATAACCAAGAACGGCGGTGCTGCATCCACTCGCGCAGCATCAGCGTTTTAATTTGTTGCATGTTCTTTCTCCATGCTGGGTTGGGCAAGAGCCACAAATAGATCGGCTAGTTCGACGCGGAAGATTTGACCTAATTCAGCCAAATTGGCCGGTGCATTGCCAGCAAAAATGGCGCATTCGCCGCCCATTTGGCGGAAGCGATGCAGCGGCGCGGCGGCTTCGATTTGGGCTGCGGCGTCTAAGCCATAGCGCACGCCAATAAAGCGCTCTTCCAAATTAGAAATGCTGTCGTGCAGCACCAGCTCGCCATGGTTAATCATCATCACATCCGACAAGAGATTTTCGATTTCATCGACCTGATGCGTTGCAATCAGCACGGTGCGCTCATCGGTGCACCAATCGTTGACCAACATATCGTAAAACGCTTTGCGCGCTGGAATATCCAGCCCCAGTGTCGGCTCGTCTAAAATCATCAATTTGGCGTCAATTGCGCTGATAATCGCCAAATGGAGCTGAACAATCATGCCGCGTGAGAGTTGTTTCACTTTGGCATCCAGCGGAATAATCGTGCGGGCGAGCTTTTGCTGCGCCAGTTCGAGTTTGAATTTCGGATGTAGGCCGACCATCAACTCCAGTAAATCGGCCACGACAATCCACGGCGGCAGAATTGCTACGTCAGGAATGTAGCAAACGTGTTCGAGCATCGCTTCGCGCTGGGTTTTGGGGTCAAAACCCAATATATCGATCTTCCCCTGAAATGGAATTAGCCCCATCATCGCCTGCATCAGCGACGTTTTGCCTGCGCCATTGCTACCGAGCAAGCCAATAATGCGCCCCGCTGGCAATTCAAAAGCGACTTGCTTGACGGCTGATTTCGCGCCGTATTGCACCGTCAGTTCACTCACTTTCACTAAATGATTCATGCAGATTCCTTGGGCCAAGTTAAATCGGCGGCGCTAATACCCAGCCGCTCTAGTTTGGCCACCAGTTGTGGCCACTCGGTTTGTAAAAAACGTTCTCGCTCTGAAGCCCGCAGCCGCTCGCTCGCTTGCGGCAAAACAAACATGCCCAAGCCGCGACGACTTTCGAGCAGCCCTGCGTCAACCATTGCCTGCAAGGCGCGGTTAACCGTCAGCGGATTGAGTGCAAATTCTGCCGCCAGAACGCGCACCGACGGCATCGCCGCGCCTTCGGGAGGCTGGCCATCAAGTAAGTTTTGGCTCAAGCGATCCGCGAGTTGCAGATAGATGGGCGATTGATTATTCCAGTCAGCCATGGCCTGTGCTTGTGTGTTGGTTATGTAGCACACTATATATTTAACTTTCAGCCAACGCAAGCGACACGTCTATCTACTTCTGCATCCCTCTTTGCTGAAATACACGTCAAATCGTGAGTTCACGCCGCTTTCACAGCTGATTGCCTCGATAAAAATGCCAATGCGATGGAAATATTTACATTTCGAATGCGCCCGATAGGTCTTGCCGTTCTAAATACTAAAGCGCAGAATGCGCTTTGTTTAGTCAAACTTCAAAATAACTAAACAAAATTCAACCAAGGATAGCAACCATGGCAATGCTGGCTTTTTACGACGCAAACTTTCCTTTTTCGGGTGTTCGCCCGAGTCACGTACCACAGCAAGCCGTGTGCGCCGATGCGCTAAGCGAAGCTTTAAACCGCTGTGCGATGCCTGCCGTCTTTGTACATTTGCATGGCCGTTATTTCCCACAGGCGGCATGGCCAGCTTTGCTCGATTTCCTCGCGCGTGGCGGCAATATGTTGACTTTAGGGCAAGGCGTTTTTAGCGAACCCATGGATGCCAATGGCCAGCACAAGCCGCAAGCCGCGCTGTTTCGGCAACTCGATGTTCATGAAATCCAAGGAGTGAATGCATCGCATAGCACGCATCTCGCTGCGGGAAAAAACTTCCCTTGGTTGAGTGACAGCCTCACGCAGCTTGATTTGAATCTGACCACCAGCACCGATAGCTTCGTGCTGATGCCAACCAAAACCAAAGACCAGCCGCTCGACTCGGGATCGGCGGGGCCAATGGATGCGCGGATTTATCCTTTGCTGATGTGTATGGACGCGCAGCAAAACCACATCGCCAGCCCGATTGTGTTGATTGAGCGCTTGCGCGGTACGATGGGGGGATCGCGGCAAATCTTTGCCAATATCACGCCGGATGAAACGTTCTGGCAGCAAGGCGGTATGGCCTTGCTCGAACAACTCGCCGAACACGCTAGCCACGGAGTGACCGAATGCTGGCTCAAACCCGATTTTGCTTGCTATGAACCGGGAGAGCACGCAACGCTGACTTTGCAAGCGGAAGCACTCGGCTCGGCCGTGGGCCAAAATTGGACCGCGAATATCACGACGATGTATCGCGATGCAGTCATTGATCAACAAGAGCTACAGCTCAATACCCAGCAATCTGGAATTCAGAGCGTACGCTTTATCTTGCCGAAAACGATTGAAGCAGGGCTCTACACACTACACGCCGAATTCAAAAGTGAACTCGGAGATGTGATTCATTTGCAGCAAGGCTTTTGGGGACGCGATGCCGAGCTACTCGCGCGCGGTACGCGGATGAGCGCCGGGCGAGATTATTTTATTCGAGATGGCAAAACGACGCCGATTGTCGGCATGACGTATATGGCGGGCGATGTGCATCGCAAATTCCTGCACCTGCCGAATGTCGCAGTCTGGCAGCAAGAGATGGCGACGCTGGCCAGCATGGGTGTGAATTATCTGCGCACTGGAATTTGGACGGCGTGGCGGCAGTTGATGTTTGTCGATGGTCACGCCAATGAAGCACTGCTGCGCGCGATTGATGCGTTTATTTTGACCGCCGCCAGCCATGATTTGGAATGCTGCTTTACCTTTTTTGCCTTTACGCCGGAAAGCTGGGAAGGCCGTAATCCTTACCTCGACCCGCGCAGCCGCAGCGCGCAAAAGCGCTTTATCCGCAGCATCGTCAGCCGCCACACGCACACTACGCGCGTGCATTGGGATCTCATCAACGAGCCATCGATGTTTGATCCGCAGCGGATTTTTGTCGGCCCGCGCAGTTTGGGCGATGAATTTGAAACGCGCGCCTTTATTCAGCACTTGCAAGCAATCAACCCCGATATTGGTCATTGGCAACGGGCATGGGATTTAAGTCCAGCGCAGCTCGCAGACTGGTCGGCGGTTCGGCCACCGCAACCCGAACAGATTGGCTTTAACACCACCGAAATCGCCGAAAAGCAGCATGGCATCTGGCTGGATTATGCGTTGTTCACGCAAGCCATTCACCGCGAATGGGCGGCTGATTTAGCGGCCAGCATTCGAGAACTCATTCCAGAGGTCATGGTCTGCGTTGGTCAGGATGAAGCCCTCGGCCAGCAGCGCCCATCGCCGTTTTTCTTTGCCGATGTCGTCGATTACACCAGCGTACACAGTTGGTGGCTGAACGACGCGCTAGGCTGGGACAGCTTGTTTAGCAAAACGCCCAACACGCCGAACTTAATCCAAGAAACCGGCATCATGCACGTCGCGCGCGCCAATGGCCGTTCGCGCCGTAATGAGGCCGAGCTGATGCAATTGTTGGAACGCAAATATGCGTATGCCTACACCTATGGCAATGCGGGCGCGGTGCAGTGGATTTGGAATTGCAACTACCACATGGACAATATCAACGAGTCGCACATCGGCGCTTGCCGTGCTGATGGCTCGCAAAAACCCGAAGTGTCCATTACTGCGGCGTTTGGTCAATTCATCAGCAAGGTTGGGGTATTGCTCAATCAGCGTCAATTAGCAGAGATTGCAGTCGTATACCCGTTTAGCAATGATTACAGCAATCGCCGCTCAACACTGGATGCAACGCAAGCTTTGGTGCGCAATCTGGCGTTTGAGTTTGGCGCTAACCTGCGCGCTGTGGGCGACCATGATTTAAGTAGCCTATTTGCTGCGCCACCCAAATTACTTCTGCTGCCTTGCCCGCAAAACATAGATGCTGCGTGCTGGCAGCAAATCGAGCAGCTGTTGGCTCTGCACTCCATTACCGTTTTGCTCACGGGGCCTGCGACGCTTGATCGCTATTTCAATACCTGCCAACGCGTGCCGTTTAGTCAGGCCGATATCCGCAATTTAAGCCGCGAAGAAACACTACAAATCGGTGAGCAAGCCTATCGCGCCAGCTTCATCGGCGAAGCCATCGCGCGACTCGACAGCGGTTGCGATGCTGCAGGTAATGCTGAGCGGATTGAGCATTTCTCACTCGGTAAAGGGCAAATCATTTGGTGTCCGCTGCCGTTGGAACTCAATGCCAATCCCGATACTTTGAGCGCGCTATATCAATATGCACTCAACGCCGCCGACATTCAGCCCGCATGGCAATGGCAGGGCAAATCACCAGCGGGCGTCTTTATGCAACAGCAGCAATTTGCCGCGCATACACTGTGGATTGCCGTGAACGAAAGTAGTCGCGAGCACGCGCTGCACTGGCAGGCTGGCGTACACACCTACCGCACCATACTCTCTGCCGGCCGCGCACTGATGTGGCTGACCGATCAGCAAGGCAACATTGTCGATAGCCTTTGGCAACACCCAGTGGAGAAATTATGAACTCGCCCACCCAACGACCAACCATTCCGCGTTTTTCATCCGCAGCGGTCGAAGCCAAAATTGCTGCAGTTAGCCAGCAAATCAGCGATGATCAATTGCGCGAGTTATTTATCAATTGCTACCCAAACACGCTCGATACGACGGTGTTTCACCAAGAATGTATCAACGGCAAGCCCGATACCTTCGTGATTACTGGCGATATTCATGCACTGTGGTTGCGCGATAGTTGCGCGCAAGTTTGGCCTTACTTGCCACTCGCGCAGCAAGACCCTAAGTTGGCGCGGATGATTGCGGGGCTGATTCACCGCCAAACGCAGTGCATTTTGCTCGATCCTTATGCCAATGCGTTTAACGATGGCCCTGCGCACAGCGAATGGCAAAATGATCACACCACCATGCGCCCCGAAATTCATGAGCGTAAGTGGGAGCTCGATTCGCTGTGTTACGCCATCCGCCTCGCACATGGCTTTTGGCAAACGACGCAAGATGCCAGCGTGTTCGACGCCGATTGGCTCGCCGCGATGGAGTTGACCGTCGCAACGATGATAGAACAACAGCGCAAAACCGATGCAGGCCCTTATCGCTTTACACGCCAAACGCATTGGCAGTCGGACACCTTGCCGTGCAATGGTATGGGCAATCCGCTCAAACCCGTTGGGCTGATCGCATCGATGTTTCGCCCGTCGGACGACGCGTGCATTTTGCCGTTTTTGGTGCCGAGCAATCATTTTGCCGTCGTTAGCCTGCGCCAATTAGCCAGCTTGCTGGATGTGCATTATCCACAAGTGCCTTTGGCAAAAACTTGCCGCGCCCTCGCCGACGAAGTGGAAGCCGCATTGCTCGCCTACGCCCGCGTGCAGCATCCCAAATACGGCACGATCTGGGCGTATGAAGTCGATGGTTTTGGCAATGCGCTGATGATGGATGACGCCAATGTGCCAAGCCTATTATCGCTACCGTATCTGGGTGTATGCAGCGAAAATGATGCGCTTTACCTCAATACCCGCCGTTTTATTCTGTCCCAAGATAATCCTTGGTATTTCACAAGTAGCGATGGGCAACTCAGTGGCGTTGGTAGCCCGCATACGCTCGCGCCGCGAATTTGGCCGATGAGCCTGATTATGCAGGCACTGACGAGCAACGATGCAGATGAAGTTGCGCGCTGCCTGACGATGCTCAAACGCAGTGACGGCGGCTCTTCGCTGATGCATGAATCCTTCTTGCCCGACGATCCAAGCGACTTCACCCGCAGCTGGTTTGCTTGGGCGAATACTCTGTTTGGCGAGTTGATTTTGCGCGTGGCGCGTGACTTCCCTGCGCTACTGCAAACCAACCAGCTGCGAGTACAGCGATGAGCATTAGCCTCAGAGCACTCGCCCAAGCCGCTGGCGTATCAATTGGTACTGCGTCACGAGCGCTCAAGCATCAAGCCGGCGTTTCCGAGCAGCAACGCCAGCATGTGCAACAACTTGCGGCGGAACTCGGTTATGACATTTCGCGTTTACAGCGCGAGCCGATTCGCCGCATTTTGTTTTTACTGCATGCGCAGCACACCACGGCCAACGCGACGCCTTTCTATGCTGAAGTCGAGCGCGGCGCGCGGCTTGAATGCTTAGATAAGGGTATTGAGCTGCAGCCATTCAGTGTCAATGCCAATAGCTCAATACGTCGTCAATTGCTCCAACAAGAAGCCGATGCGATTTTATGCGTGGGTTTTATCGAACCAGAAACGCTGGCTGTCGTGCAAGCTTTGGGCAAACCAACAACCTTGATCGACGCCAGCGCGCCACAACTCGCCAGCGTCAACCCCGACAACCAAGCCGGAACGCGCTTGATGACGGCACAATTGATCGCACAAGGTCGGCAGCGAATTGCGTTTTTGTCCGGCTCGCTCGCGCATCATTCGATTCGTTTACGTGAACGTGGCTATCGCGAAGCCTTGTTTCAAGCGGGTCGCCTCGCCGATCCGGCTTTAGAAGCGCTCATTCCGCCGGGCTTGGATTTAGCCAGCGGAACACGTTTAGCGTTGAATGAATTGCTGAATTTGGCTGTGCCGCCCGACGCAATTATTGCGTTTAACGATGCCTGTGCGCTCATCGTGCAAGACGCGTGTCGCGAGCGCGGCATGACGCTGCCAGACGATATGCTGATTTGTGGCTTTGACGATATTGCCGCCGCCGAGGCTGCGCACCTGAGCACCGTTGCCGTCGATAAAGCCGCGCTGGGCGCTGCTGGCGTCGCGCAACTACTTGCCGCCGCTGAGCACCAAGAGATTACCGACACTTTGCACCCCGTACGACTGATTTTGCGCGCCAGTACGGGCGTCTAAACGAGGAGTTACCCATGGTATTGCCCAACTTCCAAGACCGTCACACCCTCATCGCGCACATTGCGCATACGATGAATTTTTACCATCCACGCGCGATTGATCCTAGCGGCGGTTTTTATCATTTTTTCCGTGATGACGGTACGATTTACGACGCCCACACGCGGCACTTAGTGAGCAGTACGCGCTTTGTTTTTAACTATGCGATGGCGTATCGGCAGTTTGGTCATGCCGAATATCTCAGCGCAGCGCGGCGCGGTTTAGCCTTTTTGCACGAAGTACATCGCGATCCCATCAGCGGCGGCTATGCGTGGCAATTCCAATGGCAGCAAGGTAAAAAAAAACTGGATGACGACACCAACCATTGTTACGGCCTCGCTTTTGTCTTGCTCGCTTACGCACACGGCGTGATGGCGGGTATTGATGAAGCTCGCGAATGGTTAGAAGAAACATGGCAATTGATGGAGCTCCGTTTCTGGAATAGCGAGTACGGCCTGTATGCGGACGAAGCCAGTGCGGATTGGACACTCAAACCCTATCGCGGTCAAAACGCCAATATGCACGCTTGCGAAGCGATGTTGGCGGCGTTTGAAGCGACGGGTGATGTGAAATTTCTGGATCGTGCCGAATTGCTGGCTAGCAATATCACGCAAAGACAAGCGGCGCTCGCCAACGGCTTGATCTGGGAGCATTACCACGCCGATTGGTCGGTGGATTGGGATTACAACCGACACGACAAAAGCAATATTTTCCGCCCATGGGGTTATCAGCCGGGCCATCTGACCGAATGGGCTAAATTGCTATTGATTTTAGAGCGACACCGCCCGCTGGCATGGCTCAAACCACGCGCTGAGCAGCTATTTAATACCGCGATGGAACGCGCTTGGGATGCAGAGCACGGCGGGCTGTATTACGGCTTTGGGCCAGAGAACGAGATTTGCGATAGCGATAAATACTTTTGGGTACAAGCCGAAAGCATCGCCACCGCCGCGCTCTTGGCTGAGCGCACCGGCAATGAGCGCTATTGGCATGATTACCAGCGCTTGTGGGCATACGCGTGGCAGCACTTTGTCGATCACCAGCACGGCGCTTGGTGGCGAATTTTGCGCGCAGACAATCAAAAATACAGCGATGAAAAAAGCCCTGCTGGCAAAGTCGACTACCACACGATGGGCGCGTGCTATGAAGTGCTCAATATTTTGAAATAGCAATTCACAGAGGCAATACGATGAGCTTTCCTCAATTTATTTCCGCCGGTGAAGCGCTCACTGACATGATTCGCGGTGCAGACGGCCACTGGCAAGAAAAAGTCGGCGGCGCGACGTGGAATGTCTCCCGCGTGATGGCCAAACTGGGCGTGCGCAGCGCCTTTGCTGGTGCGGTCAGCCAAGATTGCTTTGGCGATGCGCTGATTGCTGCTAGCTGTGAAGCAGGCTTAGATTTGCGCTTTATGCAGCAGTTACCGTTCTCGCCGCTCTTGGCCATCGTGCATCAAACGCAGCCACCCGCGTATTTTTTTGTCGGCGACAATAGTGCAGATCTGCATTTTGACGCTGCGCTCTTGCCGAATGGCTGGTTGAGTTCTGAAATTTGGCTGCATTTTGGTGGCATTAGTTTGGCGCGCCCGCAACTGGCCAAAAAACTATTACAGATGGCACACGAGGCAAAAGCAGTCGGCGCGAAAATAAGCTTTGATCCTAATTTTAGAGTGCTAATGGATGAGGCCTACGACCCCGTCTTGCGAGAAATGGCGCAATTAGCCGATGTGATTAAAATATCGGATGAAGATTTGCGCGGGCTGTTTCGTACCAATGACGAAGCCAGCGCGCTGGCGACACTGCGCAGCTGGCAACCGAACGCCACCATTTTGTATACCCGAGGCGCAGCAGGGGCGAGTCTTTATCAAGGAAATGGTGAGTGGCAGCAAACACCGCCAAGATTAAACATTGTTGATACAGTCGGCGCAGGAGATGCCAGTATGGGCGGGCTGATTTGGAGTTTGCTGGAATACCCCAATGCCAGTGGCGATACCCATTTACGCCATGCTGTCGCCGCAGGTAGTTTGGCGTGCACCCAAGCCGGTGCTAATCCACCGGATGTGAATACCTTGATGCAATTAGCAAGCCAAATATAAGTTAAAAATTAAATGTAATTAAATAATTAGCTGTCGCCAATTTAATTGGTGATGGCTAATTGCGCACATAAAAACAAAAAATGCAGTGTGAAAATTACACAAAAAAACGCTTAACAAACAAAAACAATAGGCGCATGATTTTATCAGAACAAAAAATTAATCATTCATTTTTTAGAGGACGTCGATATCATGAAAATTAAAACTAGTGCTTTACTTTGTGCCAGCGTATTCTTATCTGCAGCAATGACCGCCAATGCCAACGTTAAAGTAGAATTTTGGTCGCACGCATTAGGCGGAACTTATGATGCCTATCACAAGCAAATTGTAGATAAATTTAATAAATCGCAAAAAGAAATTGAATTAGTACATAAAGATGTGAATTGGGGCGGAATGAAACCCGCACTGGTGGCTTCAATTGCCGACGGTAAAGTGCCTGGCCTTGCAATGATGCCAACCGAATGGATGAATGAGATGTCATCTAAATTATTAGTACCAGTAACAAAAGAAATTGCGCCATTTAAATCACAATATACTGATGCCGCACTTCAAAATGCAACGGTGAATGGCGAAATTTATGGTTTCCCTTCTTATCAAGTCACCGCAGTAATGGTTTACAACAAAGATATGCTGGCCAAATCAGGCGTTAAACCTGAATTTAATAGTATCGATGAAGTCTTTACCGCCGCAAAGAAAATCAAAGAGCATACTGGCAAACCGGGTTGGGCCCCTAAATTACAAGATGGTTTCCAAACTTGGTTCTTATTCCAAGGCTTGCCACTCATCAAAGAAAATAAAGCAGTCTTTAATAGCCCAGCGCACGCGGCATTAGTACAAAAATTTGCTGACGCCTATAAAGCTGGAGTCATTGTGAAAGACGTAGACCTGACTTTTGATAAGCAAATTGCCGCATTTGCCAATAATAGTATTGGGATGTTTGCTGAAGGTGGCCACGCCGTTAAAAAGATTAACGAAGCCAATCCACGCGCTTACGCTGCTGCCGGCGTCACCAGCTTCCCACTCAATGATGCAAAAACAGCAGCATTCGGTGGCTGGAGCACAATGTATGTTGTACCTAAGGGGCAGAAAAATATGGCTGCTGTTGTCAAAGCAGCGCAATACCTAACGAGCGATGAGGTTCAGTACGAGTTTGCCAAGGCATCGAATACCTTTGCCTCAACCAAAAACACCAACGCCAAGCTCGCGAATGATCCAGTCATGAATGACCCAAACGATTTGGGCAAAGTGGCTTTTAAAATGGGAACGCAGGTCATCGATAAATCACGCCACTTTATGATTCGCGATGTACCCGATGAAGCGATTATGCATAAATTGATGAACGATAAAATCGACGCCGCAATTCAAGGTCGTATCCCCGTTCAAAAAGCGCTTGATGAAGCCGTTGCCGATTGGAACAAACGTTTAGCCAAGAAATAAACGCGTTAAGTTGGACCTTGGTTGGAATGAGCCAATTGGCCTGTGACGGAAAATCACATAGCCAATTGGCTTTACGTTTAAGTCCGAAATCACACGACCCACCATCGCTAAGTCTTTGTCATTTAATCTATTTTTTGCCACCCATTTCAGCCTCGGTGCAAAAATACATTGACGCAGCGCAGTATCAGCTATATAGTTCGGCCTCTCTGTCGCGGGATGGAGCAGTTGGCAGCTCGTCGGGCTCATAACCCGAAGGTCACAGGTTCGAGTCCTGTTCCCGCAACCAGACAAATTCCTCAAAAATCGCTTCGATATTTCATTTTGTCGCTGTGACAATGTGTGACAAAAGTAAGCGGTTTTACACTCAGCATAATGCTGATGCCAGTACAGACGCGGGATGGAGCAGTTGGCAGCTCGTCGGGCTCATAACCCGAAGGTCACAGGTTCGAGTCCTGTTCCCGCAACCAAATACTTAAGTCAAAAACTCTTCGAAAATCGGCTGTTACTTCTGTGACAATCTGTGCCCAAAACGAAGAATTTTTGCTCAGTCCAATAGGGCTGAAAGCCAGTACAGACGCGGGATGGAGCAGTTGGCAGCTCGTCGGGCTCATAACCCGAAGGTCACAGGTTCGAGTCCTGTTCCCGCAACCAAAAATGAAAAAACCTAGGTCTTAAGCCTAGGTTTTTTTTCGTCTTGGATTTATTGATTTGGGCACAGAATCTGTCTGTGCCCATTTTTGTGCCCATCTCGTGCCCAAACCACTTTTTGATTTTCTCTAAAAATACTCGTTTTGACCTTCGGTCTTTTTGCTAAAAATGTGCCCACAATTTTGGCCCTGACCTTCGGAATCTGTGCCCAAATTTTAGGGTACGCAAGCCTGACCTTCGCTTTTTTTATTGCTCTGTGCCCACGCTAAAATTGTTGGGCACAGAATGGGCACAGAAACCAATACCATAAATTGCCTCTAAATGACGTCAAAAGATCTCACGCACCTTCGTTAACACTCTTGCAACCCAATAAAATCAAGGCTCCCAGAACACAAAATTGCAATGTGTCATGGGAGCCTTTTGCATTTGGCGGTCAGTCGTGTTTGCGCTTGTCCGTCGCTCTAGCTAGTCATTTTCTGTTTTGGGCACGGCTTCGGGAATGTACTCAAACAAATCCTCAACTCGACATTCAAAATAAGCGCATAGCTTACTCATTGCATCCAATTCAATTCGCACCGCAGTTTCTTCATATAACAAAGTAATAGTCCCTCGATGAAGCCCTGTTGCTCTCGCCACATCAGCCACTCTCACCTTCTTATCACCCATCAAACGAGACAAATAACACTTAATCATGCTCCTCACTCCAAAATAATTTTGTCTTGGACGACATTATTTGCTTGACAGCAGCATTGAACTCTATATTATGTTGTTCAGGACGACATAATTAGCCACAAAGAAACCTTATGGCGTCCTGTCAACTTAAATCAAGTTTATCACGAAGGAGTAAAAGCATGAGTGCTACCTACTTAACCACAGAAGAACTTGCTGCTCGCATTCACTACGATGCACGCACTATTCGTAATCAACTAGTAGATAACTGCCTGATTGAAGGCCGTCACTACATAAAGCCATTTGGCCGTCGTAAATTCTTATTCATCTGGGAGGCTATTGAGAGCGACATGCTCACTCAACAAGCCGACACCATTGCGATGCCCCTGGCAAATTAAGGGGCACTTCAAAATGGGAGCCGTTCGAGCAAGGAAGGAAACAGGACTTTTATTTATAGACTTTCGCTGGGAGGGGAAACGTTGCAGAGAGCAAACTAATCTGCGTGACACGATCGCCAATAGAAAAAAACTGGAGAAAATGCTGCAACAAATCGAATCGGAAATCACGCTAGGTCGATTCGATTACACCAGCTTTTTTCCAGAGTCAAAAACATCAGGGAATCCAATTCTTAACAAATCGCCAATCAAACCAGTAATCACAGCAAGTACAGAATCGCAATTACCCGACGCAGTTAAGGGGCCGCTCTTCCGTAGCTTCATTGAAGAATGGTTAGTTGAAAGTCAGATTACCTGGCGACGCTCACACCAGATCAACATTCGCGGCATGATTGATAAATACTATTTGCCCTCATTTGGGGCTGTTGGGGTCGGCAACATCACTCGTGCTGATTTGCTTAAATTCCGGTCTACACTCGCCAAAGTTTCGGGCCGGAATGGCAATGTAACTCTATCTGCAAATCGTATTAACAAGATCATGGATCCGTTACGTAGGATTTTTGAGGAAGCCGCCGACCGTTATGACTTTACCACGCCTTTTGTGCGGATCAAACCGCTTAAAGTGCCACGCTCTGATGTGCAGCCTTTTACGCTCACTGAAGTACGCCTAATTATTGATTCGGTACGTCCTGATTTTAAGAACTACTACACAGTGCGGTTCTTTAGTGGAATGCGTACAGGCGAAATCGATGGCTTGAAATGGAAGTACGTGGATTTCGAGCGTCGTGTCATCAAGGTGCGCGAAACGATTGTCGCTGGCGAAGAGGATTACACCAAAACAGACTCTTCTCAGCGCGATATTGCGATGTGCGGTCCTGTTTTTGATGCCCTGCAAAACCAATACCTCGCAACCGGTGCGATGTCGGAATACGTGTTCTGCAATTTGCAGGGTTTGCCAGTGGATCACAACAACATCACTAAGCGCGTTTGGTATCCATTGTTGGCGCACATTGGACTTGAAAAGCGCCGCCCCTATCAGACTCGACACACTGCTGCGACTTTATGGCTGGCAGCAGGCGAGGCACCGGAGTGGATTGCTCGTCAGATGGGGCATGCCAATACCGAAATGCTGTTCAAGGTGTACTCACGTTATGTGCCAAATCTAACTCGACTTGATGGTTCAGCGTTTGAACGTTTGTTGTTGCAAGGTCAGGTGAGTATGCCTGCTGGCACTGCAGATGTAACGGATCAGGAGTCACAACCATGACCCAACACATTTACTTTGCAGAGGCAGGGTTGCCGAAGTTGCGGCCTGATTATGCATCGCCGCAATTAGCGCCTGTAGTCCAACGTTTGGTTCTTCCTCTTGCCCTACCGAGCAATTCATTAGGAGTAAAGTCATGACACAGATTATGAAAACCACACAAGCCGAGCTGGGCAAGCTGTACGGCCTACGCCGAATTAAAGGTTATTACCGCCTCACCGGTTTATTGGCGCATTTAGATCAGTATGGTCAACCTTGGTGGCAAATGCGTTTGTCCGATTGCACCGGTACTTTGGTGGTGGATTATCGCCCGAGTCAGTTGGATTCATTGGCTGCGAATGATCCACAATCGGCGCTACCATGGGGCATTCGACATGGTGGCTTAGTGCAAGTTGAAGCCAAACTCACCCAGCAAGAGACGACAGGCTTCTTTACTGGCAAGTTAGTTTGGTTGCAGCCAGTACTGGAAGTGCATAGCTTGCCGATTTTGGCGAAGATGCCTGTCCTTTCAACTTTGCCACGTAGCCATTGCCCTCGCCCTGAGCTACTCGATCAATTGGTGATGCGGGTGCGTGATTTGAAATGTGAATGGCTACAGCGTTTTGTGAGCCGAGTCTTGGAGCAGTCGCAGGTTGCCGTTGGCTTTATCTCTTTACCCGCCAGCTATCGCTATCATCATGCGTATGCGGGTGGACTATTGGCTCATTCACTGGAAATCATGAGCACGCTGGCAGTGCTACCATCTTTGTGTGATTCTGAGCGAGACGTCGCGATGGTGGCAGGATTGCTGCATGATCTGGGGAAAGCTTGGGCTTTGACTGCGGAGGGTGAAACCACTGAACTCGGCTATATGGTGGCTCATGAGCATCTTACACTTGAGTTGTGCGGCCCAGCATTAGTTTGGCTGGATCAACATGCACCTGAGCTGGCTTTGATGTTACGCCACATCTGGAGCAATATGACCCCGAGTACTCGCTTTAATCATCTGCCGGTTTTGCCAATCGTTCATGCGGTACGAATGGCAGATCAATTAAGCGCGAACCAAGATAACAACCGCCACTGGCCGAAGCCTATTCATCTATCCACCATCGTCGCATCAGACCAAACTGCATTGCGCACATTGCATGGTTAAAATGAGCTAATGTATTCAACGGCGCACTACGGTGCGCCGTTAGTATTAAAAGTAACTTCTGTATTCCTCAATATTTATCAGGACGCTGCAGCGGGCACAAGCCTGAACGTTGTCGACCCGATTCATCTGATTCGCTCGATGCAACGGCTACCGCGCATCGTGATGATCGACCCCATTATTCCCAAATCTGCACGTCAATATGGTGCAGTGGCACTCGCAAGCGCAGCTCGTGGGCGGTACCTCTCGAAGGAATTGTCAGAGATCTGCTTCATATATATAGGTAATGTTCTATTCGGAAGTTGGCAGGGGAAAAATCAAGGGCTTCGTTCGCCAACGAAGAAACTAATACCTCCAAACCGTTATCACTCCCTGTTTGAAACAAGTGAACTCCCGCGTGGCTCATGCCCACAATTATATTCGACAAAGGCACGTCAGACGTAATGATTGATGTCGAGTCAGCCGGGAATCGCACTGGACACGTGGCACGAAATACTCCGAAACCATTTGGGTATTTTTTTCCGCCCGAGAGAACCAGAATTCCGTCTGGCCAGTAGATTGCCGGTTGAAGATACCTATTAGAGAGAAACCTGTCGACGTGTTTGATGATTGTTGCGGGCAGGGCATTGCTATGGAATGCAAGAATATAAAAGGGTATCGGGGTGCTCTTTGATTGTTGATGCCTTGGTATATTTTTGGCCAAAACCAAGGATTCCAAAGCTTTTGTCAATGTTTCAGTGCTGTCTTTTCCAGTGGTTAAGTCAGACTTAACTTCTACGGTTGCGATTGAAGCGTTGGATGGGATTACTCGAACAAAGCTGTTAAAAAAATCAAACTGAGGCAGTGCTCCAGAATGGAGAACAATATCAAGCTGACCAGATTGTGGGTTATGGGGGGCGTAACCGACGATTTGGCCGGTGGACCATGCTGTGTTGCTCGGGAGGTGGCTTTGCAATGCGCCACGGACGAAGCCTTCACGTAGTGTTCCGGTTACGACACTGTGCGTGGCGCCTTTGCTGGCCGAATACATCGAAACCAGAGTCTCCCTGATACGTGAAAAATGCGCTTTCATGTGATAAAAGACCTCTAACGTTTGAATTCACGGGACTGCTCGGCTTTTCGCGCAGGTTCGGTGGAATGATGGTTTGTGGGCCTAAATGCCTGCCCGTTGCATAAGGGATGAAGCAGTGGCTGCATTTGTCACTCCGTGATTGTTAGTAACATAAGTCTGAGCGACAAAGTGAATGCTGTATGTGGCCGATAAGGCATTTACCCAACCAACAGTCATTCCGCTTGTTCGGCAAGCACAAAAAATGATGTCACACTTGGCCGCAACAAAGGTAGGAAGGGTCTGCTGGAGCCGAGAGTTGGGATCGCCCTGACTTTCAATACCCACCACCAAACCATTTACGTTGCGGATGATGACCGCAACGTCCTTTGTAGTGCTATGGAGCGCCTGGGTAGTGGCGGATGAATATTTGGCTTGAATTTTATGAAGTAAACGAATCAAACTATCGGACTTGCCGCAATTACCCGGCCCCTGCAATGCGAAAAGATGTGGCATGCGTTCTTCCTGCTGTTAGGCCCAACGTGAAATATGCATCTATGCAGGTGCATATTTAGTGTGTCTGTGTATATAACACAGCATGCTACGCACTATTTACACTGCTTTTCAAGCAAGTTGGATTGTGGATTGCTGAAAGTGCACAGTAAGATGTGGCGGCTACACCCCGCTTGCGGATGTGTTGCGCGAGGCCTTGCGGGTGCGGCATTACACTCTGGGCCTAACCCCTCATTCAATGAGGGCGCCTTATGGTGCCCGTTAATTCGAACATTAGCGTCAGCAATGTAACTACAAACAGACATTGATGCCTCGAACATGAAAGTCAGCTTTGGCCGATCTGTTGATGCCAAAGCTTGAAAAATGAAAGGCAGCAAACCATCAGGTTGCGGCCTTAGTTATTTGGGATGAAAACGCGTTTTGCTCGGCCAACGCAGACGGTCCACATGCATCTTGTATGCGTGCCCTACAGTATTGATGCCTATTGTGACCCTCTTCTAGACACATCCAGAACGAATACATCTATCCTACCTACGAGCTCTGGAGGTAATTTTGTTTCGATACCGTTTTTGAGTTCCTGAGCACTTCCAATACCGTGCCTTTTACGCCCAGCAACGACTTCATCTGCACCAAACCAGATCGCGAGAAAAATGCCCTGTTGCTCTGCATCTTGGTGGATTGAATAGCGCTCATATAGTTGTGCGGCGGCGGCGGTGTATAGCTCTTTATGCCATTGCCCTTTGACCTCTGTGACAAGTAACCGTCTTTTACCACCAATCATCTTTGTTACTGTGAAATCACTCCGGTTTGCATCCTTTAACTGATGCTCTGGTGTAACTGAAATACTTTGCGGTTCAAGCCGAAGATTCAGCCGCTCAGCAATAATCTCAGTGGACCGTACTTCGTCCAAGCGCTTATCCTTTTCATAAAAGCGATTTACGGAGTTGTATTCACCACCGTGAATGGCTTTCTGAAAGTCTTGCAGCTCTTGGAGAACGAGTTGACGCAAACCTTCCACAGTCACCACGGCGTCGTGGTCCAATTGATTAACGATTTCTTGGGGAGTCGGAGGCTCGAAATCTCTCAGTGCTTCCTTCCTGACTTGACCGGCATGAATGCTCTTCAAGCTTTGGTGCAGGTCTTGGAAGCGCGAATCGGAAAGAAGACGATTGAGCATAGGAATTGCAGAATCAGACTCATCTGAGTTGATTAACCAGATTATGTCAGTCAAAAAGCGGTATGCGACTTCTTCATTTGGGCTACCAGTACCCCAGTGGCTAGGCAGATCAACCTTTGGCCATTTGTCTATAAAGGCATCTAGAATGGCTTCTACCTTGCATGCAGTAAGCCTAGGCCAATGATTGCCGCGACTATATGATTCAGACCTATCGTTCAGCAAGAACACAGTATTTTTATCGGCTTTGAGCCAGTTCCAGTATATTTCAGGTGCATTGTTTAGGAAGTACCACGCACGTAAGAACCAGAATTTGCGTTTTTGTTGGATTTCTTCACTCTCGGTTGGATTGGGGCAATCGACCATGAGTTCTGCACAGCGCTCGGAAATAATTTCTTCCAATGCATCACGATTGCCATGTTCTACTGCAATTTCAAAAATCCTATCTAGTGCCTCAAGCCCTAATAAACAAAAGCGTTTAAGCCAATCAATTGAGAGCGTGCCACGCAAATGACTAAATACCTCGTCCATTTCCAGCAGCCCAATCTCAGGATAAGAACATCCTGGATGTGCCAATTGTGGTTCAACGTATTGCTGTAGGAAATTTTTTGCATTCGCCTCATCAGAAAAAATTAGTCGGTCAACTTCGGCCTTTAGTGCATCGCGCTCTTCTTCCGAGACTGCGTCGAAGTGCATATGAATGTTAGTCCGCAGCGCCTGCAGGAGCTGAAGTTCAACATCCTCCAAGTTACCTTTGTCACGCATGATCTCCAAGCACGCCGCATACAGGATTATCTCTGATTCTTGATACTGCGACGCACACTGCAGTTCAGCTAGCTTGAGTAAGTCTGGTACGCTTTGAGCAATGAAACCGAGGCAATTTCTGAGAGCATTCCGAACGATCGTCTCATCACCAAACTCGCGCTCAATAATTGCTGGGGACTCGAGTACCAGCCCTGCGAACCTAACTAAGCAACTCCAATGGCGACCACCTTCGACAAGCTCACGGTTATCTTGAACATACTGAATGTTTACTGCACGGTTGTCACCTTGCTGCCTCTGAAATTGTTTCATTTTTCGGGTATGCCTGAAACGTGGCATTCTGTGTTCTCGTTCGAACTGAGCGGCACTCTTGTTGGACTTTACCCACTCTCTCATGAATGAAGGTTTTTCCAATGCTTGCTTGCGCATATGCCGACGCAAACCGTCAGGCCCCCTCTCTCCTTCATTATTGTGGCGCTGATGTTCCATCATGAAGCTCACCCATAAAGTCAGATTGTTGGTCATAAACGCAAGATCAACGATAAATCGGCGGTCATTTGCATAAAGACCAAGACCTGAGTGGGAGTGCCAATTGAACTGATTGCTGGTGTTGCGAATATGTTCTTGGTCTGTCAGATTCCCAAATACGTGAGTGATTATTCCTTTGCGTAACTCTTCATCCTCTTGGAGCACCTGAATAGCTTTACTCTGGCTAGTGCCCTTATTTTCGTGGAAGTTCAGGTTTCCTAACCATTGCCAAACTCTTCTAGGGTCAAACGGTGGCTTGGCAAGAGCAAAGTATCGATCCAGCATAGTTCCAACGATTTTGCTTATCCCTGTTCGGCAATCACACTCATAAGATTTTTTGCCACATTTACAGGTCAGGTCGTTGGTCAACTCATCCAACAGCCACTCGATAGTCGCCAAATCTAGACCGACGATTAAACGCTTCACGAAATAGCGCTCACCTATTGTGCGATCACGATGCTCTTGAGGCCTCGGGTAGAGATTTGCGCAAGCCCGGAAAAAATCGGCAAGAAAAATCTGGTCAAATTTTTCTGCGCCCAGTTTTTCAATGGCCTCCGCAGCAACTCTCATTGACGTATGGCTGGCCTCAGAAATCAGAATAGCCAAGTCGGCAAGATGGTCATTACTGGCGAGCTCAAGCAGACACCTACTCGCCAACAAGCGAGTGTTCTTACTTTTTGCCTGACCCAAAGTGAGTTGACGCAACTCATAAGTTAACAGCTCGACTGCTGATGACCCTACCAATAGTTCAAGGAGCAGATCCCGCAAGTGCCCATCACTTTCGGTCACTAGAAGAGGTTTGATTTCTTCCACAACATCTTGAGTGAAGAATCCTGCAATACTGAATCTTCTCCAAAAATCTCCTCTTCGAAAGTAGGGATCTTTAGCTTCAATATCTTTAAGCTGATTTACCAGAAGTCGCTTCGACGAACTATCAAGCTGAGAAGGATCACCATTTGCAATTACAGCATAGGGATCTAGTTCGATTGCGGCTTCCTGTATGGGCTTGTTACCTAAGGATGCCATCCAGCCCAGCAGCCCCCGGAGTTCATCTCGAACGACTGAGTTTGGGGCGATGATAGGAAGACACTTGGCTAAAGTCAGAGGATCTTTTGAATTTGCTATCCGCTTAGCGAGATAATCTGCCGCGCAGTATTCAGCGATGATCTTGTGAACCGGGCGATGTTGATCTGGGCAATCTCCCGGCTTAAACAAGCGAGTTGCAAGGATGCCTTCAGCAGCAGTATTGGCACTAAACAATGACGCTAGCAGAGGATATATCCGACCCTCAGTGCCTTCGCTTGTGCCGATACCTTCAGCACCGGATAGCAATAGCTTGGCAAAGACTTCCGACGACAGTTCAACTTTTTGAGAAGTCGGCAGCACTGGATTGGTTCTTGCTACATTGTTATTTGCTTCCTTCGCCAAGCGCTCAACCGCTTGTGAAAAGATTGAGCGTTTGTTGGTGAAATGTCTTCCGCTCTCGATATAAGCATCAGCAAAGAGTTTCAGAAACTGGGGGTTAGGTAGAAGCATTTCTAAATTAAATCGAGCGACTTCGGTCTGGAATGCTGCGAAATCCTCCCCTTGTGCATGATATTCAAAGATCTCCCGCTGTTCTGCCTCATTAAACTCGCATAACCAAACCACCAATGGCGGTTTTCCAAAAAACTCTTCGAAAGCACTTGTAGAAGCGTTGTCCCACTCACTGGACCTGCTCGACAAGTAGACATGAGTTGGATTGACTGATTCGGCTTTGCCAAGAAGTCCATAGATGCCAGAAGCATCTATCTTTGCCAATTCGTCAAATGCATCAATAACCAGTGGAATGTCGTTGCCACTTGCTCCTGCGTATCTGAATTTGTTCGCAGTTACGACAGTTGTACCCAACTGTTGAGCAAGGCTACCCATAAGTACAGTTTTACCCCCGCCGGGTTCAGCCAAGACAACTACGTAATTTGAAGCGGATAGTAGCTCCATCTCAGTATAAGACAGGCCATTACACGAGAGTCTTCGTGGAAGATAGAGCGTCGAATTCATATGCGAAAAGTACGATGTCTCGATAGAAGTGTCGATACCTGCCCTGCCACGTTCAGGCATCGATGATATTGTCAGATAATTGTCATGCTAACATAAGAGTAAGACTAACTACTTTGGCATCGATAATTTGGCCAAAGCTGACATTTTCAATTGTTCGCGCCGATTGAAATTTGACCCACCCTGCCGATCGAATTTTGACCCAGGGCTGAGCGTTGCTTTTTAACGGAGCAACTGTGGGTAAGTCTAGCAATTAGCGGGCAGTTCGCCCGCTATTTTTACACCTTCATTTTCAACTTAGAACGGTTCCGCTTCCCTACTCAGTTCATCTTTCTTACTTTGCTCCCGCTGTTTGATCTTCGATTTCGCCGCCATACTGCTGTGCTGGAAACGATAGGAATCATTCCCTGTTTCAACAATATGACAATGATGGGTGAGTCGATCCAATAGCGCCGTTGTCATCTTGGCATCACCAAAGACACTCGACCATTCCGAGAAGTTCAGATTGGTCGTGATGATCACGCTGGTGTGTTCGTACAGCTTCGACAGCAAGTGAAACAGCAATGCGCCACCGGCTTGGCTGAAGGGCAAGTAGCCCAGTTCATCCAGAATCACCACATCCACTCGCATTAGCGCCAGTGCGGTTCGCCCAGCTTTACCTTCTCGATTTTCTTTTTCCAGTAGATTGACCAGATCAACCGTTGAGTAAAAACGCACCCGCTTGCCATGCCGTGTAATCCCCCCAATCCCCATCGCAGTGGCCAGATGTGTTTTTCCAGTGCCCGGACCACCAATCAACACGGCGTTTTGTGCGGTTTCCGTAAAAGCCAGCGTCGCCAGTTGCCCAACGAGGGCTTGATCCACTTTCGACACACTAAAGTCGAAACCCGCCAAGTCTCGATGTACAGGGAATCTAGCCGCAGCCATTTGATGATGAATCGAACGCAGACCACGGTCGGTGTTTTCTGCTTGGAGTAAATGTTCAATCAGCCAGCCCGAGGTATCTATAGCCAAACCACTTTGAGCTTTTAAATCAACCCAAGCGCCCGCCATACCGTGCAAGCGCAAGGCTTTGAGTTCCGCGGTAATGTCACGCATGATTGGCTCCCTCACTCGCAGCGGTAGGCTCGGAAGCTTCACGCAGACGGTCATAGCGCTCCGTATTCGCTTGCGGTGCATCCCCTAACTGCAAAGCAGTTTCGGCACTGGCTGTAGCAGGTGGATCATTCAAGCGCGCGACCACATTCAGAATGTGTTCAATGCTGATGACTCCTGATTCTAAGACCAACTCAACTGCAACGAGCACGGCATCCAATCCGGCCACCGGAACGGTGGCCAACACTTGTGCCATTACTTTGTCACCACCGTTGCGCCTTAACAATCCTTGTTTCAGCCGCAACAACGCCGTTGGCATCTCTGTAAATGGCGCACCATTGCGTAATGCACCAGGCTTGCGACTGATCAGTGGAATGTAATGCTGCCAATCGAAACTGACCTGATGTTTTGCCGGCAGACGATGATGGCAAGCCACGATTTCATCGTTCACCACAATCGCCACTTGTGTTGAGTACAACCGAACACTTACGCGCTGACGCGCCCATTCACAAGGAACTGAATATCGATTGCACGCTACGCTGATCAAACACGTACTGGAAACTCGAGCCAGATGCTCAACGTAACCATCAAACGGGGTCGGCATCGGCATCATTGCCAGTCGCTCTTGCTCCAACATTTCAGCAATGCTTAACCCTTTGAACTCAGGATGTTTGAGTTCGTCCCACAAGGCACGACAACGTTCGGCCAGCCAGGCATTCAGCGCTTCAAAGTGACTGAATTTAATGCTTTGCGCTTCAAGCCAAATGCGTCGCCGACTATCTTGCACATTCTTTTCAACGACGCCTTTTTCCCAACCAGAGGCGACATTGCAGAAGTCGGGATCAAACAAGTAGTGCGCGCACATCACAGAGAAACGGGCATTCACAATACGCCCTTTGCCCTTGAGTACCTTATCAACAGCGGTCTTCATATTGTCGTAAATGCCGCGTCGTGGCACGCCACCTAGAGCGACAAAGGAGCGGGCATGCGCATCAAATAACATTTCATGACCTTGGCTGGGATAAGCGACCAGCCAGAAAGCGCGACTGGCACACAACTTCATATGGGAAACTTGAATGCGGCGATAAATGCCACCGATAAGGAGATTCTCTTCGCTCCAATCAAATTGAAAGGCTTCACCCAAAGCAAACTGCAAGGGCACAAAGCCTTGCGGGGCTTTACCAGCTTTGCCACGCCAAGCACGAACGAAATCGGTGACGCCGCTATAACCCCCCGAATAGCCCTCAGCTTGGATCTGCTCGAACAACGCTTTGGCGGTGCGACGATTCTGTTTGGCACGGAATGAATCGGCAGTGAGCGCACGTTCTAAAGTGGCGTGAAATGGAGTGAGTTTGCCGGGCTTATGCTGCCGGATATATTGCGGTTCAGACTTCGAGGTTGGCTTACGAATCCAAGTCCGGATGGTGTTGCGCGCCAGACCGGTGCGCTTGGTGATTTCGTGCAGCGATAGATTATCGCGAAAATACATCCTGCGGATTTTGCCAATCATTTCCATGGTGATCACCTTTTATCCTCTGCTCAAGAATTAAGCAGAATAAGTAGAGCACCTGGGTCAATTTTGGATCGGTATAACTAGCTGTAGTGGGTCAATTTTCGGTCGGCGTCAACAGCCAGTATGTCTTCAGCACGACGGTTTAGTTGGTCTACCTGCAGTGTGATGCCGTGGGCCTGTACCTGATAGCGGATGACATTGCCCAGAAGCTGGTGCTGGCGAATGGTTGCTGGCAGTGGCGCACTCAGGTGCGCGGAGTATGGCTGTCCCGGAGCTAATATCTGGATCACCTCTGGGCGTATGGCCAGATGGCCATGGGTTTCCAGCTGCAGCAGGCGGCAGGCTTCGCTTGGTGTTAGCAGGTTGTAGCTACCCATGAAGCGTGCCACGAACTCGGTAGCAGGGCGGGTGTAGATCATCTCTGCTGAGCCTTCCTGCACGATGTGTCCCTGATCCATCACAAATATACGGTCGGACATGGTCAGGGCCTCTTCCTGATCATGGGTAACAAACACCGTGGTCAGTGCCAGACGTTGCTGGATATCGCGGATCTGCTCGCGCAGCGATTTGCGGATGCGGGCATCCAGCGCAGACAGGGGCTCATCTAGCAGCAGGATGCGCGGCTCCACCACCAGCGCCCGCGCTAGCGCAACGCGCTGACGTTGGCCGCCGGATAACTCATGCGGGTAGTGATGTTCTTTACCGCCCAGTGCCACCAGACTGATCGTGTCTGCCACCTTGCGGGTAATCTCGCTGGCCGGCAGTTTTTGCAGCTTCAGACCGAAGGCAATGTTCTGCCCCACCGTCATGTTGGGAAACAGCGCATAGCTCTGGAAGACCATGCCGATGCCACGTTTTTGCGGTGCGGTATGGGTAATGTCTTCACCGCCGACGCGAATACAGCCAGCATCGATGTTTATGAGTCCGGCCAAGCTGCGCAGCAGCGTAGATTTGCCGCAGCCACTAGGGCCCAGCAGGGTGACGAACTCCCCTTTCTGTAGCGAAAAGTTGATGTCCTGAAAAATGGTGGCGGTGCCGTACTTCTTGGCCAGTCCGCTAGCTTCGACGTAACTCATGGTATGTCATCCTATTTGCTGAAACGGGCGGTGAGCCATGTCAGGAACAATGTGAACAGGAAGTAGCTCATGACGATGGCACTGGTGAAGTGGCCGCTCGTCTGACGCATGTTGTAGAGGTAGACCTGCAGGGTTTCGTAGTTGGAACCTGCTAGCAGGTTTGCAAACACGAAGTCTCCCAATAGGAAGGAAAACGCCAGGAACAGGGAAGCCATCAGGCCCTTGCGCAGGTTGGGCAGAATCACCAGCAAAAAGGCAATAGAGGTGCTGGCGCCTAGCAAATGTGCAGCATCCATCAGTTCGCGTACATTGATACTGCTCAGGCTGTTTGCCAGCGAGCGGTACATGAACGGCAGGGCGATGGTGAAATAGCAGCCAACTAGGATCCATGGCGTGCCGGTGATGTTCAGCGGCCCATCGGCATAGATGTTCAATAAACCCACCGAGGTCACCACTGGCGGCACCGCGAACGGAATCAGGATCAGTGCGTTCATCAGCTTGTCCAGTGCGGGAAAGTGGTAAAACACCACGAACACGGCCGGCACAATGATCAGCGTGCTCAGCAGCAGAGTGCCTAGGCACACCGCCAGCGAACGTCCGAAGGCGGCTAGGAAGGCGCTGTCCTGCCACAGCTGCAGATACCAAACCAGCGACAGGTCATCCGGCAGGATGGTGGCGCTCCAGTGTTCTGAGAACGAATACAACAAGGTGGCGAGCACCGGCACGGTTAGCAGCACGATCAGCATGGTGACCACGCCACGGTGATAGATATCAGCGCGCATGGCGAACTCCTTTCTTTAGTAGCCACTGGTTGACGATAGTGACAAGCAGCAACATCAGCATCAGCAAGACCGACAGTGCGGCGGCCATGTTCGGCTCCAGCAAGATGTCACCGGAAATCAGGCTGGCAATACGCACCGTGATCAAGTTGAAGTTGCCCTGCGTCAGCGCATAGGCACTGGCATAGGCGCCGATGGCATTGGCAAATAGCAGTATGAAGGTGCCGAAGATGGTCGGGGCCAGCACTGGCAGGCCGACGTAGTACCAGTACTGCCAGAGCTTGGCGCCCAGTAGTGAGGCGGCAGCCTGCCAGTCATCATCTAACGAATCGAATGCCGGATACAGCAACAGTACTCCCAGCGGAATCTGGAAGTAGGTGTAGATCAGGATCAAGCCGTTGCTGGAGTAGAGGCGGAGGCCCTCGATCAGACCCCACTTGCGCAGCAACAGGGTTAGTGCGCCATTGGTGCCTACCAGAATGATGAAGGCGAAGGCGAGAGGTACGCCGGTGAGGTTGCTGGTCATGTTGGTAATGGATACCACCAGTCGGCGCAACCGGCCAGAAATACGGCGCAACGACGCTGCCCCCAGTAGCGAAATCACCAGCCCGATAATGCTAGACCACACGGAAATGCGCAGGCTGTTGTCAAAGGCCTGGCGATAGAACGGTGACGACAGTATGTCGCTGTAGTTGGCCAGCGACAGGCCCTGCTCGCTCTGCACACTGTTGAGTAGCACCCACCCCATCGGCGCCAAGCAGAATAGGGTCAGCATGATGAAGAAAGGGAGCAGCAGCAGGGCCGCCGGCCAGTGCCGCCGCCAGCCGTGAGGCAGCAGTGGCACTGCCGCTTGGCTGCCAAGGGGGATCGAAGTAGTTTTCATGACAAAAGTAGTTCCGGTTGGTGCTGTTTTGTGTGGTCAAGTCCAAGCAGATCAGCGACAAGACCGCACAGCTCGGTCTGTTGCACACGGATATCCGGCTGTTTGCTGAAACGTTGGCCGATCACGAAAAGCGGTATTAGCCTTTCTTCAGGCAGCAGGCCGCCATGGCTGCCGTCTTGGTTCATGCCGTGATCACTGGTGACCAGCACTTGATAGCCTGCGGCTAACCATTTGGGCAGGTATTCGGCCAGTAGTTTGTCAAAGCGCCGTGCCGAATTACGATACTGTGCACTGTCGTAACCGTAGCGGTGTCCGGCCACGTCGGTCTCCATTGGGTGTACCAATAGCAAGTCTGGGTGGTGTTTCAATCGCAGTGCTTCTGCGTCCAGCAGTAAGTGGTCATCAGGGTAGTCCTCACCGTGGTAAAACACGCCATGCTGAATTGGTAGCTGGCTGTCGTCGGTGAAGCGGTCGCGCACGGCAACGTAAGGTGCTCGGTTGTATAGTTCTGCTATCCAGTGATAGGCCGCCGCGGCAGTGGTCAGACCAGCATCGCGAGCCATATGAAAAATACTTTGCTGGCTGGATGATGGGTTGGCGTAGTTGTGCACGATGCCGCTGTGCACGGGTGCCACGCCAGTGAAAATGCATTCATACAACGGGCGCGACAGCGATGGCAGTTCGCACCGTAGCTGATAGAGACCAGCCTGACCCGCCTCGCATAAGCCCTGTAGGTACCCCATGCCGTCATGGGCTACCTGCCAAGCTAGTCCGTCGATCAATATCAGAATTACCTTGCTGGTCATGGCCGTTCCTTATTGAATGTTCACCATGACCATTTCCTGCCATTGGCGCGGCAGCTTCTTGGTCGAGTCTTCCCAAGCGGCGAAGTCGCGGATCGGTTTGGCCGACAGGTACTGGCTGGCTGGCAGCAGTTTGGCCTGCACGTCAGCTGGGATTGCCACCTTGCTGCGGATTGGTCGGGCATAACCGCGTGCCAGATTGATCTGGCCGGCATCGCTCAGTACATATTCACGCACCAGCTTAGCCGCATTCGGGTTCTTGGCGTATTTGTTGATGATTGTGGTGTAGCCGGTGGTGACCGAGCCGTCGGTCGGAATGCTCACCGTGAAACGCTTGCTGTCGATGCGGTCGCGATAGCTCAGTGAAGTGAAGTCCCACAGGATGCCCACTTCGATCTCGCCCCTTTCCAGATTGGCTAGGCTCGGGTCGATCAGCGACAAGCGGCCCTGCTTGGCCAACTGGCTGAAGAGCTCCAGCGCCGGCTTCAGGTTTTTCTCGTTACCGCCACGCGCCAGCGCCGCCGCTAGTACAGCGCTGTTGGCACGGGCGGATACTCCCACGGCCCCCAACGTCACCTTGTATTTACCTTTTAGCAGGTCGTCCCAAGACTTGGGGGGCTCTTTCACTAACTGCTTGTTGGTAATGAAGGAAATGGTGCCGGTATAGGCTAGCACCCAGTGGCCGTCCTTATCCTTTGCCCAGGCAGGGATTTCGTCCCAGGTGCTGGGCTTGTATGGTTGGGTTAGCCCTTTTTGCAAGGCAATCGGACCAAAAGTGTGGCCTACATCGCCGATATCCGCGGTGGCATTGGTCTTCTCAGCCTCGAACTTAGCTAGCTCTTCAGCCGAGCTTATATCGGTGTCGCGGTGACTCAGGCCATATTTCTGGGTGATTTGCGCCCAAGTATCTTTCCAATTGGCCCAGTCATCTGGCATGCCCACGCTATACACAGCGCCTTCATTCTTGGCAGCCTGGATCAGGGAAGAGAGGTTCTCCGCATTGGCATGCGCCACACAGAGGCAGAGCGCACTAGATACGATGCTAACAAGTAAATTTCTCATGACATTTCCTTTGGTCTAGTCCAGATTTTAACGGCGAATGAACTTTAGCTCAGTGGCTTTCTGGGTGTCAATCTTGCCTTATGTTTTATTTGCATAATTAGTTACGTTTTTGTTGTGTTTATGTTTTTTAACTTGCTGATTATTATTGATAAAAAATTATTTACGGTTGTATGATTTTTCATGTAAATTCAGAAGGTGAATAGATGTTTTGTTGTCTTAGTTTGTCTTTGAAATTTCACTGTATTGTGATAAATTTGTCATCTATTTGAAATGTGGAGTAGTCCAATTGATCATGTTTGAACGTAACACCACTCTGGCTACGCAAATCAGGCAGTCGCTAGAGATGCAGATTGATAGCAAACTACTGGTCGCGGGCACCAAACTGCCATCTGAGCGAGAGCTTTCCGAGCTGTTCGATACCACGCGGACAACAGTCAAAGAAGCACTGCTGGCGATGGAGGCTGAAGGGCGTATTTATTGTGAAGACCGCCGCGGCTGGTTTGTCGCCCCTCCCAGGCTGGTATACAACCCCCTGTACCGCTCTCCCTTTCACCAGATAGTTACCGAACAGAAACGGCAGCTGGAAACACTAGTGTTGTCATCGCGAACCATTGTGGCGACACCGGCACTGTGCCAAGAGTTGGCCTTGCCAACTCTATCGCGGATAACCGAGGTCACGCGGCTACGCAAGCTGGATGGGCGCGTGGTACTACTGGCTAGGCACTTTTTGAAGCCTGAGCGCTTTCCCGGCATTTTGGAGCACGATCTAAGCCAGTCATTGACCTCTCTTTACGAGCAGCAATATGGTGTGCGTTATGGCCGCTCCCGATTCGAAATCAATCCCACAGCCGCGTGGGGTGAGGTGGCGCAGGCGCTGATGCTGGCCGAAGGCAGTCCGATTTTGTTGATTTCCTGCGTCAACTATGACCAATATGGCGAGATTATCGATTGTGACTATGAGTACTGGCGTCACGATGCTGTACGGATTTTGGTTGATAGCCAGGAGTTAGAGCGAATGAAGGCAAATGCGTTGATTTGACACATGACTCACTGTGCAGCTTTTAAGAGAAGAAAATTGGCTTCTAGATTAGTTTCGCTCCTGGCGCGAGTGCAGTATGGATATTCCAGAAGATGGCAGATGTAGAGGAGGGACTGACTTTAAAAGCAGCTTTAACATTTAGGGGCGTGATCGTAGATAGCACAAGTCATACCGAGGTTTACTGCTAAATATAGATACTAAAGCTGATGAAATAATCTACCAAAAATGATGCTTGAGATGTCCGTTAAGGCCGAAGTGTAGATGCCGAAGGTTGAAAAACAAGAGGCTGCTAACCATCTGGTAGCTGCCTTCATCAGTTCAAGCTCAAGTCAGAATGTCCGGCCTAGTCAATCAAAACCCCTGAACCCAAGGCAGCAAGAATTCTGGGTACCAGCACGTATAAAACAAATACGAGTAAAGTGACTGTTTATAAGCAGCGGAGGAACCCGAAAAAAAGCACCACGATTTAAGCCATATAAAACAATGACTTGCACTTATTTTTATTTATGATCACGTTACGTTTAAGGTGACGGTTTATAGGCAGCTCTGGAGTTAAAAAAGAAAATAATAAAATAAATCCATATGAAACAATAGCTTGCGGTTCATCTGATTGTTTAATATGTTAAGGCGCAATGAATGTTCTGAACTCATGCCAGAAGTGTGTCGCCGAGGCCGGTGCGTGTGAATGCAAATCCAAGGCAATGAAGATGCTTTGGACTTGGCAATAAGACAGAGAGCTACTGGCAATTACTAACAATCGTTTAAAACCCTACCCGCAACCATTCTGGTCACTTTGAATTGATCATACACGTTCAGACCAAATAACTGCTTACCTGTAAGGATGAATTTCAATGACCATGCCACATGAACGTACATTATCGATGTTGAAAACACTGGAACTGCTCAATGAACTTGCGAATAGAGCCGATATTCATATTCCAGAAGAAATTAGAATTCGAGCTCAGCGATTGATTCGCCATTTTCCTCGTGGTCGAGAAGTTAAACTCCTAGCTGTATACATGGAACAGAACATTGCGGCCCCCCAATTATTTTGCAGCACAGAACCAGGGAACAGCAAAAGTCTTGAATCAGCATTCTTATGTGTTAAAAAGCTTGATTACTAAAAATATCTAGCGGTTTTAGATATATCTAAATTCCCTAGATATTTTTAGATATGTGAGTGCTTCAATGATTTTGCATTGTGCCGGCTTTCCAACCGAATTTGCCAAAAGACCTCGGTATTCTCAATGGTCTTCAGTGCTCTTTTGCTTTTCGGAGGACAAATCTTTGTAATTTATTGTCGCCCCAAGACTAAACTTTAGCCGTTAAGCGCTCCCCCTAGAGCCTTCCGTAACTGGTCTACTGTCTGACGAAAACCATCCACGTCTGGCCGTTTTAGGCGACGATCCTCACTGGGGGCCATCGTCAACAAATCAGCGGCAGCATCGGCATAATCTTTAGTGACCTCAAGCGCAGTGCAAATCCAATCGCGAGCCATTTTTACTGAAATGTCGCCGTTTTTAGCATATTGCAGTACGCGTTGATTCAGGTCTTCTGGCGTGTCACCTGATGTTGTGTATGGCATGGCTTGTCCATTGGCCAGTATTTGCTCTACACCACCGACGCCCGCAAAACTCAGCGCAGATAATAGGTCATGGTTTTTTCGGAAGTGCCGATAGGCTCGCATAGGTGCAGGATCAAACACTGGCGCCAGTTGCGCAGTTCCCGCACTGCCAATCAAGGCGAAGTTTTCTGAATGCAAATCGCCATTTCCCGTTGCAAGCGCCATCACCAAACGCTGAAAAAGACCATATTTGGCTGAGCGGACATCCCCAACCAGACCGGTTTCAACCACCTTAAACAAGGTTTCCATCGATCCATCTGTTCGCTCATGATATTTGCTGCGTGCGCCCGTTCGAAGGAGCGTAAAGAACGACTCTTGCGGTAGGGGTAGACCCTTTTCCGTACGGTCATATCTTGAGAGTACTAGCGAGGCGATTTCGCCGTGTTCTGCACGAATGTTCTTGTATTGCCAGTTAGGCACCTCTAGCCCCGCAGCTCGATGTAATTCGAGTGCCAAGCTCTCTAGAGCCAACACGCATGGATAGTCAGGAGGTTCGATTTTGACCATAACCGGATGATGGTCGAGAGACGTAAATAGCTTTGGCATCATGCCCGATACGCCCGAGACCTGAATTTTCCCGATCATTTCGGCAAGATGATCTTCGGCAGCTTGGTTGGTAAAACCGTCTCGCAGACAAGCCCACAATGCCTTGGCATCATCCAACTTGAGTATGCTCGATTCTGGTGAGGCGTAATATCGATGCGCAGCAGCATCATCCAAGAATACATCTAGATGGCCTATGCCCCCAGCCCCAAAATGCGTCAGCAGCAACCATTCCTGCTCAATCGGTAACCGACCAATTCTTGGTATACCTTGCTGATCAAGCAGCCTGTACATTAACTTGCGGATAGGAGATGAGTGAATTTGGGGTGGGAGTAATGCTTGTAGTTGTGGCGGCAATTCACTATCCAGTGCTCGCGACCATACCCACTCAGTTTCACCAGCCAAATCATGGAGCATGCTAAAGCCAGGCATAGCCATGCCATCATGGTGTCGAGTGATGCGTAGCTCGATCGGAGTTAAAACCATATCCGCTAGTTTACGTGGTGCACCACCTATTCTGCTCCAGATCACACCATATAAGTCTGCCATCAGAACAAACTTCCTTCATTTAGCTTTTTAGCCAGCTGACTCTGCTTGGGTGTCAAACTCAATGTTAAGCCACACACTGCGGCTAGCTTTTCTAGGCTATCAATATTCATCACGCCACGACGGTACGCACGTGACATTACCGTGGGCAAAAGACCTGCTTGGCTGGCTAGCTCGGCTTTATTGAGTCCTTTCCGAGCCGCTTCTGCGTAAATATGGTCAAGTAACTGTTGCGTAATTGTTTGCATTTTTGCTCATTAATTTTGATATCACTTTGATTATGTGCACATATGCAAATTCAATCAAGATATTCAGCTTGTGACTTGACAACAATATTCCGCGAACACCTAAACACTCTTTACCAAGTACAAATAATAGGATGCTATCCACCCCTCACTAGCTTTAAAAATAAATCTGAGCCGGACCACTTTGGGGATATGACTCAAAACATCAGTGCAAACAGGCTCTCGCTAAAGTGTTTTTTGGATGAAGGTCGTAATAGGGTAGGATGCTCAGATAATTTAAAAAGTTACATTTTTTGTTGGCTTGGACTTTCTGGTTCTACAGTGCTAAAGTTGATGTAACGTTAGATGTGCTCTAAGTCCTTGTATATTAATGATATGCATATTTTATATCGCGATATTTCTCAATTTATGCATATTAATGTCACTCAAAAAATTGATGCTCATAACCCGAAGGTCACAGGTTCGAGTCCTGTTCCCGCAACCAAAACCACCAAAAATCAATCATTTAGCTGTGACGTTGATGATTATCTTTGGGAATTTATTGCTTAGCATTTGGTAATAAATTTTGTACAGACGCGGGATGGAGCAGTTGGCAGCTCGTCGGGCTCATAACCCGAAGGTCACAGGTTCGAGTCCTGTTCCCGCAACCAAAAATGAAAAAACCTAGGTCTTAAGCCTAGGTTTTTTTTCGTCTTGAATTTATTGATTTGGGCACAGAAACCAATACCATAAATTGCCTCTAAATGACGGCAATAGATCTCACGCACCTTCGCCAACACTCGTGCACCCTAATAAAATCAAGGCTCCCAAGACACACAATTGCAACGTGTCATGGGGGCCTTTTACATTTGGCGGTCAGTCGTGTTGGCACTTGTCCGTCGCTCTAGCTAGTCATTTTCTGATTTGGGCACTACCTCGGGAATGTACTCAAACAAATCTTCAACTCGACATCCAAAATAAGCGCATCGTGAGCGCACTATTAGCAATGCAGGGGTTGGGCGAAATAAAGCGAGTGAGATGACGAGCCAAATGACTTGTTCAGCGGGCATTTTTCGGCTTCGAATCGTGGCTATGCCAGTGGCGGCAAGCACCTAAGCGATCCATTTAACATCAATGGCAGACGCGAGAATGGCAAAGTCCTACTCATTATTGAAATTGAATGCATTGAATGGGCGTAAAAGTGAAGATGGTGCATAAAAAATGCCGCTCACTTGGCTTAAGTGAACGGCATTACAGCCTGGGCTGTCTTTTTTGCTGGGCCAAATTCAAATTAATTTTTTGGCATAATGTTGTTGTTTACAAACTGAACGCCTTTCACTTTCTCGGCGATCATACCGGCTTGAGCCATTTGCTCACCAGTATCAACAGTACCATCGATGGTCACATCTACTTTGCTCGGATCTTTCTTGTCGTTCGCGCCTTTAACTTTCAGATCAAACGCTTTCAATTTTGCATCTGCATCCAAAGCGGCTTTAACAGTCTTCGCAACCGCAGCAGCATCAGCTGCTGGTTTTGCAGCAGGCGCTGCAGGTGCAGGCGCTGCGGCTTTTTTCTCTGGTGCAGAGCTGCAAGCCGTTGATAGCACAGCGACAGTCAATAAAGTGGCAATCAGGCTAATTTGTTTCATGTTTTCACTCATCTGTTGAATTAAAAAATCAGCCCTTTGCTGGGGGCTTTAATGCGTCTGATTCTAAGAGGAATACATTACAGAATTGTTTAAATTCAATGACAAACGAAAATCAATTTATTTTGCGACATTTTCCGAGCTGAACTCGCCACAGGCAGCTATTTTTTATCCTTGCTGCGAAAAAATAGGAATGGTTTAATCGATGCTCTTTTTTAAAATGCCATACTCAAGGCATGAGGCTTTTTATGCTGCCAATGGCATTCACTCCTGCCCACAATACAACAACGTATCTGTCTGAAGACAATATTATTATTGGCATTCACGGCAATACACTACTTCTATGTCAAGACACATTAGCCAGTGCTACGGCACTGCAGTCCATCGGCAGCCCCCAATACCAACTTAATATTGGCCAACTCGATACACAAATGGTGCAAATGGCTTTTTGGGATGAGACCACGCCCTTGCCAAGCCATATCACGCCCCTCGATTTACGGGCTAGTTTTGATGTGATTGGTGAAACGCTGTGGGCGCTGGCGGGAAGAGCGTTTCAAATTGCGACGTTTTATCGCACGCATCGTTTTTGCGGTGTTTGCGGCGCGCCCACTGTCCCTCTTGAGCACGAAGCCGCTTGCGAATGCACCGCCTGCGGGCATCGAGTTTGGCCGCGTGTTTCGCCAGCGGTAATGGTGTTAATTCAACGTGGTCGTGAGATTTTGTTGGCACGCTCGCCGCATTTCCGAGAAGGCATGTACAGCGCGGTAGCTGGCTTTGTTGAGCCTGGCGAGAGTTTGGAGCAATGCGCGCATCGTGAAGTGCTGGAAGAAGTCGGAGTAACCATCAGCAATCTACGCTGGTTTTCTAGCCAAAGCTGGGCGTTTCCACATTCCTTGATGCTGACTTTTTTTGCCGATTATGTTTCCGGCGAGATTGTCTGCCAGCCCGATGAAATCGAAGATGCGCGTTGGTTTAGCCCCGATGATTTGCCAACGCTACCGGGCAAAAACAGTATCGCCTACCGTTTATTAATGGCTGGATTGAAAGAAAATCCGTAAACGATGCAACCATCACTGATGCTGACAAACGACTGGGCAGCGCTCTGAAAATTACGGATGTTTCAATAAGCAGAGCGCTACCGTGATGAACGAATTAGTTACTTTTTTTATGCATCACCAGTGCCATCACAGCACCAGCGATCAAGCCCCAAAATGCCGAGCCGATGCCAAATAGCGTTAAACCTGAAGCGGTCACCAGAAAAGTCATCATCGCCGCTTCACGCTGCGCCTCATCGCGCATCGCCAGTGCCAATCCATTCCCAATAATATTCACCAAAGCCAAACCCGCCACCACCAGCACCAGCTCACGCGGAAAAGCGGCAAATAGCGCTGCCACGGTAGCACCAAATAAACCAATCAGCACATAAAACACGCCAGCGGCAACGGCGGCGACATAGCGTTTGGTCGCATCCTCACACGCGTCTTTGCCCATGCAAATCGCAGCGGTAATCGCGGCTAAATTGATCGCAAATGCGCCAAATGGCGCAAGCAGCACCGTGGTGATACCGGTTGTGGTGATAATCGGAGAAATGGGCGGCTTATAGCCATTGGCGCGCAGCACCGTCACACCCGGCACATTTTGCGAGGCCATCGTCACCATAAACAGCGGTAATGCCACGCTGGCGATGCTACTAAGGGTAAACACGGGCGTCGTCCAGACTGGCATCGCGAACTCAAGCACAATACCCTCTAGGTGTAATGAGCCCTGCGCCCCGGCGATAAGCAATCCGCAGAGCAATACTCCAACAATCGCGTAACGCGGTTTAAAGCGGCGCAGGAATAAATACGCGACGATCATGCCACCCGCCAAAACAAACTGAGTTTGCAAAGCAGTGAATGCACCCAAACCAAAACGCAGCAGCACGCCTGCCAACATTGCCGACGCAATTCCTTGTGGAATCCGCTGCATCGCACGCTCAAACCAGCCCGTTACCCCCATCAGCACAATCAACAAACCCGATACGATAAATGCGCCAATCGCTTCAGGCATTGTCACACCGGCAACTCCCGTAACCAGTAGTGCCGCGCCCGGCGTCGACCATGCGGTGACCACGGGTACACGGTAGCGCAATGACAAGCCGATGCACGTCAGCCCCATCGCCAAACCGAGCGCCCACATCCATGAAGCGATTTCGGTTGGTGTTGCATGCAGCGCTTGCGCGGCTTGAAACACGATTACCGCCGAACTGGTAAATCCCACCAAAACGGTCACAAACCCCGCCACCACAGCCGACATCGACACATCACGCCAGAACGACATTGCGTATCCTCACAATTTTTAGAATCACCATTGTGCTGGCTGCCGCGCCACGCGGCAATCTAGCATCGCAGAAAATGGATGGTGCACGACAACATTTGGTTACATACCCAAGGGTTGACGCAAAGCTGACATGCACGGCATGATGAAGTCATGACACTCAATACCACGCCAATTTTCATTTCGACTTTAGCCAAGCTGCTCGCCTGGCCCTTACTCGCGCCTGCGCGGTAAACGTCGATTTGGCGTTGCTACCGCGGGAAGCGAATCCGGCGGTGGCAATCCCTCCTCTTGTATTCCTCCCGCACTCATCGGCCTACCGGCCGCGCGTTATGATGGAGGATGACCCCTTGAATTCAGCAAAATCAATTCGTACTGGCGTTTTGCTCGCTGGCTTTGCCGCCACTGGCTTTGCCATGAAAGGCATTTTTATTAAGCTCGCTTTTGTCCACGGCGTGGATGCGGTGACCTTATTGATGCAGCGGCTTATTTTTACGATTGCTCTGCTGTGGATGGTGCGCTTATGGCGCGTCTCTCGCCTTGCCCACGATGAGCAGGAAACGCCAATATCGACGTCGGATAAGCTAAAAATTTTGGGTCTTGGACTGCTTGGGTATTATTTAGCCAGTGTGCTGGATTTTATTGGCCTTGAGACCGTCAGCGCCAGCTTGGAACGCTTGATTTTATGCCTTTATCCGGCGTTCACCGTCTTGTTCGTATCATGGTTTAGCGGCACACCGATTGCACCACGAATTAAACGCGCTTTGCCACTCACCTATTTGGGGATGATCTTAGTGCTCGCTCCAGAATTGACTAACGCGCACGCCGACTGGGCTGGGATTGGCTTTGTCGTCGCCAGTACCTTGGTCTTTTCTTTATATATGACGTGGAGCCCAGCGGTGATTGGCCGAGTGGGTTCGATGCGCTTTACGGAGTTGGCGTTAACGGTATCAGGTTGTGGGATCTTGGTGCACTGGCTCTTGAGCCACCCATTGAGCAGTATTCAGCAGCCACCTATCGTTTGGGGCTATGCGCTGATTATCGCGATTGTTTCCACAGTTTTGCCGGTGTATGCCATTACCGCTGCAATGCAGCGCATCGGCGCAAGTCGCACCGCCGTCATCGGCAGTTTTGGTCCCGTGCTGTCGATCATCATGAGTATGCAATTACTCAATGAAAGCCTGACTGCGATACAGTGGCTGGGTGCTGCTGTGGTGTTAGGTGGGGTCTGGTTAGTCGGGAAAAAATAAGTATTGCCCTACAGTCATTAATTAATAATGCCTGCAGGGCAATACATCATGCGAGCGTTGCTGTTTTTGCTTTGGCTAAATTGCGTGGCGCATCGATATCGTTACCACTAAATACCGCGCAGTAGTAAGCCAACATTTGCAGTGCCACGGTATAAATAATCGGGCTTAAATGATTTAAACCATTTGGCATCCGAATCACCGAAGTGCCTTCCACTGAGGCAATATTGCCGTTGGATAGAATGAAAATCTCACCCCGATTGGCGCGGACCGCCTTTAAATCATCGAGCATTTTTTGCGCTTGTAGATTCCACGGTAAACACACAATCACTGGCAATTCTTCATTCACCAAGGTGATGGGGCCATGCTTGAGCTCACCGGATGGGAACGCCACCGCGTGTTGATACGCGACCTCACGCAACTTAAACGCCCCTTCCATCGCGACGGGGTAATGCGCATTTCGACCAATCACAAATAGATTTTTCTTTCGATGTAGCATACCCGCCCAGCGGCGAATGTCTTTAGTGAGCTGCAAAGTTTCGGCGACTGCCGTCGGCAAGTCGAGCATTTCTTGCTGCGCAGCAGTGACTTGCTCTTTGCTTAACTCGCCGCGTGCTTCACCCAAGGTAAAAGCCAACACATACAACATCAACAATTGAGCGGTGAGTGATTTTGTCGCGCTGACCGATTGCTCTGCGCCCGAATGCGTCAGCAAGGAATGATCAACTAACGTTGTCAGCGTACTGCCCGGTGAATTACTTAAAGCAACAGTACGCGGCGAACCATTGATTTGCGCATGTTTGAGCGCCGCAATCGTATCGGCGGTTTCGCCAGACTGCGAAATCGCTACCACCAAGTCATAAGCATCAGGATGCACATCTCGATCGCTATATTCACTACTGAGACCGACCTGCACAGGGAGCCCTGCCAGCGTTTCAAACCAATAACTCGCCACCAAAGCCGCATGGTAGCTTGAGCCACACGCCAATAAAGTCACACTGCGAATGCCGGCTAATTTGCCACGCAAAGCCAGTGGTAGCGAAAATCCAGCCCCATATTTTTGCACCAAAATCGCCAAAGTCTCAGGCTGAGCTTCAATTTCTTCAAGCATATAATGCGGGATGCCTTGGCTTTTATTGACCGCTGGCATTTGCAGTGCTTGCTCTATGCCGTTCGGCAAAATAAGCATCGGGGCGCCCAAACCAAACCTCACCACATCGCCCGTATTCATCGCATACACTTGATTAGCGCGCTGGCGAATCAAACGTAAACTACTACAACAAATTTGCCTTAAGCCCGATTCCAATCCCACAAACAATGGACGCCCCAAGCAGGATGCGAACATAAACTGCGCGTGACCTTGCTGATGGCAAATATAGGACACATCACCTTTTAATTGGGCATTGCAAATGGCAATGGCCTCTAATAGCGTTGCGCCGTCATTGAGTTGCCGTACCAACACCGCTTCAACTAATTCACTTAGGTTCGACGCAATGCCGATGTCCAAACTACGCGCTAAATCGATATGATTGCTGCACAGCCCCATTGCAGTAACCACCAAGTGATGTTGTATCGTGCGGATCGCAGGATGTGGCTCATTACTGAGGCTTGCAATCAACCAATGACAATTCGCCGGTGGGAACACCAAACGCTGCACTGGCATCTGCAAAGCATAATGCCGCTGCACGATATCACCGTCATCTGCCTGAATCACATGCAAATGGCTGTTGCTGCTATTTAAAATCAATAAGCAATCGGATAAGGCAGGCAATACATTTTGTGGTGCAATATAAGCAATCAGTTCAGACATAAGCCATCCAAAATAAAAACACCACAACGAGTGATTTAATCGTTACTTAAAAACACGACTAGGAATAAACCCTTAAGCCACTTTAAACCGCTGCACGGTCGAGGATAGTTGCTCGGCCATTTGCTCTAATTGAATAATAGAGTCACCCATATTGCGTACCGAGACAGAGTTTTCCTCGGCCATTTGTGCGATTCGTTCGACATTCACCGCGATATCACGCGCCGCCGAACGCTGCTCTTGCATTTGCTCGGTGATGCCATGCACCGAATGAACTACTTCTAGGCTACGCTGATTAATCAAGCTGATGCTATCGCTTGCCTGTGTCGTTAATTGCAGACCATCCCCAACACGGCGACTACCGCTACTCATACGAACAACCGCATCCTGTGCACTGCTTTGAATATTGCCGACCATTTGCGTGATTTGGCTCGCCGATTGCGCTGTGCGCTCGGCCAATTTACGTACTTCATCGGCCACCACCGCAAAGCCGCGCCCCATATCACCAGCTCGAGCAGCTTCAATCGCAGCATTCAGCGCCAATAAATTGGTTTGATCTGCGACGTCTTTAATCACCACCACAATCGTGCCAATTTCATTGATATTGCGGCCCAGCTCAGTAATTTGATCTGACGCACTGCCAACCTCAGTTGAAATCGCTTGCATCTCACGGGCGGCGGCAGAAACATCTTTGCTGCCATTGCCAGCCAGCTCACCTGCACCTCTGGCTTTTTGTTCCACATCGAGCGTATTGTCTGCCACTTGATCCATACTGGTGCTCATTTCTTCGACTGCCGCCGCCATCGAACTTGCCGAAGACGACTGCTCATCCGAGCCCATCATAATTTGCTGAGACGCACTCGAAAGCGTCCGGGCTGAGCGTGTGACCGCTTCAGAATTATCACGAATCTGCCGGATAATCTGCGTTAAGTTATCCTGCATTTTTTTCAATGCGCTTTGCAATTTGCCCAATTCATCACTGCCAAACTGCACACCGTGCCAATCATGGCTTAAATCGCCCGCAGCAATTTTCTCTGCCACAGCACAGGCAGCAAACAAAGATTGCACCAATTTAGAAGCAATCAGCCATGCCAACACCAAACCCAACACAATCGCAAAAATACTAACCATCGCAATCACACTAAATGCACCATTCGCACTGCTAAGCGCGGTCATTTTGCCTTCATCCATCGCTTGGCCTTGCTGTTTGGCAAGCTGCAACAGCGCATCGCGATAAGCATTACTTACAGTGGCGTATTCGGTATTGATAAAGTGAGCGCCGGTAGTGCGATCAAGCGTCAATTGGGTAAGTAGTTTTTCTTTTTTTACATCCATCGCCACATTGGCGTTGACCACTTCAGTCAATAAACCTTGTGCACTGGGGTCATTGGCCAGCATATTTTTTAGTTCAATCAGCTTAGCTTCTTCATTAGGGCCCTGTTTTTTTAGCTCGGCGACCAGATTGTCGGTGTCAGTTAAGGTTTCGGCTAAGACGGCATTACGCAGCGAAATATCGGTTTGGTAAGCCATTGCAATAAGCTGATTCAATTGAACAACTACGGGGTAGCGCTGTTCTACAAGCTGAGCCACATTGCTTCGTAAACCATTTAGGCTCAATAAAGCAACCACTGCGACGACCGCCAATAGCGAGAGAACCAAACCAAAACCGGCTAAAAGCCGTGTTTTCACGCCCCAATTATTCATATCAAACCCTTTGTATACGTATTTGTGACAGTACTTACAACCATAGAAGACCTATACTATCTCAACAAGCTTCATTCACGTAGATTATCAATTGCTAATACGCAAAGGTGATGTATGAGTCACGACTTAGTTAACTTTTCATTCGGAAATTTAGGCACTGAAACGCACTGGAAAAAGGAAGGCGAACTACTACATCGCTTCAATAATCTGCCACACGGCTCAACGCAAGAACGCGCATCGCTACTTGCCCAGCTCTTTGCTCAGGCTGATGAAGTCATTATCACGCCACCACTGGCGATTGCACGCGGGCATTTAATTCGTTTTGGTCGTAAAGTATTTATCAATTACAACGCCCAAATCGCAGCCGCTCCCGGCGCGCCCATTACGATTGGCCACCACACCATCATTGCGCCCAATGTACAAATCCAAACCGGCACTCATCCCGTTGACCCGACCGAGCGGCAACGCTGGGCCTACTGCGCCAAAGGCATTACGATAGGCAATAATGTGTGGATTGGGGCCAGTGCGATTATTTGCGCGGGTGTGACCATCGGCGACCATAGCGTCATTGGCGCAGGTAGCATCGTGACACGCGATATTCCGTCTTGTGTCTTGGCGGGCGGTAACCCTGCACGCGTGATCCGCGAGCTAACTCCACCGGATGAGGCGACCTTGTATGAATTGAATCCTTGAGCCAACACACTGCTTTTTTAAGCAATTGAGCTTAATATCCTATCTTTTACATAAGGTAGTCGATGATGTGGAGCACAATTCAGTCTTGGTTTGCCCCTAAACCGAAAATCAGCGGCGACGACGAAGCGCTGATTGAGCGGCTCGTTGACATCGCCCATCCCCATATTCGCCTTGCGCGAAATTACCAATCTCGCTTAGTGTCATATATAGGCTGGGCGCACGCACATGCTACGGCTCTGGCAACGCAATTGCCTGACCCGATTGCCTTAACCGTCGAAAATTGGCGCGAAAATCGTACACTACAGCTACTGTTTGCCACACCAGATCGCATGAGCGAAATCGTTGGTGGCGATACCGAGTTGCAAACATGGTTTGCAACCTGGCCGCTGTCCGATATTGCGTATGTGGGTTTGATTGCCGATGCCAATGAAAAAACACGCTACGGCATGTGTGAAATCGACGGGCAAATTCGGCAAGATGTACCACAAAAATTATTGATTTTTGCTAATCACCGGATTGGTATCCCAGCCGAGTCACCTGATGCCTTGGTGCAATTGGGTGCATTACGGATTTTGGATACAGTCGCCAATCAAGCTCAACTGGCTATTGCAGCGATTGAAAACAAGAAAAAACAGATTGATGATGAACTCATCAATGCCCGTACCATGCTCAGAATGCATGGCAATACACCCAGTGCCGCGCAAACGGCGCAAAAAGAACGGATTAAAACACTCACCACAGAATTGCAAAGCATTCATGAGATGCTCAATCCAGAAGCCATGTGCGAGTTATTGATCACCGAATTAGCTGCCACGCCGGATATTGTTCAATTACATATTCATAGTTGCAATGTGGATCGAATGGGCGTTGTTGATGGTGAAGACAGCGACAATCAAATTATCGAGCTACCTGAACTCATTTTGCAGCGTGAAACACCGATTGAAAAATTAATCTTGCTGGTATCAGTCCCCCGCACATTAATGCAGCCGCCAGCCAAAAATACGCAATTCCCTGATCAGGCTATTTTTTAGTTTTCTGAACAATCACTGACATTGCATAGGAAATATTCGCCTTTCTTCTTTGGCATAAATTGCCCACAATATCGACTCAAGATATGACAAAGGCAAGCCAATGAAAGCGTTTATTCTTCCTATGCTACTTTGTAGTAGTTTTGTTTTTGCAAATGAAGTGCCCACGCAAAAACGTTTTCAGTGCGATGAAGGGCAATCTTTTACCATTCAAATGACCTCGCCTGATGCGATCCAACTGCAAGTTGGCTGGTCATTCATCCCATTGCCACAAGTCGTCGCGGCCTCTGGCACCAAATACAGCGATGGCAAAACAACGGTTTGGCTCAAGGGCGACACGGGCTTTTTGGAGCAAAATGACATTGTCGTAGCCAGAAATTGTACCTTAGCCGATATCGAAGAGCCTTTAAGACCTGTTCGTGATGCCGCCTCTGGTTTGGTATTTATTCCGCCGGATCGTTGGACCGCCAATCGAGTGCAAATGTATGTGAAATCCGGCAGCGAAATTCCATTTTATGGCGAAAGCGCCACGCAACAGTTTGAATATCGTTTCCGTGCTGGCGCAGCTCAGCAGAAATACCCATTACTCGATATTTTAGTGTTCCCTAAAGCGGCGTGGACGCAACTCGCGGCGGATAAAAAGCCGATTGGTGAAGTACTGGGTGAAGATGGACAGCGTGTTTATGTGGCGCAACTGCCTGCCAACAACCCTTTTGACCCAGCTAGCGCGGAAGGGAAAGAATTCATTGCGCTGCAAACCAATACCAAAGAAGTCCAACAGGCATTTTCTATGTATGGCATCGTGAAAAAGAAAGCCGTTGAAAGTGTCACCGCCAAGGTGATGTGGCTGGATCGTCGCCTCTATCCTGGCGCGGTACTCACTGTTGAATTACGCGATGTTTCGCGAATGGATGCGCCGGCGGAGGTGATTTCTAAGCAAACCATCACATTAGAACAAGGCACGCCACCAACGGTGACGCTGAAGTTCTCGCCGGATGCGATTAATCCGCGCAACACCTATTCGATTGGCGCTCGACTCGAAATCGATGGCAAGCTCATCAAAATCAACGACACGCATACGCCCGTTTTAACCCGTGGTGCAGGTCGTGAAGTGACGGTGATGCTCAAAAATCTTTAAGCATTGCAATAATCAAAAAGCCGTAGCGAATCACTTTGCTACGGCTTTTATCATTCCATAGGTATTTAAGCAGAGGTCTTGATTGGCAATATCTAGGGGGCAATACCCAACATCAACACAATACTAAATTATCACGATGAATCAGTTCTGCTTCATCGATGTAACCCAATACCGCTTCGATTTGCCCGGTCGGTTGGCGCAAAATACGTTGTGTTTCTTGTGAGCTGTAATTAATCAAACCACGCGCGATTTCTTGGCCTTCGTGATCAACACAGCGCACGACTTCACCGCGCAAAAACTCACCATCAACCGCAATCACGCCTATCGGTAGCAAGCTGGAACCCGATTGCTTCACCGCCCGCACCGCACCGGCATCCAGCGTCACGCTACCCTTGAGCTGCAAATGATCCGCAATCCATTGTTTTTTAGCAGCCAAAGCACAAGTCGCCGACGTCAGTTGCGTACCGATCATTTCACCGGCAGCCAATCGAGTTAGCACTTTCGCTTCACGTCCACAGGCAATGATGGTTGCTGCGCCGCTACGGGCGGCACGCTTGGCGGCGATGATTTTGGTATACATCCCCCCTGTTCCAACGCTAGAACCCGCGCCACCGGCCATATCTTCCAAAGCAGGGTCACCGGCGATACCGGTTTGCACTAAGGTTGCGGTTGGGTTGCTACGTGGGTCGGCAGTAAACAAGCCAGTTTGGTCGGTCAAAATGACCAGTGCATCGCCCTCAATCAGATTGGTGACCAAAGCGCCCAGCGTATCGTTGTCGCCAAATTTGATTTCAGCGGTTACTACGCTGTCGTTTTCATTGATGATTGGAATCACGCCCAATTGCAGTAGCGTCAACAACGTGGAGCGCGCATTCAGGTAACGAGTACGGTCAGATAAATCTTCGTGCGTGAGCAGCACTTGTGCACAGGTCAAATTGTGCTTGCGAAATGCGCTTTCATAAGCATGGCAAAGACCCAGTTGGCCGACAGCGGCAGCGGCTTGTTTTTCGTGTACTGCCGTCGGTTTTTGTGTCCAGCCCAGTCGGGCAATGCCTTCAGCAACTGCACCGGATGACACCAACACGACTTGTTTACCCAAACGAGTTAACTGCGCGATTTCTTCTGCCCAGCGGGCGAGTGCGCCGTGATCGAGGCCTTTGCCTTCATTGGTCACTAAGCTCGAACCGACTTTTACGACGATGCGTTGCGCGTTAGACAAAATCGATGGGGTCATATGGACATCCTATGGCGGGCTCGTATTGAACCCATTTCTGTGCAAATCACAGCTGAAATAGATAAAAACCTTGGTTTTCAATGGCGCTGATCGCACTGGCGGGATCAAAACTCACATTGTCATTGCCAATTTTCAAAGTTCGAGTGCGTAAGAAATACACCTGTTCATAGTCTTTGTCTTCAATGGCCAATTGGCTGTCATCGACATCAACGTCAACAGGTAACACGAGGCATTTGCTGGGATTGCTCATGCTTTTAAAAATATTCACTTCCACATTCAACTCCTTGTTGCCATCAATCAAGTGGATCTGTCGCAACTCGTCTGCAATTTTCGCTCAATTTGTCGGTAAAGCCTAGCTTTTTTGCCAAATAGCTGGTGATTGGTTTAAAGACCTGTTGGTTAGTTTTTGGCTTAAAACGGTAGATTTATCCACAGCTTTTTGCTGTGAAAACGCTTTGCTTTATTGGTTTTTATTTTAATTTAGTAATAATAAATAAGCAGCTCGACTCCCTGTGGATAAGTAAGTTTTCCACATTTCTTACAATTACTTAGCGCAATGATATTTTCGGTATCAACCCGGTAGCTAGATGCTGTGATTTGTTAAGCAAAAATTATTTCTACTCACAATCGTCGCTTACACCCAAAACATACATTGCAATCCGTATGGATTCCCGACTTGCATCCACAGCTTATCCACCCTAAACAGTATCTTTTTAAGGGCCATATTTTGTATAGGTTTGGCGTTAATACATCGTATTTTGATGTTGAAATTGCGCACGAAATACCGAGAAATCGTTGATCGAAAGTGGCTTATTGAGAAACGACGGGAATGATTTTGGCCGAGTTGATGCACAGGCTGACGCGTTCAGCTGTATTGATCTGGGTTTAATTGAATGGGTGTTTCAAAGTGTTTTGGCCGGCAGCCAGCAGAACGCTCAACGAGCGTGGATGTAATGATTACGGGGTGTATTGGACAATACAGAAAGGAAATTGCCGCTTTGATCGCACAGGCTGTGCAAACAAAGCGGCTTAGTTGGCGCTTGGAAAGAGATGCTGAGGATTAATGGCTCGTGCGAGCCATACTTACTTTGGCCAATGTTGAATTAAAAACTCGGCCATCAATTCACTGATCCCGTTCCAAAAAATCTGAATTCCTAAGCAAAGTAGAATAAACGCCGACAGTCGCAAGAAAATAATCGTGCCGGTTTCACCCATCAATTTGAGCAAGCGGTCGGCATTGCGATAGCACCAATACAGCAAAAACGACGCCACCGCGACGGCCAGCACACTTGCAAGTGGAATCAAAACCGTATCTAAACCAGAACGCTTGAAACTCGCCCCCAAGGTAATCGCCACGGTAATCGAGCCTGGGCCCACGCTAATTGGAAAGGTCAGCGGAAAAAAGGCGCGCTGGCGTAATTGCTCTTCGCTCAAACGTTCGTCACTGGAGACCAGCACGCTATGCGATGGATCAGACGACATCAATTGCCAGCCTGCAGTTGCGACTAACAAACCACCACCGACTCGAACAATCGCCAGAGAAACGCCAAAAAACTCCAGCACATAAATGCCAATAAACATGCTCACCAAGAGCAAGAAAAAGCCATACATGCCGACTTTTCGCGCCAAGATCGCACGCTCATCCGCGCTGTAGCGCGACGTCATCGACATAAAAATAGGAGCTTGACCCAGTGGGTTCAAAATCGGGATCAGTGCGGCGATCACCAATATGAAGTGGGCCATGAAAGAACTGAGATGCAACATAATGATTCAGCAAGGAGGAGCAAAAGGAGCTTTATCTTAGAGCTTTAAGTACGAAAAGGATAGCTTACAGCGCCCGAGCTACTGCCCTGCTTTATGGTACAAAACAGACTCTGCCCATTGCGCGGCAGCAGCATGCTGCTCTTTCACCACCAAGGCGGAAACATGCAAGGCTTGGCAGCACTGGCTAATCGTATGAAAATCTTGGGTTTCCACCGCACACGCCAATTGCAGATAGGGGAAATGCAATCCCGAGCGCGTCAGCAGCGCGGCACTAATTTCGCGAGGCACATCAATTGCTTTGAGTGTATCGGCCAGCGGCTGCTGCAGCAAAGCCCCCATTAAAGACAAAATGCCAGTGAGAAAAACCTGTTCAGCCTGCGGCAAGGCCAAGCTTTGCGCTATCAACTGCATCAATCTTGCGCGCTGCAAAGCCACCTTGAGCAGTTCAAGATCGCGTCCTGCATCCGGCATTTGGCTATGCGCCATAAACGTCAGCCACTGATGTAATGTTTCACGGCCCACACTCAATAACGCGTGCTCGGCACTGCCGATGAGTTCGGTCGAGCTAGCTTTATTCATCCGCAATAATTTGTATAGCAACACCGGATCTGCTTTGAGCGCATCGACCAGCACTTGCGTGGGTGCTTCTTGATCAATGAGGTCTAACAAGCGCAGCACTTGAAACCGTAATGCGGGCGTTGGATTGACGCCCCAAGCATCACGAGAACTAATAAAAGGGCCCTGAAAAAAACACACGCGCTCGCCATAGAGTGTGGATTCCCACATCGCATCAAAAGCTTCGTATGAATCAATATGGCAGGCCAGCAAGGGCCATTGCGGCTGCGCGTGAATCGCCTCCGCAATATCGGCAGAAAAGCTCGCCTCTTCATGCAAGTCCAGCACCAGCATATCGACATCATCGACCAAGCGTTCCATGCCCGCGTTCAAACACTCGTGCGCCAGAATGCCGATCATGACGCCTTTTTTGCGTAATTTTTTGACCTGCTCAATCAACTCGTCACTCACCGACTCATCCACAAAGCGCAGCACAAACATGCAATGCTGACCGGCCAAATGCGCGACCTTACTCTCAAAAATATGCTCGGCGGCGATGTGCACTAGGGCAAAACGCTGGCCCAATAATTGCAACAAGGGCAGACTAATCAGTTGACTCACCAAAGCCTGATCATACAAACGCCGCATTGCATGACCAATGTGCACGCGCTCGGTGATGTTTTTCTTGAGCATAAACTCATGGCCAACAACGCGCTCTTGGCGGTTGACGATGGTTTCACGGCAAATAATGGTTTTATCTTCGGGATTAAATTCAGAAACAATGCCGCCATCGTTTTCAGTTAAACGGGGTGACAGGGCATTCAGACGTTCAAACGCCGCCGTATCGACTTCCGGCGTAGTGTTCAAAAAGAGGCGGTGGAACAAACTCGACATCATGGCAATCCGTTAAGAGCCATTCACTATAGAAAAGCAACGCAGTTTTGGCAGGATGAAATTTAAGGCAATTTTTCCCAGCGCGGCGCTATCAGCTGCTACCGCTTTTCTGGGGGACTACCAATGGAAAGTTGAATTAACTTCTCATGATTTGGGCGGCGTCTCTACTTCATTTTTCATCAGCTTTTTATACTCTTCGATCGGATTTTCGTTAAAGCCACTGTGAAAGCGAGCGTCAATTTTAGCCAGCCATTTTTTCCCACCCAGCCCATAGACAAGAAAAACTACCGCAAAGGTCACAAAGAGAAGACTCATCGCTTCATCACTCGTGATTTGGATATACAGAGTGCAAAGCCCAAGCAATACGGCCAATATTCGAAACATAGATCAACCTTAGTAGCTGGGGTATTTCAAGCTAGCCATTAATAAAAATAGCTTAGCGCGCTATACGTTCGATGATTGTAGCGTAGTCATTTCCACCAAAATATTATGATTAGCGTCCGACATCCACATTTGGCCGTCTTGAATCGTGCACTGAATTTGCATCGTCCGTTCGGTCATTTTGGTTAATTCGCTCAGCGTATCCGCCGGAATGCTAACGACATTCAAATGCTCAAAACGCGTGAGTTGGTTTTTGATGCCATCCCACCAAATGTCCACCACGCGACCGCCGTAGGCGTAGACCCACACTTCATCGGCGCGGCCGCAGCCTTTTTTGATGCGTTTTTCATCGGGTAAACCTAATTCAAGCCACAATTCAATCGCGCCCGTTAAGTCTTTTTGCCACACATCAGGCTCGTCATCGGCCGATAAGCCACGTGTGAGTTCGAGCGATTCGCTCGCGTGGCGGGCAAAAGCAACCAAACGCAGCATCATGCGCTCGTCGGTTTCCGACGGATGCCGTGCAATTGTCAAATGGTGGCTTTGGTAATAGCCCCTATCCATATCGGTGATATTAAGTTCGGCTTTGAAAACCGTTGATTTAAGCGCCATGAGCTGTATTTCCTAATGAAGCCGACAGTGTAACGGAAAGCACTAGGGCTGTAAGCGATGTGCATCGGTGACGACGATACGCTGTCGCGATTTCAATACGCAGGGGCGAGGGCGCAATCGCTGCAAATTCGCTCTGCAGACGTGCTAGCATCAGCCCATCAATCCTTCACTATTCAATTCCATGACGACCATCGCCTTGCTCAATAGCGCCAACGATCTTTGCCCCGCTGACTGGGCGCAGCTCGCGCGCGGCAATGATCCATTTTTGAGTCGTGCATTCTTGGGGCTTGCCGAAAGCACGGGCGCAGCCAGCCCTGATTTGGCGTGGCAGCCTGTGCATTTGCTGCTGCAAGATGAAAACGAGCGTCCGCGCGCGCTGTTGCCGCTGTATTTACGCCAACATTCCTTTGGTGATTTTTCGCGCGATTGGCAATGGGAGCAAGCATGGCAGGCGGCGGGGCTGGCGTATTACCCCAAGCTGGTTTCAGCAATACCGTTTACCCCGTCACCGGGGCCGCGCTGTGTGTTGGCGCAGGGGCAAGATGAATCGACGCGCAGCGAGCTTATTGCTGCTGCGATTCATGTGGCACAAGAACTCAAAGTCTCATCGTGGCAGTGCTTATTTGTGCAAGAAGCCGACCGCGCCGCGCTGAGCGAGGCTGGATTGCTGATGCGCAGCGGTGTGCAATTTCATTGGAAAAACCAGAACTACCGTGATTTTGACGACTTTTTGGCGACATTTACCGCAATGAAGCGCAAAAAACTCAAGCGCGAACGCCGCTCGGTCAGCGATGCTGGGCTGCGATTGGCGACTTTGCACGGAGATGAAATCGATGCAGCAAGTTGGCAAGCGATTTACCGTCAGTATCAGGATACCTTCCGCCGTTATGGCAATCATCCTGCATTTTCGCTGGAATTTTTCCAGCAGCTCGCAGCAGAAATCGGCCGCGCGATGGTGGTGTTTGTCGCCTACCAAGGTGATGATTTAGTGGCATCGGCGATTTGTTATCGCAGCGATACCGCACTGTTTGGGCGGCATTGGGGCGCAGATTTGGAATGCCCCGGCCTGCATTTTGAGCTGTGCTATTACCAAGGCATCGCCTACGCGATTGAGCATGGTTTGCAGACGTTTGAGCCGGGCGCGCAGGGCGAACATAAGCTAGCGCGTGGCTTTGAGCCGATTACGACATGGACCAGTTACTGGATTGCCGACCCACGCATGCGGCAGAGCGTCGCCCAATTCATCGTCCGCGAAGCGGCGGCCACAGAAAACTATCAACAGGAAATGGCGACGCACCTGCCTTTTCGGCAAGAGACTTAATTTATCTGGAGCTGGGGCTGTCTCTTTATTGCAATCCAATTGCAGTTTCATCACATTTCAATATTTGATACTTAAGCTGAAGCTATTTTCCAGCACCTTAGTGCGGAGTCGCTTATGTATGCCAGCCGTGACAAATTAATAATTTTAGATGCAGATGGCACCATTATTGATGCTTTTAGCGCCATTGAAGCGGCGTTTACTCAGCACGGCATGGCGATAGGTGATTTGGATCGCTTTCAAAAACGGCGAAATTTATTCAAATACTTAGGCGGCATTAAAGAATTCCCGCGCAATCTGGCCAAAAGTTTAGGCAATTCCAATCGCAAAGAACTGATCAATACGCTCACTGACATCTACCGCGAACGCGCTGAGCTTTACCCAGGAATCGCTCCTTTATTGCAGCAACTACTGGCAACGCCGGGAATCCGCGTTGGCCTAGTCACTCGGAATGTCACACACGAACCCGCGATTACGCTCAGCCGCCTCTTTGCGCGGCATGATTTAGATATTCAGCAGCTGGATTTTTTTAGCTGCATTCCACTGAAAACGCCCAAAACCGAGCACTTTAGCGCGGCACTCAAGCAGCTAGAGATCAATCCTGCACGCGCCTTTGCCTGCGGCGACGAGCACAATGATTATCTCTCGATGCAAGCGGCTGGATTTAATCCGTTTATGGTGTCCTACGGTTTTGAAGATTTCCGCCGCCTCACGCTCAAATACGCCGTACCCGAAGTCATTATTTCCCGCACGCCACAAGCATTGAGCGAGCGCATCCGACATGCATTTGATTTACCTGATGAGTTCACTCCGGCACTGAATGTTGCTCAACATTCAGCGTGAGGGCTGGTCATCAGGAGGCGCATCGCAACAATGCAGACTCATCATTGATTTGGATACCATTTTTGATCCACGCCAGTAAAAATCGCATCTTCACTTTGGCTTCAATCCGCCTCGGTATAATCGCGCCAGCGCTGCTTTTCTTACCAAAATCTAGCCCAAACCGAGATTGAACATGCAAATTGAAGACATCATCGACGAAGATACGCCCAACAAACATCAAGCCGCCAAACGCAGTACGTGGATTAGTGTGGCGGTGAATATCGTGCTGACGATTACGCAGCTGATTGCCGGCGTGTTTTCGCATTCGCAAGGTTTGATCGCCGACGCGATTCATTCGCTGTCGGACTTAATCGCCGATTTTGTCGTGCTGTTTGCCAATCATCACAGCCAAAAAGGCGCCGACGACGATCATCATTACGGCCATCAACGCTATGAAAACGCCGCCTCCTTGGTGCTCGGCGGTCTGCTGCTGGTCGTTGGCTTGGGCATGTTGTGGTCGGCATTTGGCAAAATCCAAAACCCAGAATCGATTCAGCCAGTCAAAGTGATCGCGCTGTGGGTGGCGCTCGGCGCGCTGCTCAGTAAAGAGCTGCTCTTTCGCTATATGCTCGCCGTCGCCGAGCGAGTTCGTTCCAGTATGTTGATCGCCAACGCATGGCACGCGCGCTCGGACGCAGCGTCGTCCTTGGTCGTTGCACTCGGCATTGGCGGTAATTTACTTGGCTATCACTTGCTCGACCCGATTGCGGCGATGATCGTCGGCTTGATGGTCGCAAAGATGGGTTGGGGCTTTGCGTGGGATGCGATGCACGATTTGATGGATCGCGCCGTCAATGAAGATAAAGTCGAACAAATCCGCACCACACTGATCGACACGCCCGAATTGATCGGCATTCACGCCTTAAAAACTCGCAAAATGGGTGATCTGATTTTGGTCGACGTGCATTTGGAAGTGGATCGCACGATGACCGTTGAACAAGGCCACGACATCGCAGTCCTCGCCCGCCAGCGCGTCTTGACGGCGCACGCCGATGTGCTGAATGTGATGACGCATGTGGATCCAGCGGATGCACGCTAGGTATTGCCTGCTAGCTGTTGACAATCAATAGCTATAATGAAATACATCAATATCTTGGATGTGTGAAATTTACTGTGAAAATTTCATATTAGAAAACGAGAATTGCCGTGGATTTAATCTGTGGCGATCTGATTGACCGAGTCGCGCTCATGCCGCGCGGCACTTACTTCTCTTGCTTCGCCAAGAGAAGTAAGCAAGAGAAGGCGACCCGGACGCGCATCGGTCCCCGATGCCCTCGATCTGTCGTGAGCCAAACGATAAAACAGTTTGTCTCTCTCCCTCACTCGGTGCGCTTAGACGGGTTTTTTAGCCCCAACTCAACGAGCGAGGCACAGCATTAACAGCAGATCTGAACATCGCCCTTTCGTAGCCCGCACTCAGTGAGGCACATCAAGTTCAAACTGTCAGTACGCGCCCCTCCCGCCCATCACGACCCCGCACGCCGGATTTAGTTCACGACTTAATTGATGCCAACTGCGTAAAAAGCATTGAACCTTTCACCTGCGCTCCACTCCTATTGGCGCGGCCATTCGGGCTGCTTTTGATAGAGATGCGACAGATGTTGAAGAAATTGTTTGCCGCCGTAGGTGTGGGCGGCGCGACGGTGGATACCGTCCTTGATAACGCCAGTGTATATCCCGGCAGTGCGCTCACAGGCCATGTGCTCATTCGTGGTGGCAGTGTCGATCAAGCGATTGAATACGTTGATTTACAGCTGATGACCGAAGCCGAGCAAAAAGTCGGCGATAGCGAAGTGCGTGTTGCGCAAACCATCGCTCAATATCGGGTGGCCAATGCCTTTACCGCGACCGCAGGATTAGAACGCCGACTGCCTTTTTCTTTGACGCTGCCATTGGAAACGCCCGTCAATAATGCAAATGGCCTCGCAACACCGGGGTATGGCTACGCGCCCAATGTCAAAGCTGCGGTGTGGATACATACCGACTTAGCGATTGCTTCAGCGATTGACGCCAAAGATCGCGACTATCTCGATGTGCACCCATTGCCGCAAATGCAGCGCTTGATTGCCGCGATGGGCAGTTTGGGTTTTGCACATATGAGCAGCGATGTCGAAATCGGTACCGCGCGCATCAATCAAATTGCCAGCTCGATTGGCTGCTATCAGGAATTTGAATTCCGCCCGACGCAGCGCGGATTTTCGCGGATTCAAGAAGTCGAAATCACCTGCATTAGCCGCGCCGATGGCGTGCATGTGTTGATCGAAACCGACCGTCGCTTTAGCCGCGACAGCTATTCCAGCCTGTATATGGATCAGCAATGGCAGAGCGTGGATTGGGAAGGTCGTTTGCGAATGATGTTGAGCTAAGGGGTCGACAATGAGCATGAAACAGAAAATATTTTATAGCGCACTCGAAATGCTGCTCAAATGGGTGATGAAGAAAAAAGGCGGCACGCATTATCAAAGCCCGCCGCACTACGGCAAAAAACCGTATTACAAGAAAAAGCGTTGGTTTGATTGATTGCACTCTTGCATGCAGTGTCGCGCTTCTACCGCGTGGCACTGGTGCCCAGAAAACGAATTTTCTGCGAAGCTAAACGCGACCCTATCTCTGCAACGACTTCATCGGCTTGGTATTAAGGCGTTTTCAAGCACTAGACCGACGATCAAGAAAAATGTCAATGTATTGCCACCTAAGACTTATTAATCAAATACCACAAGTAAATACATCAACATTCCATCACCAATAATGAGCACCGCTCATTGCGACGAGTGAGCTGATCCTGCCGTATTTGATACGTATCAAAATAGCGCTCGCGCAAGTAAACGACAATGGTTATCATTATCACAAACAGTAAATGAATGATCTATGTCGAGTCTTACCCCTGCCAGCCCAGATCTAAATCGCTGGCTGCAAGCCAATGATGTACTCCCCACCGCATTTGCCGAACGAAAGGCACTGATGCCGATGTGGGGTGCGCAAATGGTGCCGCCGACAGCGTGGCCGGCGATCACGCAGCGCATTCTCAGCACGCCGATCAAACCCAGCACGTTGGCGTATTTTCACATCCCTTTCTGCGCCAATCGCTGCGTGTTTTGCGGTTTTTATCGCAATGCATGGCAATCCAAGCACGGCGCGCCGTATGTGGATCGATTAATTGCCGAATTGGAATTCGAAGCCAGCCAACGTCCTACTGGTGGCTCAATTAACGCAGTCTATTTTGGTGGCGGCACGCCCACGGCATTGAGCGAAGCCGATTTATGCCGTCTGCTGGCTGCAGTGCAGCGCACACTGCCGCTGACTGATGATTGCGAAATCACCATCGAAGGCCGGATTTCGCATTTCAGCCTTGCCAAAGCGCAAGCCTGCCTTGCAGCCGGTGCCAACCGGATTTCAATCGGCGTACAAAGCTTTGATTCGCAATTGCGTCGCCGCCTTGGCCGTCAGCATTCGGGTGACGATGCGGCGGCTTATTTACGCGAGCTGTGCAGTCAAACCGATGCGGTGATCGTAGCCGACCTGATGTTTGGCCTGCCGGGGCAAGACGATGCCAAATGGGCGCACGATCTGGACGTCGCACTGTCGCTGGGTTTATCTGGCTTGGATTTGTACGCGTTTAACTGCTTTCCCACGCTACCGATCAATCGCATGCTCGAAAAAGGCGCGCTGCCACCCTTGCCTAGTTTAGCCACGCAAAATCGCCATTACGCCTATGCAGTACGCCGCCTGATTGATGCAGGCTGGACACAATTGAGCAATAGTCACTTTTCCAATCCCAATCCCAGGCCCAATCGGCGCGAACGCAATCGCTACAATCAGGCGATTAAATCGGGGCAAGATTGCCTCGCATTCGGCTCGGGCGCGGGGGGCTGCCATGCGGGGTATAGCTATCAAGTGCAAGGTAATCTTGATGACTACCTCGCCACGCCGCTTGATCAAAAACCCATCGCTTTTTTGGCCGGTACCAGCCCACAAAAACAAGCTTTTGGCTTGATTCAAGGCGCACTCGAAGCAGGGGAGTTTGCCCGCTCGCTGTTTGCGCCATATCCGATCTTGCTGCAGCAATTACAGCTATGGCAACAGCAAGGCCTGCTCACCATCAGTCAAGATCAAATCACTTTAAGCATCGCTGGGCGCTTTTGGGCGCCCACGCTGATTCGCGAATTAGCCCAACTCATTTCACCACCGAAGGAAGAACAATGTCCGCCACACAGCCAGCACCCACACTCAGCAATGCAGAACAAAAAGCCGCAATCAGTCAGCGCCTAGCCGCCAATCCCGGCGTGATTTTGGAGCAATTGGCCGATTCGCATCAGTGCGCTGTCGCCGAAGTAATCGAATGCCTGCCCGCCGCGCTATGGCAAAAAATGGCAGGGGAGCGCTTTATTGAGCTTATGAATGCAGTGCACCAATGGCAAACACCAGTCACGCTGATTACGCACAGCAATGACGCGATTTTGGAATTTACTGGCCCGCTACCTGTGGGCGAAGTAGGCCATGGTTTCTTTAATTTGCAAGGCAGCACCGGCCTGCACGGGCATTTGCGCTATCAAAATTGCGCCGCCATTTATTGGGTCGAGCGACCCTTTATGGGCAAACCCACCGCCAGCCTGATTTTTTGCAATCAAGCGGGCGCGGTGATGTTCAAGATTTTTGTTGGCCGCGACGAACAAGGCCAATTGCGCACCGAACAAATAAAAGCCCTGCGTGCTTTAGCCAATAAGGAAACTGCATGATGGCCGCGCATGATGTACTGATTTTTGGTGGCTCAGGCAAAACGGGGCGACACTTGATTGACCACGCACTGCAAGCGGGGCTAACGGTAGCGTGCCTATTGCGTCACGAGCGCGATGCCAGCGAACTCGACGATCTGGGGGTTACCGTCATTCGCGGCAATGCGTTTGAACCCACCGATTGCGAGCATGCGCTGCAAACCAGCTTGCCGCGTGCGGTGGTCAGCTTGCTTGGTGGAAAAGATAGCTTAGGGCGGCGGATTGATGCTGTTGGCAATTTAAATGTCATCAACGCCACGCAAAACTGGCACAGTGATTTGCCTTTTGTACTGCTGACCTCACTGGGCTGCGACGAGCAATTTGAGCAAATGCCGCCCAATGTGCAGCAAGCCTTAAGCGAAGCGCTGATTGCCAAAACCCAAGCCGAACGCCATCTGCGTAATAGCACACTGGACTGGCGGATTGTTCGCCCCGGCGGGCTGAGCAACGAAGCGGGCGAAGGGCGATACGCACTGGTGCAATCGCTCGCTGGCATGACAAAGATGTATCTCAGCCGCAGCGATGCTGCGCTGGCTACGCTGGATGTTTTGCGCGACGCGAGCAAAGCGCGGCAAGTCTGGACGATCTTAGCGAGTGAAGCTTAAGCACCCGCGTTATTGACCACTTGCGGCCAATAACGCGAGGTGCAGGACAATACGAATTGCGCAAGAATTGGCATGGAATGAATCTGCTGACATCTAATTGATTGTGTCGCGCTCACACCGCGCGGCACTTCTTACTTCGCCAAGCGAAATAAGCCAGACAAAATATCAAGGTATTGCAAGCCAGCCATTGATATTGAATGGCTACAATCAAATACGTCACACCATAAGATGTGACGTACAAAACACAACGAGCATACCCTTCTTCATTTTTTGCTAAGAATGACGTGCTTAACAATTGCCTTTTTTGGCTTGGCCCGGCGGGCAATGATGTTTGTTTTTACCCTTGCCGTGGTGTTTATCCCAATAAACCGGATCACGCCAATACTTGCCATCCCAGTAATCGCCGCGCTTATTTTGATCGCCAAATTTAATCGTGGTGCTGCCGCTTTTGATCGTCATGCCGTCAACTGAAATCTCTGCCGCCACAGCAAACATCGATGTGCTAAGCAATAGGCAAAGGATGAGCATTCTTTTCATTGTCGTGTACTCCATTGGTCAATAAAACGAAGCATAAATTATAAATGACTTACGGACGCTATCCTTTCTGGCTGAATGGCATTAATCCTCTGACCAGTAAGCCACTATTTACCAAGACAGTCGCAGGGCAAAGCGCCACAATCGGCGCACCTATTCTTTGAAATGAAAACCATGCAACGCCGAACTTTTCTCGCCCTGCTGGCTGGCTTACCCTTGATCGCTAGAGCGCAAACGTCATTGGAAGACTTGCAAGCGGAAGCTGCGCGGCGAACTAAAATCTTTCAGCAGCAACTCAATCAACTGGCCAGCAGCCAGCCCAAAGCGGTGTACTTTAATGCCGCCGATCCTGTCATCGGTGCAGCCAAAGCGCAGCGTAGCGTCTTGGTGTTTACCGATTTTAATTGCCCCTATTGCCGCAAAATCGACGCGATCTTGCAGCAAGTAGCGCAAGAGAGCGATGTGCGATTTGTGTTGAAATGGCAGACGATGATGGCCGATAGCAGCGTAGACGCCGCAAGTTTCGCGCTAAACGTCTGGCAAGCCGCGCGCCCCAAATATGCGCAAGTTCATGCCGCACTTCTGAAAGCCCCAATGCCTATCACGCAGCAAGCCATGCTCAGCATCGCCCAACACACGAAAACCGAGCATTTACTTAAACTCCCCATGCCCGCGGCCGTGGCCAGCAGTGTTGAGCTAGGCAAACAGCTGCGCATTTTTGCCACGCCCAGTATGTTGATCGGCAATCGGGTGATGAGTGGCATGACCGACGCCGCAACGCTAAAAAGCACGATTGCGCAGTGGCCAATGTCGGTTTGATAGATTGGGGTTTAAAAAAACCCGCTCGACGCGCGAAAGTCATTAAATCAACAGCGAATCGTTTCCAAATTTAAGCGCATCACCGCAGCGAACAAGCGGCCTTATTCACGCAAAACCTGTGTTTTCCAGATCGAATTACAGCTCATTGAGCCTGATTTTCATCTGCTGATGAGGCAGCGGCGCGCCTACCGTGCGCCAGCAAAGCCATTAAAACCCATTTTGCATTGTTTTACAGTTGCGCCACATTTGCTGCCCCCTCTCTCGCAATAATGATTTCAACGCGCTGAGGAGGTGCATGATGACTCGAAATCAAAAGCTCATCTTATTGATGGGCACTCAATTATTGGCTGGGTATACGATTGTAAACAATGTAATCCCTTGGGCTTATCACGGTACACCCATATCTGGTCAATACTTTAATAGCAGTGGCAAACCAACGGTTGCCGAATTTACCACCACCATTCCAACCGCAATCCCTAACCTGCCCGCCGACTTGGTCAGCAAGGTTAATTTCACGCTGCCCGAGGGCAAAGACATCCGTCTGAACCCGCAAGGCTTGATGCCCGATTCGGACGACAAAACCAATCTTCACTTCAGCCAAACCGCCGAAGTCTGGGTGACTTTTCTCACTGAAGGCGCAGGCTACCTCAATTCGGTGGGCTACTTTAGCTACGACACCAACAATCCCCCGCGCACTCGCGCTGAAGTATTCGAAAAAATGATTTTGCCCAATGCCTCAATGCCCTCGCCTTTAACTGCGGCAACCAGCACTGGCAACACCGTATATTTGGGCACATTTCAAGCGGGGCAATCTTTGGGATTTATGATTGTCGCCAATGGTTGGTCGAGCACTGGCCGCACGGTGAATGGCGTTCGAGTTCCTGGGGTGAAAGAATACGCCGACCCGAAAGCTATTTTTTATACGCTGCGCCAGCTCAACCCCGAAGCTGCTGATGCCCGCAATTTAAATACCCACACGCTGATGCTCAAAGACCTGAGCAATAGTGGCCCCACGTATCAACGGCTGGTCATTGGCTTTGAAGACATCAATCGTGAAGTCGGTGGCGACAACGATTTTAATGATGTAGTACTAGCCATCCATGTCACCCCCAAAGTGGCGATTACCAATATTGATACGATCAGCACCTTGGTCTCCAACACCGATCCCGATACCGATGGCGATGGCGTCAAAGATTCGCTCGACGAGTTTCCCAATGATGCGACAAAAGCCTTTAGCCACTGGTACCCAAGCCAAAATGGCTGGGGCACCTTGGCCTACGAAGACAGTTGGCCACAAAAAGGCGATTTTGATCTGAATGATTTAGTGATGCGCTACCGCACCCGAGAAATCATGAATGCATCGCGCCAAGTGGTTGGGCTTGAAATGGAATATCGGCTCGATGCCAACGGCGGTATTTTATCCACCGGCTTTGGCGTGCATCTACCCGGCGTTGCCGCCAATAAAGTCAGCACCGCCAGCCTACAAATCAACCAAGCCGCGCCACAAGCAATCACCCCCGAGGCAGGGCAAAACGAAGCCGTCATGATGCTTTACAACGACATTCGGCCCTACGCCGTACAAACACGCTCTGGTTGCGGCTTTTTTAATACCGAAAACGAATGCCCACGTTTGAACGCAAGCACCTTCCAAATGAAAGTGAGTTTTAGCTCGCCGCTAGCAACTAGCTTATTCACCTCACCCTACAACCCCTTTATTTTCCGCTCCGACAATCGTGGGCAAGAAACCCACTTACCGGGCAAACCACCCACCGCCAAAGCCAACACCGCGCTATTTGGCACTGGAAATGACCGCTCGGTGATTGGTAGCAGCAATACCTATGTCGATGCCAATCGACTGCCATGGGCGCTCGATATTCCTAGCGAATGGGAATATCCAAAAGAAAGAACCGACATTGTACTGAGCCACCCCAAAATCGGCGCATGGGCCAGCTCCGGCGGCAGCACCAATACCGATTGGTACTTTAATAATTTGGTCAGCAGCCTGCTGTATCGCGGCCTGTAAGAGGAGAAGATCATGACTCAACTATTCCATGCCTTTTGCGCCAGTACGCTGGTTCTACTCACGGCCTGCGGTGGTGGTGGTGGCGGCGGCGGCGGAGGAGCCACCACCGCCAGCACCACGCCTAGTAGCACCACCGCACCCGTGCTCACCCCAACACCGACTGCGGCGGCAAACTACGCATCATTTGGCGAAATCAAAGCCCCTGCAGGCATGAATTGGCAGCTCAGTGCCGCCAAAAGCATCCCATTTACCGTCAACTACAGCAATAACAGTGCCGCTGCGGGCGTGGTAATTAAATTATTCACCTACAGCACCAGCGACCCTCATGCCAGCAAAGCCCCCGCTGATGTGTCAACCATCATCACCGACCCTGTGGCCCTGTCCTTGATTGATACTTTGGTTACCGATGCCAGTGGGCAAGTGAGTTGGAACATTAATCTGCCCACGCAATTGAGCAGTGTATTGGCGGTGATTAGTGATGGTAGCAATACCAGTTCGCAGATTGTTCAGCTGGGTCAAACAGGAGCAATCACACTGACGCTCGCCAATTGAGAGCCACCTTGTTCAGACAAAGGCGACCGATGCAGGTCGCCTTTTTGCGTCAATCGATTGGGCGTGGATTTAGTCTGTTGCGATCTGATTAACCGAGTCGCGCTCATGCCGCGCGGCACTGACTTCTCTTTTCGCTGCGAGAAGTACGCAAGAGAAGACGGTATCTATACCTGCACCGACTTCGTCGGTTTGGTATCAAGGGGTTTTAAAAGCCCTAGATCGACGAGCGAGAAATAATATTGATGTATTGCCAGCTAGGCATTGTTAATCAATGGCTGCGATCAAATACATCGCCAACGTATAGCGCAATCAATTTAGCGAATTGCGCCAAAGTTGATTGTTTGGGTTTGGTAGGTTGGCGCTGAGCTTGCGAAGCCCAACATGCGCGGTAAACGTTGGCGTGGATTTAATCTGCAGCGATCTGATTAACTGAGTCGCGCTCATGCCGCGCGGCACTTACTTTCTTTGTCTCGCCAAAGAAAGTAAGTCAAGAAACGCGACCCTATGCCTGCACCGACTTCGTCGGCTTGGCATCAAGGGGTTTTAAAAGCCCCAAGATCGACGAGCGAGAAACAACATCGATGTATTGCCCGCTAAGCGTTGATAGTGAATGGCTTCGATCAAATACATCGACATCGTAGGGCGTCAATGAGCGCAGCGAATTACGCCGAATATGCCGTAAACAAACATCGCAACGGCGCGATTCGCTTCGCTCATCAGCACCCTACGATTGCGGCGTACGCGGTACTCGCATTAGCAAACCGGATTGCACCCTACGCGATATGTATATTAATTAGGCAAACAACTTGTAAATTTCTCCTTGTTTGGATCCGGTTACTTCCTCACAATTTGCCCCATTACGATGATAAAGAACCTCATCAAAATAAACAGGCTCTGATCCACAAAGCACTTTAATCATAAGAATCGTATGTCCATGGTACGTAATTGGAGTCAAATCTTTAGTTACTCGAACCTTGAGGCTTTCATCAAGTTCTGATTGAGAGATTTTCTTAGTTATTCCAGAGATATAATTGTCTAAGCTAACACCTTTCAATTTTGCCTCTCTCTCCAAACCAACAACTCCAAAATCATGATAAATAGGTACATTAGATAACCCATCAAGCTTTTTAACTTGCTCTGTGTCAGCCGATTTGTCTGTAACACCAATAAATAAATAGCCAACTTTTTCCTTGCCTAAGTTTGCCATCGCAGAAATATTACAAAGTATTTTCTTAAAACTTTCCTCATCAAACTCTCGTTTTTTTGGATTCAAATTATAAAAACCTTGTTTGAAATCATATACAGCAGCTTCAGTTCTTGACTTCATTAAATATGCCTGAAAATCAATAATAAAAGAAGTTGGATTTCTAAACGTAGCTTGTGATAATTTAAAGCAATCTTGTATCAAACCCTTGCAAATATTTATATTATTCTTTCTATCTTCAATTGTAGTGTAGTTACGAGATTTAACCAATTTACTACTAATGTCTGTAATCGATTTAATTATTCCACCCAAATCAAATGGCTCCTTATTTTGAAGAACAATTAAATCATAAAATGCCATATACAAAGTATAGAAAGGTTCTTTTACTGGATTGCTTCCCGCACTAGGATTCAAAACGTTTTTTAAACGTTTACCCGGTAGGGAGAGCTCAACAAAGTTTTCTAATTGAGAAAAAACACTGATAAAATTTTCTCTAACATTTGTCACACCAACAGCGTTTATTTTTACTTCTAATTCAGCTGATTTATCGTCTTGACCACTGCCATAGTAATTATCAAAAGCATCCTTACTAGCAGGAAATGGATGACCTAATACACATGACAATATCAAATCTGCAATTATCTGCTCATCTGCACTTTCTTTAAGGTCTGAAACATTCAATATCCCGTGCTTGCACCAAAATGTATCTTCTGCCTTAATTCCATACTGGAGCTTAGAAACATTTGAGTCGATACTAATTTCAGGCATATCCTGCAAAGGTAAAATCTCTCTCGAAGCATCACCTCGAATTTCAGATGCAATTGTTCTTACTAGCAAGGAAAATTTAGATACATTACCTGCCTGTCTAACCTCTTGCGCAGACAACTTAACTCCCGTTGAATTAATTCGGCGGAAAGTTTCATTGATTTCACCTTCACTACCAGTTTTAAAAATCGTTACAGGGAATGGATACTGAATAAATTTTGACACTTGCTCTTGTTCTAAGTAAGCCGCATTTTCCTGTATGCAAACCACCCCTTTTTTAACCTGCGTATGAGCAAATGGATAATCTAATATATTAAACCACACATCGTTACCATTAATATCAATTGAATAATTATTCTCAATAAATCCAAAAATTGCGTTCAAACGCTGCATTCCATCAATAATTTCATATCCATCAGCGGTGGCTGCAAGAAGAACTAAAGGAATTGGATACTGCTGTATTATTGAATCAATCAAGTCTCTCTTTTCCTTTCTGCTCCAGACAAGTTTCCTTTGATAGCGTCGATTAACAAATAATTTGTCATTTCGATATAACTCATATGCTTCCATAATTGTCATACCTCTAGGCGATTCAATCATTGCTTTTCTCCATTAGCTATTCTTTTCTTAATTAATAAACACAACATTAAATTAAACCTAATTGATTAATTAAATAATACTCTACGCATAACTAATAGTATTATTCAATCATACCTTTTATATCTGGGTGCCAAGTACCTAAATGCTTAATCTTAATTCGATATCATTTAAGTAAATAATTACAAGCAGCTGCATTTAGCTGTCACTTTTTGTGTAATATTTTTATATCGTTCTCGCCCAGAGACCCAGATTAATGCTATGCCGCGCTCGTTGGGCTGGGGCTTAAAATCCCGTCTAAGCGCCCCGAATGAGGGAGAGAGACAAACAGTTTTATCGTTTGGCTCACGACTGACCGAGGGCACAGCGGAGCTGGGCGCGCCCGGGTCGCCTTCTCTTGCTTACTTCTCTTGGCGAAGCAAGAGAAGTAAGTCCCCGTCGCGGATTGCGACTGTAAACTCGTGCACCCTGAGGGTGCGAGCCCTGTTCAGCAGCAGGCAATAATCTACCGTTCATCGGCTTCATATCTTATGCCTTTGCCCTACAAAATGTAAGCCTAATTACGCGAATTTTTCGCGATATTGTCAAAGCTCAACACCAACCAATCCACCAACACCCTCACCTTCGGCGCTAGGTAGCGATTCGGTGGATAGAGCAAATACGCGGTGCCTTGGTAGGCGGTTTGGAGTTGCCAGTTGGGGAGGACTCGCGTGAGGCGTCCATCGGCCAGCGCGGCTTGGGCGGTGAAGAGGGGTAGGCTGGCGATGCCCCAGTCGTCGAGCGCGGCGGCGAGGCGGATTTCGGTGTGGTTGGCGACGAAACGCCCGCTCACGACAACGCTGTGGCTGACGTCGCCTTGGCGCAATACCCAACGATTATCGTTGGCGTGTTCACCCAGATAAATACAATCATGCTGGGTAAGCTCCGCTGGCGATTGTGGTATGCCGCGTTGCTGTAGATACCCACTCGATGCCACCAAGACTTGCTCAATCGGCATCAGCGCTTTGGCGATCAGGCCTTCGGGCGGTTGATCGGTGATGCGGATCGCTAGATCGATGTCTTCTTGCAGCAGGTCGGTGAGGCGGTCGGTGACGATGAGCTGCACATTCACCGCCGGATACTGGCGCAAAAACGCGCCGAGCAGCGGCTGAATCACTTGTTTGCTAAACGCCTTGGGCGCAGACAGCCGCACCAATCCTTGCGGCGCAGCGCGCACATCGCTGACCGCAGCGGCGGCGCGGGCGGCGGCCAGCATGTCGGCCGCGTGTTGCGCGATGGATTGCCCCGCTTCCGACAGCCGCAGCGTCCGCGTGGTGCGGACAAATAATTGCACCTTCAGCGCGGCCTCTAGCCGCGAAATTTGTCGGCTCACGCTCGATGGCGTGCAGTTCAGCCCCCGCGCCGCCGCCGAAAAACTCCCGCTTTCCACCACTTTCACCAGCACCGCCAAATCAGGCAGCAAGGCGAACAATCGATCATTCGTGCTCATGGCGCATAAGTCCTATGTCTGTGAGGTGGATTATCAGTTTCTGAGTATAAATTGATAATGGTGGTATTGGATTTTTAGTGCCTTTGGCACGACTATTTTTGCAGTCGCAGTCCGCGACGGGGACACCCTTTTCTTTGCGTCGCCAAAGAAAAGGGTGGAAAAGAAAGGCGACCCGGACGCGCACAGCTTCGCTACAGAACATTGTTTTAAACTTTTCCATTGAGACCTCCATGCGCCACCGCTTACCTTTGCCCGAATTGATGCTGTTTGCCGTTGCTCTCGTCTGGGGCTGTAGTTATGGCGTGGCGAAGATGGCGTTGATTTATTATCCAGTGTTGGGCTTTTTGGCTTTGCGCTTTGGGCTGACATTTGCGCTGTTGCTGCCGAGTTTGCGGGATTTTCGTAGCGCCGAAGTGCAAAGTGCGCTGCGGATCGGTCTGCCTTTGGGATTGATTTTGCTCGCGATTTTTCTGTGCGAGACTTACGGCATCGCGCAGACGTCGGCGGCGAATGCGGCGTTTTTGATTTCGCTGTGCATCGTGCTGACGCCTTTGGTGGAATGGCTGCGGCTCAAACAACGGCCTGATTCATTCACTATGGGCGCTGCGCTGGTGGCAATGTTGGGCGCGGCGTTGCTGAGCAGTAATTTGAATGCGGCGTTCAATTTAGGTGATGCTTTGATTTTGGCGGCGGCGCTATTGCGCGCCTTGATGATGGTCGAAACCAAACGCCGCTGTGCAGGCCAAGCCTTATCCACATTGGCACTGACTGCGGTGCAATCGGGCGTATTGATGGTCGGTTGCTTACTGCTCGCCTTGCTGATGCCAAGCGACCTGCCTGCGCTACCCACGTCGCCAACGTTTTGGCTCGCGACGATTTTCTTGGTGCTGTTTTGCACGCTGTTTGCGTTTTTCGCGCAAAACTACGCGATTCGCCGCAGTACGCCGTCACGCGTTGCATTGCTGCTTGGCACCGAGCCGGTATTTGGCGCGCTGTTTGCGGCGCTGATTTTAGGTGAGACATTGAGCACAAATGTGATCTTCGGCGGCGCGCTGATTGTGTTGGCTTCACTGGCGGCGAGTTTGCAAGTCACAGGCACACCGCGTGAATCAATGCGCGAAGCGGTTTGAAACTCAGACGGTGAATGCGGAAGGCCTAAATTGACATTGTCAGTCAAGCTCTATACATTTTGCTGACATTTTACGCCGCTATCCTCATCCGTCTCGCCCTTCTTGGAGTTGCCCATGTTTTCCGCCTTTCAGCCGCAAGCCGCACAAATTGTTCGCTCTTGGTCTTTAGAAGAAAAGGTGGGGCAGCTGTTTATTCTGGCTTTTCCCGGCTCGGACGCCGCTGCAGCGCAGCCTTTGATTGAGCGTTATAACTTGGGTGGCTGCTATCTAAGCCAAGACAATGCAACGACATTTGACGAAGCGCGCTCGCTAACGCAAGCGATGGCAGAGATCGTTAATCAACGCGCCAATTCTGTTCCGCTACTGCTTGGCGTCGATCAAGAAGGCGCGTGGAGCGTGTTAACGCCGGAATCAACCACCGGCCCCGGTAATTTGGCGCTCGGTAGCGCGAATCAAACTGAATTAACCAAGGCGATGTATCAAGTATTTGGCCAAGAAATGCGCTCGGCGGGATTTAACTGCGTGCTCGGCCCGTGCGCCGATGTGAATTTGCAGCCTAATTCGCCGATTATCGATACGCGGGCGTTTGGCGAAACGCCAAGCCAAGTGGCGGCGCAGGTCGCGGCGGCGGTGAGCGGCGCGCATCAGGGCGGCATCGTCGCTTGTGCCAAACATTTCCCCGGCCACGGCGACACCACGGGCGACACGCACCGCGAAATTCCGCAGGTGGATAAAGCGCTGGCGACCTTGCTGGTGGAAGATTTAGCGCCGTTTCAAGCGGCGATTGATGCAGGCGTCGAGCTGATGATGACCTCGCATATTTGTTATCCACAGATTGATCCACAGTACCCAGCCACCTTGTCGAAAGCGATTTTGCAAGACGTGCTACGCGGCAAGCTTGGGTTTAAAGGCATCGTAATTTCCGACAGCATGAATATGGGCGCAATTCGCCGCAATTTCGCGCCTGTTGACGCCGCGATCACTGCATTTCACGCCGGTATCGATATGATGATGCTGTCGGAAGAGCATTACGATCACAACCCGAATTATCTCGACAACCAAATCGCGATGATCGAAGCGATTGTGGCGGCGGTGAACGATGGCCGCATGGCAGAAGCCGAAATCAACGCGATTGCCGAGCGCGTCGTTGCGTTCAAACTCGCGCGCCTTGTGCCTATGCCGTTGTATCAACCGTTTGATTTGGCCGCGCATCGCGAAATTGAAGCTGCAGCAGCAAGCGCTGCGGTGAAAATTCTGCATGATGAAGCAGGGAATTTACCGCTGCAAGACGATCAGCAAATCATCGTCATCCAAACCACGCCGATGGATGACTACGCCAATCTAATCAACCCGCGCGGTATCGGCCCAAATCAGGAAATCCCTGCGTTTGAATATTTCGCCGCTGAGCTGTCGCTGCACGTTCCTGAAGGGCAATTGCATTGTCTTGATTACGAAGCAGCGCAGGAGTTTTTCAAAGAAGTACCGCTCAATTCGCGCCAGCGCATCTTGGCCGTGACCGAAAATTATCCGCTGCCCGGCGAGGATTTTGCGCAAGACGCTTCCAAAGCGTTTGTCGCGCAACTGACCGCCAAATTTGGCGAGCAATTGATTTTGGTTGCGCTACGCAATGGCTACGACACCGCGCCCGAAGGCAGCAGCCACGTTTGCGCCTACAGCAGCCGAGAATGCAGCGCCCGAGCTGCAGCACAAGCGTGTTTGGCTTAATCACTCATTGGAAAAAACATGAAACAACTGAACGCCGACTATTTGGAACAATGTCGCCAAGCTTTGCAGCAAGAGCAAACCGCCAGCTTGGCTACCAGCAATAATTGGGCACACGTAGATCGGCCCAAAGTGCATGCCGATTGGGATGCGCTTTATAAAAAACTAAGCCAACACATCGGCGTTAGCGATGCTAATGATGCGGCGGTGCAAAGCTTGATGGACGAGCATTTTGCCATTGCCACGCGCTTTTATACGCCATCGAAACTGGCCTACATCGGCATGGGGATTTTTTACCGAGAAAATGCAGATATGGCCACTTTCCATAATGGCTATCATCCTGAAATGGTGAACTATTTAGGTGATGCGATGGTGGTGTATGCGAATCAAAAACTGTAAATGCTGCTGATCTATTTTTCAGGTAATCAGCGCGTTTTTAGGCGACTCGCTATTCAAAAACAATCCAAGATGTCTTTGCTATTGATGCATAAACACTGGGCTGTTTTTCCTTAAATTACGCAAAAAGCGCTATGATTCTTCCTTATTAGGCATCACCTCAGGTTTGACACAACAAGGACGTATAGTGGATCGCAAAGAAATTATCAACTTGATGAAAAGCCAAAGTACTTGGCGTTTGTATTTTTTTAGTATGTTTAGCCTTGGCATTTACACGGCGTTTTACATTCAGCAGCAAAGCCAAAAACTGGCGCAAATCCCCAATGTGCCGTTGATTTCGAGTAACTTTCTGAATAGCACCATCGCCGCCTATGGACTGAGCGCGGTCTTTACCGTGGCATCGTTTTTTGTGCCGCCCGAGCATGCAGTGAATTTAACTAGCACCGTGTTTGCACTGATTAGCAATGTGATGGCCTTACTGTGGGCATGGCAAATGCGCAATCGTTTGAATGCCGTCTTGGCGCTCACGCCAGAGTACGACGATTGGTTTCACGGCGGCTGGACGTTCTTGTTCACTGCGCTGTATATCAATTACAAAATCAACCGCCTACATGAAGGGCAGGAAGATTTGGGTACGGCGAGTTAATTAGCCAACGGCTCAACGACCTGTTGAGCTATTTTTTATGACGATATTCAAATTTAGCGTTGATGCTGTGCCGCCCTGACTGGGCAGGGGCTTAAAAATCCCGTCTTAGCGCACCGAGTGAAGAAGAGAGACAAACAAGCTTCATCGTTTGGCTCACGACTGATCGAGGGCATCGGGGACCGATGCGCGCCCGGGTCGCCTTCTTTTGCTTACTTTTCTTGGCGAAGCAAGAAAAGTGAGTCCCCGTCGCGGGCTGCGACTGTAAAAAAATGTGCCGCAGGCACGTAAAAACATCAATACGTTCCACTCAATTAAAGCACCGGCCCCAGCATCGCGATCGTGTTGTTCCAAAGGCGGCGGGGGATAGACCATTGCGCGACCATTTCTGCGGTGACTTGCACGCTTTGCGCCAGATATTCGTGTTGGCGCTCGCGCATCTGCTGAGTCAGCGCCGCATCAAAAAATAGAATATTGTTTTCAAAGTTCAGCTCAAAACTACGCCGATCTAGATTGGCCGAGCCGATTAGCGTCATTTCACCGTCAAGCGTGAGCGATTTGGTGTGCAATACGCCACCGACAAACTCATAAATTTCGACGCCTGCGGCGAGCAAATCAGCGTAATAACTATGGCTGGCCGCTTCTACAATCCATGAATCATTACGCTGCGGAAAAATCACTGTAGTACTCACGCCGCGTCTCGCTGCGGCACACAGCGCCGCTTGCATCGCCTCATCCGGCACAAAATAAGGCGTGGTAATCACCAATTCACGGCGCGCAGCGTACATTAGCGTGGTAAACATCACGGGCATCGCTGCATAGTGCTGCGCAGGGCCCGTTCCAATCACTTGGGCAACCAGCGTTTGCTCGGGATGCGGGTTTTCAATCGCTTGCAAATACCTCGTGAGGTCTTCACCCGTTTGCGCCATCCAGTCGCTTTTGAATAAAAAGTGATTTTGCTGCGCAATCGGCCCCGTAAAGCGCATCACCGCATCGACCCACGGCGCATATTTTGCTTTAACTAAAAATTCAGCATCGGCGCAATTTTGGCTGCCGCAATACGTGATGTGGCGATCAATCACGACAATTTTTCGGTGATTGCGTAAATCAATACGACCGCTAAAAGGGCGCAATAAAGGATTGCCAATTGGCAAAGCCACTGCCACTTGCACGCCTGCTGCATGCATGGCTTGCCAATATTTAGAGCCTATCATGGCCCTAGAGCCCAAACCATCGGCCATGGCGCGGCAGGCAACACCACGCGCCGCGGCGCGCTTGAGCGCTTCCACAATCTGCAAGCCGCTGTGGTCGGTCAGCCAGATATAAAAAATCAAATGAATATGCTCAGTCGCGGCATCCATATCGGCGACCATCGCCGCAATCAAGCCATCGGCGGGCAGCAATTGCCCCGCATTGCCCGAGACCGGAGCAAAGTCATTGATCGATTGGCCAAACTGAAATAACTGATTAAATCGCTCTGGAATGTGCGCCGGCCAGATGGGTGTATGAGCGGTTTGAAGTGCCGATTTCGCCTGCTGCAAACGTGCCACACGGCGGCGGCCAATACTGGTTTCACCGAGCAAAATATACGCAATCACACCCATACCGGGCAGCAGCGCAATCACGATAATCCACGCAAAGCGTGAAGCGGGCTCGCGCTGAGGCCGCAAAATCGCCCGCAAAATAAACACCAGTTGAATGATGAGTAAGGCGATAGGCAGCAAAGCATACAGAGACATTGAGCATTTTCCACAATAAAAAGGCTGGCGCGTGCAGCATACCATGCAAAAATACCATGGTAATTCGCTGCATCGCACTCACGTGCTAAACTCCCGCCGCACCGCACAATTTCAATCTTGCGCGATGGTTTGCCACCGTAAATCATCGTCATTCACCGCAAGGCCAAAAGCCATGACCACACTCAGCCGCAAACCTCAAGAAAGCTTGCTCGAAAGCCTACAACAAGTCACGCGCTTGCTGGAGCGGCATAAGCTGGTTGAGGGCATGGTGCATAAGCAAGAAGGCCCCAAGCACGATTTAGTTGAGCAACTGGTTCATCGGCAAAACCTCACCGAATTGCAAATGAAGCTGTCCACGCTGCATCCGGCCGACATCGCCCATATTTTGGAAGCGCTGCCGCACGTTGATCGTTTGACGGTATGGGGCTTGGTCGATGCTGACGACGACGGTGAAATTCTGCTCGAAGTCTCGGATGCGGTGCGCGAATCCTTGCTCGCCGATATGGCACCGCACGAAATGGTGGCCGCAGCAGGGCAGCTCGATACCGATGAGCTGGCCGACTTAGTACCCGATTTACCGTCAGAAGTGCAAAGCGCCGTGCTCGGCACACTCGACGAAGAAGACCGCGCCGAAGTGCAATCTGCGATGTCGTACACCGACGATCAAGTCGGTGCGCTGATGGATTTCGAGATGGTGACCATCCGGGCCGACGTGAAGCTTGAAGTGGTACTGCGCTATCTACGCCGTTTTGAAGAGCTACCTACCCATACGGATAAATTATTTGTTGTTGATGATAACGAAATTTTAAAAGGGGTATTGCCGCTTAATACATTATTAGTAAGCGATCCCGATTTATACGTCGAAGATAAAATGGCCGACGACGTCGTTGTGTTCCAGCCCTTTGACGATGCCGGCGAAGCCGCACAAGCGTTTGAGCGTTATGACTTGGTGTCTGCGCCCGTGGTGGATAGCAATCACAAAGTCATCGGCCGTCTCACCGTCGATCAAATGGTCGACGTGATTCGTGAAGAATCCGAAGCTGAAGTCCTGTCGCTAGCCGGTTTGAAAGAAGAAGATCTATTTTCTAGCGTCGGCAAAGCGGTTAAAAACCGCTGGCCGTGGTTGGCGATTAATATTTGCACCGCCTTTATCGCCAGCCGCGTGATCGGCGCGTTTGAAGACACCATCGCGCACTTGGTCGCGCTGGCTGCGTTAATGCCGATTGTATCGGGCATCGGCGGCAATACCGGCACGCAAACCACCACGCTGATTATTCGCGGCTTGGCGCTCGGCCAAATTCAACCCTCGCACACCCGTGTTTTGCTACTGAAAGAACTCGGCATTGCGGTCATCAACGGCACGATGTGGGGCGCGGTGCTGGGCGTAATGGCATGGGCGCTGTATGGCAAGTGGGATTTAGGCTTGGTGATGATGGGGGCGATGATGCTCAATATGCTGGTCGCCGCTTTGGTCGGTTTGTTTGTACCGCTCACCATGCAAAAATTCGGCCGCGATCCGGCCTATGGCTCATCCGTCATGATTACCGCACTGACTGATAGTTTGGGCTTCTTTATCTTCTTGGGTCTAGCGACCATTTTCTTGATGTAAGCCGATGCCTACTTATCGTGAACTGATCCAAAGCAGCCAAATTGAACGTTTTGACGCGCAAGTTTTACTTCTGCATATCGTGCAGAAAAACCGCGCTTGGCTGATTACGCACGACACCGATATCGCGAGTGACGAACACACAGCAATGTTTGAATCACTTGCTGCACGTCGCCGCGCTGGCGAACCGATTGCCTATATTTTGGGCGTTCGTGAGTTTTATGGCCGCGATTTTACCGTGACGCCCGCCGTATTGATTCCACGCCCAGATACCGAATTGATCGTTGAATTAGCCTTAGCACGAGCGCCACACGCTGCGCGGGTCATTGATTTGGGTACGGGCTCGGGCTGTATTCCGATTACGCTCAAACTCGAACGCCCCGATTTAAGCGTCGCCGCACTGGATATTTCGCTTGATGCTTTGGCCGTCGCGACACACAATGCCGCCGCCTTGCAGGCCGATATCCACTTTATGCAGTCCGATTGGCTCAATGCCGTTGTCGGTGAGGAATTTGATTTAATCGTCAGCAATCCTCCTTATATTGAAGTCAACGATAGTCATCTGAGCCAAGGTGATTTGCGCTTTGAACCCAGCGGTGCTCTGACCGATGGCGGCAATGGTTTGCTGCATTTAAGCTGCATCATCAGCCAAGCCAAACACCATCTCGTCGCCGGCGCATGGTTACTGCTCGAACACGGTTGGGATCAAGGCGCCGCTTGCCGCGAAATTTTGCAAACTGCTGGATATACAGAAGTCCAAACCTGGCGAGACTTAGGCGACAACGATAGGGTGAGTGGCGGGGTTTGGCGCGGTGCTTAAGCCGTTTTAAAACCTTGCTCGGCAAGCCAAGCGTAGGCCTCGTCCATCGTTTGGCTATTTTTATACGTCGTTAATTGGCTGGCTCGCTCAGCCAAAGAGCGCACCATCAAGGTATGAAAATGGGACGGCAAAACATCCGTGACCGCCTGCATGCCATGTGCGACACCATCCGCAAAAAACTGCCACCAGATTTCAAATGTTTCCGGCGTGCCGCCTTCCCAAGTTCGAGCGTCGCTCAATAAAGCCCACGGTTTACCTTGGCGCGGCAGCCACAGCGCGGCGGCTTCTTCATGCATCGCTTTAGCCGCAACTTCATTCCACGCGCCCACATACTGAGCCACCAGTACATCGCCTTGCCAATCCAAACTGTACGCGCCATGTTGCTGCCAATTCATCATGATTGGGGTCATCTATTGAATGAGTTCCTTATTTTTATATGTGATAAACGGCAAATATCAAAGCCGGATTCGGGCGGTGTTCCACTTGCCGCCTGTTCAGCATCGGCTTACAATACCCGACTAAATCTATCAACCTTTGTGAGCATCATCATGAGCATCCAAGACACAATTCGCCAACAAGTAACCGAAAACGCTGTGGTGTTGTACATGAAAGGCACGCCTTCATTCCCACAATGCGGTTTCTCATCAGGCGCAGTGCAAATCCTGAAAAACTGTGGCGTGAATTTTGCTGCAGTGAACGTATTGGCTGACCAAGACATTCGCCAAGGCATCAAAGAATTCGCCAACTGGCCAACAATTCCACAGCTCTACATCAAGGGCGAATTTGTTGGCGGTTCGGACATCATGAAAGAACTCTACGCCAGCGGCGAATTGCAAACGATGTTGGCTGATTTGAAAGCTGAATAAGCTGATTGAACACCAAAAAACGCCTTCTCACAGAGAGGGCGTTTTTATTTGGTCGGGGTATATTGCAACAAGCTATATTAATAATAAGCCACATTCAAATACCCCTAAACCACTCATTTTCACACCTGCCCACGCTAGTAAAATCATCAGTTTTTGTTAGCATGGCGGTCTGAAAAAATTATTCATTGTCTAATACGAGAATCCATCATGAGTGCATTGCCTTGCGTCACCCTCGAAACCGCTCCGAACCCGACCGCTTCGGTCATCTGGCTGCATGGCTTGGGTGCGGATGGCAATGATTTTGCGGGCATCGTGCCGGAATTGGGCTTGCCCGATGATTTGGCGGTGCGGTTTATTTTTCCACATGCGCCGATGATGCCGATCACGTGCAATAACGGCTATGTGATGCGTGCTTGGTATGACATCGTGCATTTCGACCAGATTAGCCGCCAAGCCGATATCGCCGGTGTGCAGCAATCGATGCAATCGATCCGCGATTTAATCGCAGCTGAAAACGCCAAAGGCATCCCAAGCGACCGTATCGTGCTGGCAGGCTTTTCCCAAGGCGGCGCGATTGCCTATACCGCAGGTTTAACGCATCCAGAAAAGCTAGCTGGGATTGTGGCTTTGTCGACTTACTTACCCGCAGAGTCTTTGCTCACAGCAGACAGCATCGCCGTCAATCAAGCAACACCGCTTTTGGCAGCACACGGCAGCCACGATCCAGTAGTCGGGATTTCATTGGGACAAAGCGCTAAAGAATATGTAACAAATCTGGGGGTGGCGGTGGATTGGCATACTTACCCGATTCAACACTCGGTTTGCTTGCCAGAAATTCAACTGATTGGGCAATTCATCGCGAAAAATTTACGCTAAAACTCATCAAAAGCAATCAATTGGTCGTAATATCGGCTAATTGATTGCATCAAGCGCAGTTTTCAACATCGTCAAAGGCTTGTCATCAATCTGGCTTATTTTTAGTTTGCTACGAAAAATATGCGCACTGGCCACCAGAATTGACTCCATCACTTTGACTTTCATCGGGATGTACTCATGGCTTTTGCGCGAAGTATCAAGTACATCCAGATAAAAACGCATCACCACATTGGTTGGCAAGGCGGTAGGGGAGGTTAGCTCAAGCTGACTTTCACTCGCTTGCGTTACTTTCACCATCAAGGGCTCAGTGCCTTCCAGCAAAATCGCCCCCCGCCAGCTGGTACGCTTTAATTTAGTTTCGCTCATTACGTGCCCCTTTTTTTTATCATTCGTTATAGCCTAGATTCCCCCTGCAATCGCCACATTCACGCAGCAACAGTCAAGCTTGCACAATCTGCAACCCAACAAAGCCACTTCATTGCATCGTTGCCAAGTTGGCGCATTGCTGACACCTGATCCTTACAATTTAATATTATCGTCATCATAAGGTAACGCACAACTCGTAAGATTTGCCCTCCCTTAAATTACAATGGTTTCATCATGTTGCTTCGTGATCGCCTCAAATCATCGCGCCATTCACTGCTACCGAGCAGTGCCTGTGCTATCGCTCTACTGTTATCTGCCTGTGGTGGCAGTAGCGACTCTGTACTATCAGTCACGCCCGCGCCTACAGCGGCGCCTACTGCAACGCCACAAGTAATCACTGGCAAAGTGCTGGGTAGCTACTTCCGTAACGCCAAAGTCTGCCTAGATAGCAACAATAATGCGCGTTGTGATGAAAACGAAGTGAGCACTCGTAGCGATAAAAATGGCCAGTTTTCATTGGCAGGTAGCAACGCCTCAATTACGGCAGAGATCGGCACTGATGCGACGGAATTTGATCCTACCACCAACACGGAATCCAAAGTCACCTCCCGAATTGTCTTGCGAGCACCGAAAGAAGCAACATCAACCGTTAGCCTGCACTCAAGCTCTATCGTGGCAGAAATGGAAAACAATGCTTTGTCTTTTGCCGATGCCAAAGCAAAAGTGGCGATTGCCGTGGGTGTAACGCGTGAACAATTACTCAGCGACTTTAATATCGAAAAAGACGCCGTTGTTGCTGCAGCATTAAAAAACGCATCTGATGATGGCATCAAACGCATTCGCGAAAATCTAGCCCTAGCAGGCAGCAGTGCAGACCCGAAAGCCATTTTGGCTGCCATGACGATGACCGATCGTTATTACCAAACCAAATCGCCCTATCGCCCACAGCAAGACCCAAGCAGCTATGAAAAAGCACCCGCTGGGTTTACACCGGTTTACACTCAAATGCTTGCCCGCCATGGTTCACGTGGCCTGTCGAGTCTGAAATACGATTTGGCGATTCACAATATGTGGAGTAAGGCCAAAGCAGAAGGGGCGCTCACGCCATTGGGTGAAAAACTCGGCGAAGACACACTCAAAATCATGAAAGCCAATTTCTTGCTTGGCTGTGGCGTTGAGGGTATCACTCAACCGGGTTATGGCAACCTAACCCAAGTCGGCATTAATGAGCATAAGCAACTTGCCGTACGTATGCTTAACCGTATGCCTGATTTCTGGAAGCAAGTCGCAGATGACGCAACAGCAGCACGTAAAGTTCAAGTGGTAACTTCTGGCGTTGACCGTGCGGTAGACAGTGGCAATTTCTTTGCACAATCACTAAAAACAACTCAGCCTAAACTCAGTAACTTACTCAGCTATCCTGCTGCACCGGGTCCATTCCCAGATAAAGGCACTGCCGTTCCACAAGCAGCGGGTACCGATCGTTTCCAATTGTATTTCCATAAACTCGTCGCCAAGACGGATCTCGTGAGTAACGTCGACAGCCCATTTTATGCGACTTATCAAGCCAGCCTTGCCTATCAAGCCTTCAAAAAAGACGCTGATTTGATCGCAAAACAAGAAGGCTTGTTTAATACCGCAGAAGCAAAGGCCAAAGGCCGTCAGATATTAGAGCGCCTATTCAGCAAAGCCTTTGTGGATAAAGTCGAAAATGGTAGCTATAGCTTTGCCAACACAGGCTCATTCACGTTCAGCAGTGCAGATGGCAAATGCACTGCACCAACGACACTGAGCGGTGATGGTGAAACGAAGATTGCATCAACCGCCGATGCTGCGTCTTTGTTGTATGAGTTGTATGTCATTGCACCAGCGATGCGCACTGAAGCGGGCGTTGATTTCTCTCGCTATATGCCTGCCGAACAAGCGCGCTTCTTTGCTGAACTCAATGATGCTTCTGACTTTTACGACAAAGGTCCAGGCATGACTGAAAAAGGAGATGTGACGTACAAGATGTCGCAAATGTTGTTTGATGACTTCTTCAAAGAAATGGATGCAATTGCAGCCAACAATCTGGGCAATGCGGCTAAGTTGCGTTTTGCCCACGCCGAAATCGTCGCCCCATTTGCATCACGCATGGGTCTGAAAAAGGTAATGCAACAAGTGCCTAAGGCCGAAACCTTTAGCTACAAAAACAATCCATGGCGCGGTGATTATGTCTCGCCAATGGCCGCCAATATGCAATGGGATGTTTATCGCAATGCGGCAGGTAAAGTGATTGTTAAAATGCTGTACAACGAAAAAGAAACCGACTTTATGGCCAAATGCGATAGCGCCAAACTAGCGGCTAATAGTTATTTCTACGACTACGCGCAACTGAAAGCTTGCTACGGCAAATAAAATTAGCAAACAAAGCAAAAAGCCCGGTTTCTAGAAATCGGGCTTTTTTTATGCCATGCAACGGCATGCTTAATCGTACATCACTGGCTCAACACAAAATCCGCCAAACGCTCACCAAGCCGCTGGCGATGCTCAACGCGTGAAAAAGCGTGATCCGCTTCTGGCCAAGCTTCAAATATCGCACTTGGCAAACACGCGGCGACTTGCTCGCCGACCGCCACTGGCACGGCTAAATCAGCCTCGCCATGCACAATCAGCGTGGGTAGACTGAGCGTTGCCAAGCCCGAAAAGGGCGCAAATTGTGCCAGCTCATCGCGAAAAGCTTGGCTAATTTCCAGCGCCAAAAAGTCCACACAATCAGCACGTGGCGCAGCAGGATTAGCCACTGCGATACTCTCGACCAATTGCGCCATATTCGCTGCGGGGGCAAGTAATGAGATTGAGTGTATATCATCAGGCGCATTCATAGCCGCTTGCAGTGCAACCATACCCCCCATACTAAAGCCCATTAAATGCCGCGTATAGTGTGGATAAGTTTGCGCCAAATTCGCCAGCAAATGCTGCGTCTGCGCCACTTGGCTGGCCAAGGTTAAATCAGCAAACTCACCATCACTTTCGCCACAACCCAGAAAATCAAAGCGAAACACCGCAATACCCCGCGCAGCCAGAATGCGCGACAGCATCACGAAAAAGTAAGTAAATTCAATTCGATTGCCAGTAAAGCCATGCAGCATCAGCACCGCGTGCTGCGCGCCAGCTGGCAGATGGGCGCTACCAACGAGCTGCTGACCTTCAAATTGCACCGCCAATGGCGTGATGGCTGCGTCTACCGCCGCACCGTTTAGCATTGTGCCAAAGCCAACTTAGCCGCTGCCAAAGTCGCAGCAATATCAGCATCGCTATGCGCGGCCGACACAAAGCCAGCCTCAAATGCCGATGGCGCCAAATAAACACCGAGATCCAGCATCGCATGGAAAAACGCATTAAAACGAGTGCGATCAGAAGCCATTACATCAGCAAATGACGTTGGCACAACTTCGGCGAAATACACGCCAAACATACCGCCGACCGACTGCGCACATAATCCGTGATCTGCGCCGATCTCATTCAATCCCGCGACAAATTTCGCCGTTTGTGCGCTTAAGCTCTCAAAGAAGCCAGGCTTGCTAATTTCGGCTAACGTCGCCAATCCTGCAGAAACAGCCACCGGATTTCCCGATAAAGTGCCAGCCTGATACACAGGGCCAAGTGGCGCCAAAAACGCCATGATATCGGCACGCCCGCCAAAGGCCGCGAGCGGCATTCCGCCACCCACGACTTTACCCAAGCAAGTCAAATCTGGGGTAATACCATGCAGGCCTTGCGTGCATTGCAACCCAACGCGAAACCCAGTCATCACTTCATCGTAAATCAGCACCGCGCCATGCTGCGTAGTGAGATTACGCATCGCGGCAACAAACTCGGCACTTGGCAGCACCATATTCATATTTCCAGCAATCGGTTCGACGATGATCGCAGCAATTTCGCCACCGTTATCTGCAAATAGCGCCTCTAGCGCGGCAACATCGTTATATGGCAACACAATCGTGTCGGCCGCAACCGCCGCCGGAACGCCAGCTGAAGAGGGGTTGCCAAACGTCAACAAACCAGAACCCGCTTTCACCAGCAAGCTATCAGCGTGGCCGTGGTAGCAGCCTTCGAATTTGACCAATTTATCGCGGCCCGTAAAGCCGCGCGCGAGACGAATTGCGCTCATTGTCGCTTCGGTACCGCTGGAAACGAGACGAACTTGCTCCAGTGATGGCAACATTTGGCATAGCAAGTCAGCCAATTCGACTTCGCCCTCAGTCGGCGCGCCAAAACTCATGCCGTTTCTGGCGGTATTGACCACCGCATCAATCACCGCAGGGTGCGCGTGGCCAAGAATCAACGGGCCCCAAGAGCCAACGTAGTCGATGTATTTCTTATCATCGGCATCCCAAACATAAGCGCCAACGCCTTTCTTAAAAAAGCGCGGCGTACCACCGACCGAGCCAAAAGCCCGCACCGGAGAATTCACCCCGCCGGGGATGTGTTTTTTGGCAGATTCAAAGAGTTGTTCATTACGACTGGTCATTATGTTTACCTTGATTTAATGGGTATATGGATGGAGACATTTTTGATCAATGACTACATTCGTATACCTACTTAATTAATTAAAATTTGTATTGATGAAAGCGCTGCGATTAATTTGAAGCCTCAACATTCTAATCGCGATTGTCGCGCTAGTGCCGCGCGGCACTGACTTTTCTTGGACGGCCAAGAAAAGTCAGCAAAAGAAGGCCGCCCTGTATCTGCGTCCGGCTACGCCGGATGCCCTCGCTGCGGACAATCGGCAAGGCGGCGGGGTTTAACAAAACAGACCCCGCCGAAACCTCCTTGCCGCTTGTTCCTCGCTCGGCTTGATACAAGGGATCTAGCGCAGATCAACGAGATTTATTCTTTAGTCGATGTATTGCTACCTAAGCATTATGAATAAAAGGCTACAATCAAATACATCAATATCGTAGTGCGGATTAGCCTTTGGGCGTAACCCGCCAATCCGACTCCAGCATTACAAATTGCAATCCGCGCGGGTTGATAAACCTAACCCGCAGTAAAAGGTTATTTTAGTAGTACATGCTCACGGTGCCATTGTAAGTAGGGGAGCATATCAACATGATTATTTTTGCGTAGACGCATGTTTTGATTGACTGACAACTGAAGAGCGAAGTCCAGCTTTAATCTCGAGCTGAAAATAATACGATAGTTATCGTCAAAGCTGATAAAACCAGAGTCAAAGAGCTTATCTAAATTGGGCACAAGCAACAATCCATTTGCAGGACTCAGGCGCTGTTCAGCGGTTTCGCATTTGCTCCAAGGTCTGATGTGACTGGCAATCAAAATCTCTGTGATACCGCAACCAGTGACTGAACACGTTTTCCATCGTTCAATCAATCTATCTCTAAATTTGCCTTGGCAAACCCGAGTCTTGACCATCGCATCTCGTTCTGTGTCGGAAAGCGTTGCTAGATAAGTCTGGAAAGCCGGATCATTGAGCGGATCCGTAAGCTCCTCTTTTAGCTGTTCACTTGGTCTTGGCGGGGGTAATACACCGCGAGCGATGGTGTAGTCGCCATTATCGCTATTCATTTCGTGAACGTACCAAGTCTCTGAGTCAAGAATTCGGGCGGTTACTTTTGACGCTTCGTCTGCGGCATCTTCTATGTCAATCTGCTCACCATCAACCAATATTAACCGTACGCAGCATGTATTTTTATATGCTTGATAAATGGCCTGATGAAATGCACTAGAACGTTGTAATTTGACGGTTAGGCGGCTTATACCGTTATTGCCTTTACGAGTATTAAGGTCATTTAACTGTGCCTGAAAAGTGCGCTCATTACCCTTATAAATTGGGGGCGTTGCACTCCAATCGACATCTTTATACCAGATGCACAGAACAATCGGTTCAGATGGCTCGCCTACAAACGACCACATCGTATTCCGACCGATATTGTTCTTGGGATTCTCTATTTGGTCGCCATTTTGTTTGATGGACCAGTTACTTACATTAAGAGCTGTTTGCTGTAGGAGTTCATAAACCGTTTTCTTGATGATCGGTCGTGCAGGTATTGGCAACATGAATGTTCGCTTAAATAAAGGTTTGATGGATGCCTATTGAATTTAGGGTATTTTGGTGAGGTCATCTTGCGTTTGATCTTATCAGCACATCGCACAGCATCGTGGTGTTGATTTCGCAGGTATGCTCCACTAGTAATTGCATAAAAAATCACAGTCGATGTATTGTATTGCAGCACTTTATTTACAATGCTTAGCTGACCCATATATCGAAACAAGAACAAACCTCGTTGAGCCTCGCCAGATCCCTTGTATCGCGCCGAGTGAGGAACAAGCGGCAAGGGGGGTTCGGCGGGTTCTGTTTTGTTAAAACCCGCCGCCTTGCCGATTGTCCACAGCGAGGGCACGGGCGTAGCCCGCGCAGATACAGGGTCGCTTTTCTTTGCTTACTTTCTTTGGCGAAGCAAAGAAAGTAAGTGCCGCGCGGCATTAGCGCAACCATGCTGAATAGAACACCGAGGCTTCAATTTAAACAGCACATTTTGTCACCAACTCCGCCACCGCGCCATGCAACATCGGTGCGCCAGCCAGAACAGAATAGATTTGCTCTGGTGCGCTGGCGGATAGATTCAGTTTCAACGGTGCGCCATTGCTGGCGGTGTAGAGTCCACCCGCTTCTTGAATCAGCAACATCGGTGCGGCGATGTCCCAGAGGCGGGTGCTTTGGTTGAGCATGCCGCCCAAGCGCCCATCGGCTGTATAGGCCGCGTCGATCAAACTATTGGTCGCGCGCACATTGCGCACGCGTTGCAGCAAAGTCGTTAGCAGACGTATATCGCGCTCAGCGGCTATATCATTGATCTGCGCATCCATACCATAGGCCCACAGCACGTTTCGCAACTCAGCTTCAAGGCTGACATGAATTCGTTGTCCGTTGCGTTCAGCGCCGCTGCCTTTTTCCGCCAGATACAAATCACCAGTCGCTGGCGTATGCAGCACCGCCAAAATCGGCTCGGTACCGCGAAATAACGCGATCAAGACGCCAAACCAAGGAATTCCTGCCGCGTAATTGGAGGTGCCATCAAGCGGATCGACCACCCAGGTGTAATCTGATGGCCGCAAATCGCTGCCAAGTTCTTCTGAAATAATCGAATGTTTCGGAAATCGCTGGCGCAAACCGGCGACAATCATTTGCTCAGCAAACGTATCTGCGGCGGTGACAATATTACTGATGTCGCCCTTATTGCTGATGGTTTGTGTTTGACCGAAACGAGAGAGCAGGGCGTGGCCCGCTAATTGGGCGAGTTCGACGGCACGATCGAGCATGTTAAATCCATGGAGATTAGACAGACGAAATTACGTTTTGTGGAAAACCATTATTCATTAATCCACTGCTTCAATTGCTGCCAGCGCAGCAAGATGTCGCGCACATATTGCTCGACTTCACGCTCACCAATTTCACCCGTTAAACCATTTGCGGCCACTGTGCTGACATCAACGCCCAATCGAGCGGCAAGCTGAGCGGCGGCGGGGGTGATTTTTAGTGCGCTGCTGCTCGGTAAAGGGCGAATTGGCGTTGGTGCAATCTGTTGCGCTGACGGTTCCGGAGCAATCTCTAAAAAGCCTGTCGGGGCTTCTTCGACTTCCATTAACAGCAATAAATCACCGGTGTTAATTTCCTCATCCATCTCCACCATGAAGCTGCTGATTTCACCCGACTCGGGCGCCAAGATCGGCCATGTTTTGCCTTTGCATTCCAAGGTCAGCAACAGCGTATCGCGTGGCACGGTTTGGCCTGGTTCCACGTGAAACAATGCCACCGCAACGGTATGCGGCAAGTCGGGGGCGCAGATGAGATGCGTCGTAAAATTTTTATTCATTTTTCACAAAGACCCAAGCAGGCTTGATATTAACCAAGTTTTGTCATATTCACGCGCCTATAATGCTGCTAGATTGTGCGCTGCAGCAATACGACTTTCCCACTACCGAGGGTACGCGTGATGAGCATCGAAAATATTCTGTTTAATGATATTACGCTGGGGATGAATTATCAGCGTGAACATTTAGTTCGTTCTAGCGATTTTGCCTTATTTACGATGCTGGCGGGCTCGTATTCCTGCGAGGGCATCGAGGCGGCGCCGGCGATTGGCGTATTTTTGTTTATCACCTCGGCGTGTATTAATTCCTTTCCCGGTCATGGCGCGATTTTGAAAGAGCAAGCGCTGCATGCACATGGCGATGTTCGACAAGGCGATGTGCTGCAAATTGCGCTGACGGTGACGCATAAATGTGGGCAGCACAATGAAGTCATCTTGGCGGCCACTTGCCACAATCAACGCGGTGAATTGCTGGTTTCTGGCAACGTCACCGTGACCGCGCCGACGGAAAAATGTATTAGTCACTACGAAGAAGTACCACAATTTACTTTGCGTAGCCCGCAAGTGTTTGCCAAACTGCGCCAGCAAACTGATTTGCTGCCGGCTGTGGTTACCGCGGTGGTGCATCCCTGTGATCGGGAATCCTTATTAGGAGCGATGGCAGCGGCGGCAGCCAAATTGATCGTGCCGATTTTAGTCGGGCCAGAAGCCAAAATTCGCGCTTTGGCGCAGCAGGAAAACGTTGAGCTAGGGAATACTCGGATTGTCGACACCGCGCATAGCCACGATTCTGCGGCGTTAGCTGTAGCTTTATGCCGTTCGGGTGAGGCGGCGGCGCTGATGAAGGGCAGTTTGCATACCGATGAAATGATGTCGGCGGTGACTTGCTCCAAAACCGGTTTGCGCACTGGGCGGCGTTTGAGCCATGTGTTTGTGATGGATGTGCCTGCATATGCGCGGCCGCTTTTAGTGACCGATGCAGCGATCAATATCGCACCGGATTTGGCGGCTAAAGTCGATATCACGCAGAACGCGATTAATTTGGCGCATATTTTAGGCATCGCCTGCCCGAAAGTGGCGATTTTGTCGGCGGTGGAAACCGTTTACGAAAAAATGCCATCGACGCTGGATGCCGCGCTGCTGTGCAAAATGGCCGATCGTGGGCAAATTACCGGTGCATTACTTGATGGACCTTTGGCTTTCGACAATGCAATTTCAATGACTGCCGCTAAAATGAAGAAAATTGTGTCGCCGGTGGCGGGGCAGGCGGACATTTTGGTGGTGCCCGATATTGAGTCCGGCAATATGCTGGCCAAGCAAATGAGCTATTTTGCGGGTGCGGATTCGGCGGGGATCGTACTCGGCGCCAGAGTGCCGATTGTTTTAACCAGCCGCGCCGATGATATTCAAACCCGTTTGGCTTCGGCTGCGGTGATGGTCTTGGTCGCTAATGCAATGAAGTGATGTATTCCTTTCTTGGTATTGATTTGTGATGCTTGCAGCGCAATACCTAACGACAATGGTTTTATTTGGAGTGAATAATGAGTGATTTAGTTTTAGTGATTAACGCCGGTTCTTCGAGTATCAAGTTTTCATTGTTTGAAACCAGTAAAACCGATCCGGTCGTTCTGTTCAAAGGCCAAATGGAAGGCTTGTATGTAGAGCCAAAATTTAGCGCTAAAGATGCTGACGACAATAAAGTCGCCAATGAAACTTTACCTGCCGACGCGCCTAAAACGCACGACTATGCACTTCGCTTTATGCTGGAATGGTTGCAAACGCGCATTGCCGGCCGCAGCATCGCCGTCATCGGCCATCGCGTGGTACATGGCGGTACGACTTATTCGAAACCTGTTTTGGTGACTGAAGACGTCATCAAAGGTTTGGAAGCGCTGATTCCACTCGCGCCATTGCACGAACCGCACAACATTACGCCAATCAAAATTTTGCAAGATTTGCTGCCAAACGTGCCGCAAGTGGCGTGTTTTGATACGGCCTTCCATACGACTCAGCCTGAATTGAATCAACTCTTTGCATTGCCGTATGAATTTGCGCAAAAAGAAGGCATTCGCCGCTATGGTTTCCACGGTTTGTCTTATGAATACATCGCCAGCGTATTGCCAACGATCGACACCAAAGCCGCCGAAGGCCGTACCGTTGTGGCGCATTTGGGTAATGGCTCGTCAATGGCCGGTTTGCTCGGTGGCGTTTGCCAATCAACCACGATGGGTTTCACCGCGCTCGACGGCTTGCCAATGGGCACGCGTTGCGGCCGTATCGATGGTGGCGTGATTCTGCATTTGATGAATCACCTCAAAATGGACGCGAAACAAATCGAAACCTTGCTCTACAAAGAATCTGGCCTACTCGGTTTGTCTGGCTTCTCAAGCGATATGCGTGACTTAGAAAGCTCTGACTCGCCCCGTGCAAAAATGGCTGTGGATTATTTTGCCAATAGCGTTGTGCGTGAAGCAGCCTCTTTGGCGGCGACCTTGGGCGGCATCGATGCACTGGTGTTTACCGCAGGGATTGGCGAAAACGACGCGCACACGCGCCAAGCGGTTTGCCATCAATTGCGCTGGTTAGGCGTTGACTTGGATGAAGCAGCGAATGCGGTACGTTCAAGTGAACCACGCCGTATTTCTCTGGCCGATAGTAAAATCGCCGTGTATGTGATTCCAACGAATGAAGAATTAATGATTTCTCGCCAAGCCTTGGCGTGTATTGCTTAAATTCAACATCGTTTGCATACCCAAAAGCCGCTGATTTCAGCGACTCAGATTGAAGACAAGCTCCACTCGCAAAGCGAGGCTCCCCTCAAGGAGGGGACGGGAGGGGTGGGAATAAAACATCAAGGCGGCAAATTCAAAGCCTGACTGACTAGGCTCGGCTTTGCCGAGACTTGATTAGTGTTGTTTTCCACGTTGTCTACCGCCTGAGCCGCTGGTTTCAGCGGCTTTTTCACATGGATTTCATCTAGCTGCCGCATGATGATTGGCAGACTTGGTCAAAAGTCAGCTACGATTCGGGTATTCATCGATTTAAACTAGGGAAACCATGCTAGACCAAGACAGCGTCATTGATGTCAGCGTAGAACCACGCCAAATTCCACCGATGCAGGGCTGGCAGTGGATCGTAAGCGCATTTCAGCTATTCAAACAATCGCCAACAGCGTGGCTGGGGATTTGCGGCATATTTATCTTGGCCATGCTAGGGATGTCGCTTCTGCCCTTGGTGGGCGGTTTACTTTCGACTTTGCTTGGCCCGGTGTTTTTGGGCGGTTTGATGTTTTCAGCGCAGAAACAATCCCGTGGCGAAACGCCATTATTAGTTGATCTATTTGCAGGTTTTCAACTGCGCTTTACCGAGTTACTCAAAGTCGGCGTCTTGTATATGTTTGGCACGATGCTGGTGGTAGTACTGATGGCTGCCTTGCTGGCGGGCGCAGCTTATCTGGGCTTTTTGACTATCGATAAAAATGTCGAAACCTTTGCCCAATTAGGCTCAATTTGGCCGGTGATGATTTTAGTTGTCGCGGCATTTTCCGTGGTCTACAGCACGTATTTTTACGCCCCGACCTTGGTCATGCTGCAAGGCATGAAGGCGGGCGAGGCGATGAAATTGTCATTTTTAGCATTTTGGCGCAATTGGCAGCCGATTTTAGTGATGTCGCTGATTGGTGCGGCGCTCCTGATCCTCGCCATGTTGCCGATGCTCTTGGGCCTGATTGTCGCACTGCCGGTGGCGCTAATTACGAGTTATGTTTGTTATGCCGATGTTTTTGAAACCTAACTGGCGATTGAAAAACTACTGCGAGACTCGAATTCATCGTTAAAAAATGCCTCAAAATCCTCGTTTACTCTGTGTAAACTGCGGTTTTTCGTCATTTTTTGCCTTGCCTTCGAGCCTCTCGCTACCTTTTTCAACGACCAGCTAAACGGAGCACGATCTGTGACTGAAAGTCCTTTTAAAGGTAAAACCGGCGTTAAACGAGTGCTCAATGCACTCGGTTATTCACTCGATGGCTTGTCGGCTGGCTGGGTGAACGAAGCCGCATTTCGCCAAGTGACCTTGCTGGCGATTGTGGGCATACCGTTATCGCTATTTTTGCCCATGCCCCCATGGGCGCACGCGGTGGTGATTGCTAGCCATTTGGCGAGCATGATTGTTGAATTGCTTAACTCCGCCATCGAAGCTGCAGTCGATCACACTTCACTGGCCAAGCACGATTTAGCCAAACGCGCCAAAGACCTCGGTAGCGCCGCGCAATTAGTCTGCTTGGTGAATTTGGCCGCAATGTGGGCCTTGGCTTTACTAGCCGCCTAAACCACGCACCAAATCAATCGCCACTCACTACGGATCAGTGAGTGGCTTTTTTTCGTCTAGCGTTTTTGTCATTAATACCAACAAGAAATTGCGGCCAGTTTGAGACTGCTTAATCCTGACTTAAGTTTGCAGGCCTATGCTGAAACGATTGAGTCTTGGATAAATATCATGAAAATCCTGACGGCATTTCTAGCATTGTGTCTGCTTGCGTGGGGTATCACCGTCAATCCACCAGAAGTCATAAACATCTGGTGGTTGCGTAACGAAGCGATTAACTTAAGCGGCATTTTGTCATTTGAATTAATGGGGCTAATTATGCTGCTGGCAGTCCGCCCCGTGTGGCTAGAGAAATCGTTTGGCGGACTTGACCGCATGTATCTCGTTCATAAGTGGGCGGGGATTTTAGCGATTAGCTTTGGTTTGCTGCATTATGCAATCAAACTTTCAGGCGGCCTGCTGAAACAGTTTTTCGAGCGGCCACCACGTGGCGCACGCGTCGAGTTTTGGCTCGATTTCCTGCGTAGCCCTGTCAAAGACATGGCCGAATGGTCGATCTGGTTGCTGGGCATCATGCTGGTGATTACGCTATGGCAGCGTTTTCCTTATTCAATCTGGCGCTATGTACATAAAGCACTTGCAGTGATTTTTGTGGTCTTGGCACTACATGCCGTCGTGCTGTCTCCTGTCAGCTACTGGAGCAATCCACTCGGCTGGCTTATCGGTGCTACTGCATTGATCGGCGTTGTTTGTGCATTACTCTCGCTCACGGGTCAAATTGGCCGTCGGCGCACGCATCGCGCAAGCATTCATTCAATACATCAAATCGGCGACATTCTCGAATTAGAATGCAAAATCAAAGGACAGTGGCAGCACCAAGCCGGCCAGTTTGCCTTCCTTAAATTTAACGGAATTGAAGGAGCGCATCCATTTACGATCGCCAGCGCGCCAAACAAGGAAAATACGCTGCGCGTTTCAATCAAAGCATTGGGCGACTACACCCGCCAACTGCCCAAATTATTAAACGTGGGCGACGCGGTCAGCATCGAAGGTCCTTATGGTTGCTTTGCGATGCCGAACGAGGCCGAGCAGGTTTGGATTGCTGGCGGAATTGGTATTACGCCATTTTTAGCTTGGCTCGATGCGCTCAAAGCCTCACCAGAACAAGCCCCAACCGCAACATTGCATTACTGTGTCAAAAACGAGCAAGACGCGGTTTACAGCCGAAAACTACAAGCACTCTGCCAGCATTTGCCCAGTATTACGCTACATATCCACCGCAGCGAACAGGACGGCCGCCCCGATATGCAGCGCTTGAATTTACAAGCACACAATGGCATTTGGCCCGCTATTTTCTTCTGTGGGCCACAAGGATTGTCCAGTAGCCTGCTGCGTGACCTGCGCTTGGCCGGAATGCCAAAAACGCATTTCCACCAAGAAGCGTTCAAAATGCGATAAGTCTAAAACAGATCCATATAAGGATTCTTATCGGATATGGCTACTAGCATTGATCCAATGGGTAAAGCGGAGGCTCCCGACACAAAGCAGTCTTGAGGTTATGTGTTTATTCAGATTCTGGTGGCCAAACTTGGGACTTGTATTTTTCAACAAAAACTAATGCATCTTGAAATGTTGATGGATAGTTAACACCCTCCATCACGCCTGTTTCTATGGTCTCGAAAACAGAGTAAAAACGAAAACCATTTCTAACGAGAAACTCAACCTTTTTCCACTGCACTTTATTTCTTGCCGGAGGAGCAGCAAATTTTCGACTGAGCATTTCCATTGGCTTTCGACATTGCGGGCAAAAACGCGTAGCTTCACTTTCTGGAAGTTTGAATGATTTTCGACAAGCAAAGCATACAAATGGAAAGCGATAGGCATGTATCGCTTTTTTTGTTTTAAAGTGATTGTGGTGTTTGAAGTGAGACATTATTTTCTGGCTGCGACGAATACCGATGGTTTTTAGCAGCACTTCAGTTAACTATTTTGCATCCATAAATGAATGCAAATTCAGCTTCTGGCCAAGTGCCGCCAAATCCCGAATCAATCCACCAATCGGTCCAAAATACCTATCATCTTCTGGCTGGTGTTTTCCATGCGATTCAGTGCGTCAATGACTTGCGACTTTTGCCCTGCTTGCCAAGCCGTGAGTGCAGCAGTACCAGCTTGATGGATTTCATTGTGCGGCGCTTCCATTTCACGGTAGGCCGACAGATGACCCGCGAGCGTTTTACCTTCGCCTTCATAGTACCAGCGACCAAAGCGACATTGGTGTGGATCGCTCACGACCTGACTACTCACTGAGCTGGCCCCTGAAACACCTTCATAAACATTGAATTTAAATGCAATGTGATCCAACTTGCTCACCTCAACAAAGGTGCTGAGCATATTTTTGTTCACCAGTTCTTTCATTTCGCCAGAGACTTCAATCAGTAGTTCCATATCCATTGAAGCATTGCTACCCATCGCGCTAAATTGCGCGGTTTCTTGCGCCATCGCGTTCATCGTTGTTTTGACAGATTGCGTTTCGCTGCGAATATCGCCGACTAATTTACTGATATCTTTGGTGGCCGAACTAGTGCGCTCGGCTAGTTTGCGTACTTCATCAGCAACAACAGCAAAACCGCGACCTTGCTCACCAGCGCGCGCGGCTTCAATGGCGGCATTCAGTGCCAATAAATTGGTTTGATCGGCGATTTCTTTAATTAATTGCACAATCCCGCTGATTTGATCGGATTGTTGGTCGAGTTTATCAACCTCGGTCACTGATTGCGCGGCGGTGCTCGATAGTTGGTTCAGACTGGCTGACATAGCGGCAATCGCTTGGCTATTGTCATTGGCAAGGCGCGATAGTGCAGTAGCACTGCGGAGTTCTTCTTTCATTTTCTCGGTTAAGTGACCGAGCGAGTGGGATGATGATGCGAGCGATTGGCCAAACTGCGCCATTGATTGAAATAGAGATTGATAGTATTTGCCATCGCCGTTGTCTTGCGTTTGCAGGCTGGCTAGAAATTGTTGATCACTTTGGAGTTTGCTGTTTTCTTTTTTTACTTGGTTATTTTCAATTTGTAGTTGACGAATTTGCTCTTGCAAATCGGCAATCAGTTTTTTTTGGCCAAAAAACATCTAAGCCTCCACAAGTATTTTCTAATCCAAACAGTATAGCTAAGAATACTGACTTCGCGCTTTGGGATATGTCATAAGAGTGGAAATACGACGCTTTTGACGCAATTTACACCCGCAAAATAGTGTGTAGCTCACAAAAAAACAGTAAATCCTAATGCGCAGGGAAACCCCTGATTCCATTCATTTGTTTCGTCCGTATGATGCGGCCAATCTTGTCAACACTCAATGTCGATGTTATGAAGAAATGGATCATTATTGCGCTTGCTGCGGCCGCTATACCGGCTTGGTATTTTGGCGTAGCAAAAAAAACACCGACTGAGCTCACTGTAGCCAGTACCGCTGCCGAGCCACAAACTACGCTGCGAATTGCATTAGAAGGCAAATATCCGCCCTTTGAATATCTAAACAAAGACAATCAATTGGTTGGTTTTAATATCGATTTGGCCAATGCGCTGTGCAGAGAAATGGCAGTGAAATGCAGCATCAACCGCTACGAATGGGATGATTTAATTCCTGCGGTACAAAATGATCAAGCCGATGCGATTATCTCAACGATGTCGATTACTGATGAACGTGAAAAATTAGTGCAATTCACCCAACCATATGCACGCGTGCCAGCAGCTTATTTAGCCAGCAAAAAAGAGCAATTTTTGTTTCCTGTCGTGACACAAGATCGCGTGGAAGGCAAAACGATTGGTGTCGTAGAAAAGACGACGTTTGATGATTACCTCAAGACAGAATTTGCCAGCAAAGTAACGATCAAGCGTTATGCTGATGCCGAAGCCATGCTAGCTGGTTTGCAAAGCAATGAAATCAATTTTGCTTTTGGTGATAGCGCCGTTTTTGGCGAATTTTTGCGCAATCCAAACAATTCAGAGCAATATAATTACGTCGGCAATATTATTAAATCGGACCCTCGCTTAGGCCGTGGCGAGGCGATTGCCGTAGCGAAAGACGATACGGTAATGCAGGCTAAATTTAATTTAGCGCTGGATAAACTGATTAAGTCAGGCGAATACAAAGAGATGCAGTACAAGTATTTTACGCTGCAAATTATGTGACCGGCATAGTCTACAAATGAGCCCCAACCATGTTGGGGCTTTTTTATTGATTGAACACAGGCAATCATTTGAGCCGTGAGCCATTTCATCGTAAAGATCAAATTTTGTTAGTAAGATGCATTTTTTGAGGACAACATCATGAAATGGATTTTGCTGGCAGGAATGCTATTGCCGCCATTGGGCTGGGCCGCTGACCCGATTCTGGCGACAGGGCGCTGGGTGAATAACGACGGCCGCTACCAAACGAGCTGGCCGGGTGGCATGTTGTCGGCGCAATTCACCGGCACATCGGTTGGTGTCGTGCTTAACGATGAACGCAGTTATTACGTCGTCGAAATTGATGGCAAAGCCGCTCAGCAAATTAGCCCTGCGAGTGGCAAACGCACTGTTTGGATTAAAAACCTCCCCGCAGGCACGCACCGCATTGATTTGATTCGCCGAAATGAGTCGCCAGACTATGTCGGTCAAGTGGATGGTTTTGTGCTTGACGGCGGTCAATGGCAAGCGGCACCTGAAGCGCCGAAACGCAAAATTGAATTTATTGGTGATTCGTTTACTGCGGCACTTGCCAACTTATCCACACAACGCGAATGCAGCGAGCGTGAAATCGCCGCCACCACCGATGCCAGCCAAGGCTTTGCGATTAAAGTCGCGCGTGAATTAAATGCACAATGGCAAGTCAATGCAATGTCGGGCATGGGCATGGTCAGAAATTGGGGCGGTAATTTAGCCGATCGTAACTTCCGCACCTTTTACCCACGGCAATTGCAGACCGATGCCAATAGCAAACTCGACGCGCAATGGCTGCCACAAGTGGTCGTGATTGGTTTGGGTACGAATGACTTTTCGAGCAAAATTAATGCCGGAGAAAAGCGCAACGCCGAGCAATTAGAGCAAGACTTTTTGGCGGCTTACCGGCAATTGATTTCGCAGCTCAATGCGCGTTATCAACAGCCGCAGATTATTCTCACTGCACTTAAATTGTGGCCGGATGATCAACTACGCCCTTTGGTCAAAAGTTTGGTCACTGAGGCCAATACTGCTGGCAATACACGGCTGCATTATTTGGAACTAAGCCCGATGCAACTCAATGGCTGCCAGTGGCACCCCAATCTGCAAGACCACCAGCAAGTCGCAACCCAAGTGCTGGCTAAAATCAAAGAAATCAAACCGAGCTGGTAGGCTAATTGGTACCTGAGCCAAAACGCTTGGCTACAGGAATACCCTAGTTCTCCAAAGCAGAGGGCTGCTGCATGATGCAAATACTCGCTGAAATACATTGGCATTTTTGTCCGTTTTATCTGCTTTGGAAATCCTTCACATGAAAATCGCTTCTTATACATTGATTGCTGCCGCCATCGTCGGTTTGTCTGCGTGTGGCAAACAAGCACCCGTAGCAACTGAAACGGCCGCTTCTGCACCCGTAGTTGATTCAGCAGCCAACAACGCAGATGTAATCAAAATCGGTAACGCCGCAGCACTCACCGGCCCTGCTGCGCACTTCGGTAAAGATATCGAAAATGGCGTGCAATTAGCGATGGACGAAATCAATGCAGCTGGCGGCGTGGATATTGCTGGCAAAAAAATGAAGTTGGTGATGATTTCAGAAGATGACCAAGGCGATCCAAAAACGGCAACCAATGTGGCGCAGCGTTTTGTTGATGCCAAAGTCGCAGGCGTGATTGGCCATATGAATTCAGGCACGACGATTCCAGCGTCAAAAATCTATTCAGATGCGGGCATCGTGCAAATCTCTCCATCAGCAACCGCCGTGGCCTACACCAATCAAGGCTTTAAAACTGCATTCCGCGTGATGGCCAATGATGCGCAGCAAGGCAAAGTGCTCGGTCAATATGCCGTGAACAAATTGGGTGCGAAAAAAATAGCGATTGTTGACGACCGCACAGCATACGGCCAAGGCTTGGCCGATGAATTTGAAATCGCCGCTAAAGCCGCTGGTGCAGAAATCGTAAAACGTGAATTCACCAATAACCAAGAAACCGACTTTAACGCAGTGTTGACCAGCATTAAATCAGCCAAGCCGGATTTGATTTTCTACGGCGGTATGGATGCGCAAGCCGCGCCATTGAAAAAACAAGCAAAAAAACTCGGCGTAACGGCAAAAGTGATGGGTGGCGACGGCGCGCAAACGCCTGAGTTTATCAAACTGGCAGGTGGCGATGCTGATGGCATGTTTGCTACTAGCCCAGGCACACCAAAAGACCAGCTCGCCGGCGGCAAAGCCTTCCTTGAAACCTACAAAACCAAATTTGGTACCGATGTGCAATTGTACTCACCGTACAGCTACGATTCAGTGCACGTAATGGTGAAAGCGATGCAAGAAGCGGGCTCAACCGAGCCAGCCAAATACTTACCAAAACTAGCCGCAGTGAAGCACAACGGCGTGACTGGCCCGATCTCATTTGATGCCAAAGGCGACATCAACGACGGCGCAATCACCGTTTACACGGTAAAAGACGGCAAATGGGAAATCCTCGAAGTCGTTGGTGGTGCAGCTGCAGCGAAATAATTAAATTGATGATGGAATGAAAAAAAGGAGCTTTCGAGCTCCTTTTTTTACCGCTTGGATATCTATTTTATCTAATTTAGCGGCTGTAATCGACCCAATGCAGACGAAATCGGTTATTTTTCAGCTCTGCTTTTTTGTGTAAATCTTCCTATGAGCCAGCTCATATTATCTGCGGACGTAAGGCCAAACAGATATGCAACTAATATAAAATAGTTAGAAGAAGAAATAGCGGTGACTAGGATGAGTACTGCCATTGCTATTGTCACTGCAATTGAGATTTTTTGCCTTCCATTCATTTCTATATTCCCCGAACTTTCGTTTTGCAAATTGAACTTAGCTGCTTGAAAAGGCGTAGCTCTGGCCGACTACCGCCTGTTCTCGACTCAAAGCGGAAGCTAAATTTTTACACTGGTTCTTGGCTAACAGTAGCAGTCCAACCAATATGGAGTTTTGCAATTTCAAACTCAGGAAAACATTCAACAGTTGCGAAGTATTCAGTTAATGATTGGTGGTCAAATGACCAATGATTACGCTCAAGCTCTAAAAGTTCACTGGTCGGCTGGCATGTAAATTCAAAATGGAGTTGCTCCATTCCGTCATACTCACCATCCTCATCTTTAAATATAAATTGGCGAACAAAATCTAAGTGACACAGTTTTTTTCCAGTAAATGAATAGCACCCTATTTGCCAGAGTATTCCAGAATCAACCCCTTCTACCGGCATTGCTGCAAACTCCTTAAATACTTTCCACCCCAAAAGTATGTCAGGAGATTCATAATTAAATCCAGCCAAAGAGAGCATTGTTTTCAGTTGTTGTTCTGTATCTGTAGCTAGCATATATCCCTGCCAAATTTACTAATGTGTCTTCTGTTGGCCGATTGCAGCCTAATTGGAATACGGAGTGATTCTAATCCAACTTCTTTCGCTAAGTTTGCTCTTGCGTATTTTTGCTTGGCAAGTGTCTCACTCTTTGTCGGTGCACGTGGGCTTTAATGTCGTGTCTGATTAGTTATGGTGTATGTATTTCAAGCAGAGCCATTGTTTATATTGCTTGCAAGTAAATACACCTCAATCAAATTTGATTGAGGTGTATTGAGTTTTAAAGACGCCGATTTGGCGCATTGCAAAGCTGCGATTACTTGATTTTCACTACACGGTTCAGTGTTGGTACAGCGAGGTTAGGAGTGGCTTTGATGTAGGCTTCCAGCGCATCAACGTCTTGCGCGCCGCCGAGGATGTTCGTTCCCTTGGTCAGTACCGTGAATAAATCGCCGCCCGAGGCCAGATAGTTATTTACCGTAACGCGATAATTCATCACGCTCGATAGCGCTACGCCATTGAGTTTGATATTGGCAGCATCGACTTTTTGCCCCGCAGCTAGTGTTGAATCCCAGCTGTAGCTAAAGCCATTGGAAACCAGCAAAATCCGATTTGATGTTTGATTATTGGTGTAGCCCGCAAATTGTTGCTCGAGCAACTCTTTGATTTGCGCGCCAGTGAGTGTCATCGAGACCAAGGTATTGCCAAAAGGTTGGGTCGTGAACAGTTGGCCATAAGTCACTTGCCCTGCCACCGGGATCAAATCGGCGCGAACGCCACCCGGATTCATAAACGCAATTTGTGCTGCGCCCACGGTTGCGCCTGAGGTCGCCGCTAATTGTGCATCGGCAATCACATCACCAAGCGTACTCTCGCCCGCTGCATTAGCAGCTCTGAGCAAACTTCCCGCAATCGTGCCGACCACGCGATTTTCTAGTGGTTTTACTAAGGCATCGTACTTAGTAATAATGGCCGTTTGCGCGGCATCTTTGGCCACATCGTTGGTGACAACAATATTTTTTGCTGAAGATTTGATTACGTCGCGGGTTTTCGGGTCCAAAGTAAGGTCAATCTCTGAAATCATCCGGCCATATTGATTGGCGCTGGTGACCAGTTTGCCATTGATTTGGCAGTTGTAGGCTTGGTGGGTATGGCCTGACACAATCGCGTCGACAGCGGGATCGAGGCGCTTCACGATATCGACAATCGCCCCTGAGACGCCTTTACATTCATTCAAACCTCCCAACTGCGTGGCGCCTTCGTGCACGATCACCACAATCGATTCAATGCCTTGCGCTTTGAGTTTGGGTACCAAAGCATTGACAGTCTCGGCTTCATCTTTGAACGTCAGCCCTGCTACGCCTGATGGGGTGACAATCGCTGGCGTATTTTTTAAGGTCATCCCGATAAACGCGACTTTAACGCCGCCAAATTCTTTCACATGATACTCAGGGAAAATCGTTTTGCCGGTTTTGCTATCAACGACATTGGCAGCCAAGAATTTAAACTTAGCGCCGCCAAAGGTCGTGGCTGTTTTGCAGCCATCAGTCGGATGGCAGCCGCCATTTTGCATACGCATCAACTCGGTACTGCCTTCATCAAACTCATGATTGCCGACCGCATTGAGCTCTAAACCCATTTCATTCATTGCTTCAATTGTTGGTTCATCGTGAAACAGTGCTGAAAGCAAAGGGCTAGCACCAATCAAATCGCCAGCAGAGACGATGATGTTGTTTGGATTTTTGGCTTTCAGTGTTTTAAGCCAGGTCGCCAGATACTCGCTGCCACCGGCGGCAACTTTGATGGTTTTAGTTGGATCGGCAGGATCAGGGATGGTCAGCGTACCGTCTGCTTTGAGATTGCCATGAAAGTCGTTAATGCCCAACATTTTCACTTCAATCGGTGTGGCTGGGATCGGTGTTGGTGTTGGTGCTGATGTAGGTGTTGGAACCGGAGTCGCTTCTGGTGATGAACCGCCACACGCGGCCAAGAATAAAGGTATAGCGAACATCGCCAAGACTGAAGCACGGATTTTCATTGCATTGTTCCCGTTAAAAATCAGACAAGGATAGGCGCTTAGTTTTTCAGACTAACGACAAAAGCATGAACATCTGATGACAGTGGAATCAATACACACGTGCCTAGATAAGGAAATGAGTCAATTGGATGAATTAAATTCGCCAAGTACCTAGCAGCAAGGCAAGATGCATTTTTCGTGCGATGGTTTTGATCGCATCTTTTTAATTGCTTGAAAGACTTGAATATGACTCTGCAATTTAATGGCATTAATCTCTATACGCTGGCGCAAGTGCGCAGCCACGAACCCAAACTGCATGCGCGGATTTTGAATATTGCGGGTGAATGGATGGTGTTGTTTGGTAAAAAAATGGCGTTTACTGACGATGCGGATTTGCTTGGTATTCTGCACGAAGCCAATTTACTCGCGCCACAAACGTTTACCGATAAACGGGCCGCCGCCGATTTTCTGGATGCGCATACCGATATTTTTGCTAGCGTATCGTGCTGAGCATTTCTGCAAAAATGGTCACGGTTTGCTTTCCCATCTGATTCCTCAATGAATAAGGTTATCCTGCTCGCATAATTGCTTAGTGTGCGTAAGTCTTTGTTGACATAGGCAATATAAAAACTATGTTGACATACAGCACGCCAAAACAAGCTGTTTCATACCGCCTTATGTGAACTGAATAGCCCCAATTTATGACAAGGAATGACCATGTTTAGAATCGGCACGGCCTTAGCAATTGTCTTTGCTTTTCAATTTGCACAAGCGGCCTCACTAGAAGCAATTAAAAGCAACGGCCAGATTGTGATTGGGGTCAAAGACTCCTCGCCGCCATTTTCACAGATGGACGCAAAGACACGTACTTTAACAGGCTATGACATCGATTTCGCCCTTGGGATTGCCAAGCGGCTCAATGTAAAACCCATCTTTAAAACCCTAGAGTCTGAGAATCGAATTCCTTGGCTCAAAGAAAATAAAGTCGATATCGTCATTGCAGATTTCTCGCGCACCACTGAGCGCGAGAAAGAGGTCGCTTTTAGCACAGGCTATTTTGTAACGGATACTCGCGTATTGGCAAAAAAGGGCCTGTTTAAAAATGAAAAAGACTTAGCGACTGGTCATATTGCCGTCCCTGCCGGCTCAAGTGAAGCTAAATTAATGCGCAAATTATTTCCAAAGGCTAAATTGGCTGAGTTTGAGGACACACCCGAAATGCTCAAAGCTGTTGCGGCTGGTGTTGTCGATGGAATGTTGGGCGATGGCCCAGTCATGATGGCATCACAGGGTAAAATTCCTGCTGCGCAACGTGGTCAATTTGAGGTGAGTGAGTTTGCTTTGGACTTAAAGATTTTGAGCGTTGGCATGCCAAAAAATGAGAAAACACTACAAGCGGCAGTGAATAATGCTTTAGTCGATATGGAAACGTCAGGGGAAGCTCTAGCTATTTATAACCGTTGGTTTGGCCCGCAAAGTAGCCAACCGATGGGGCGGATTTTCAAAATTAGCCCTAGCCGCAATTAATTCTTTGAGTTTTATATAATAAAAAAGGTCGGCACAGATTGCCGACCTTTTTTAGTTTCAAGAAGAAAATCTTAGCGCGGGCGCGGTTTTTTGCTTAATGTTGCCGCAGGTTTGGTACCAGTTGGGCGAGCGCTGAGTGGTTTGCCAACGGGTTTTCCACCCGTAGGTTTCACTGCGGCATTGCCACGGGGTATCGCCCGCTGGCCATTGTTTGTCGTGTTTCGCTGACCATTACTCCGGTTAGGTATTTTACCGACTGAGCCTGGTCCACCACCACCTCGGGCGTTACCACGCGGCGCTTGCATGGCGCGTTCTTCCGGTGTTTCCATCGGAATCAGATGTTTCGGACTATTACCGATCAAATCGGCGCGACCCATCTCGCGCAATGTTTCGCGCAGTAGCGCCCAGTTTTTCGGATCGTGATAACGCAAGAACGCTTTATGCGCTTTACGGCGTTTTTCGTCCTTGATGATGTCGACTTTTTCCGAGCTGCGATGAATGCGTTTGAGCGGATTGCGCTTGGTATGCCACATTGTCGTGGCCATCGCCATTGGCGTTGGCGTAAACGCTTGCACTTGGTCGGGACGGAAATCATTTTTCTTTAGCCACAGCGCCAAGTTCAGCATGTCTTCATCCGACGTTCCCGGATGGGCGGCGATAAAGTAGGGAATCAAATACTGCTTTTTGCCCGCTTCTGCGCTGAATTTGTCGAACATCGCTTTGAATTTCTCAAACGTACCGATGCCTGGTTTCATCATTTTTGAGAGCGGCCCCTCTTCGGTATGCTCAGGGGCAATTTTCAAATAACCCGATACATGATGCGTGACCAATTCTTTGACATATTCGGGCTGAGTTACCGCCAAGTCATAGCGCAAACCTGAGCCGATGGTGATTTTCTTCACGCCCGGAATCTTGCGCGCTTTGCGATACAGCTGAATCAAACTGCTGTGATCGGTGTTTAGATTTTCGCAAATGCCGGGATAGACACAGCTCAAGCGACGGCATGATTTTTCGATTTTTGGGTCTTTACAGGCCAGACGGTACATATTCGCGGTTGGCCCACCCAAGTCGGAAATATGGCCAGTAAAGCCTTCGGTTTTATCGCGAATTTCTTCAATCTCGCGCAACACCGAGCCTTCCGAGCGGCTTTGGATGATGCGGCCTTCATGCTCAGTAATCGAGCAAAACGTACAGCCGCCAAAACAGCCGCGCATAATATTGATCGAAAAACGAATCATGTCCCATGCTGGAATCACTTGGTCGCCATAACTTGGGTGTGGGTTACGCGCAAAGTATTGGTCGAATGCGTAATCCATTTCGGCGGTTTCTAGCGGAATAGGTGGTGGATTCATCCACACATCGCGCTCGCCATGCTGCTGCACCAGCGCACGTGCATTGCCCGGATTGGATTCCAAATGCAAAGTACGGCTAGCGTGCGCGTAGCTGACCGGATCATGGGTGACCGTTTCAAACGATGGAATGCGAATCACGGTGCGGCCACGCACTTCGCGGCGCGCCGCAAGGCGTGCTTCACGTGAAACAATTTGGATTGTTTTAACATCATTACTCGACGTATCGGCCGCTGCAGCTTGCTGCTTTTCGTCTTCCATCGCATACGGGTTAGGGTGCGCTTCAACCTTGCCCGGAATATCGACCACCGATGAATCAAGCTCAACCCAACCCGCTGGCAACCAGCCTTTTGGCGCTAAGAAAGCAGTACCGCGCACATCGCGGATTTCGCTCATTTTTTCGCCCGCAGCAACGCGCTGGGTGACCTCAACCAAAGCGCGTTCAGCGTTACCAAATAGCAAAATATCAGCTTTGGAATAGATTAGCGCCGATTGGCGTATTTTGTCGCTCCAGTAGTCGTACTGTGCGATACGGCGCAAGCTGGCTTCGATACCGCCGGCCATAATTTGCACGCCCGGATACGCTTCGCGGCAGCGTTGGCAGTACACATTCAAGGCGCGATCTGGGCGATTGCCCGCCATCCCGCCTGCGGTGTACGCGTCGTCTGAACGCGGTTTTTTATCAGCTGTGTAGCGGTTGATCATCGAATCCATATTACCCGACGTCACGCCAAAATACAGTCGTGGTTTACCGAGTTGCTTAAAGGCATCGGCAGACAGCCAATCGGGCTGGCAAATAATCCCAACACGGAAGCCCTGCGCTTCGAGCAAACGCCCCAACAGTGCCATGCCAAAACTTGGATGATCGATATAGGCGTCGCCCGTCACGATGATGATGTCGCACTCATCCCAGCCGAGCTGATCCATTTCCTTGCGGCTCATCGGCAAGAAAGGGGCAGGTTTGCGCGGCTTTACGCCAGCAGGCAAGTCATAAATCGGGGAATGAGTGGGGTTCATACTGTTCACAAACGGGGCTAATCGCGCATTGTCGCAGATTTTTGCTGTTATGCAGAGCTAAATGCTTGTTTTTTATCGAATAAAGCAAAATTTTTCGATTAATAAGCCTTAGTTTTTTTGTGGTTTTAAGCAATAAGAAAGCAAATGTATGCTTTCAATGAAAGCAAAATATCAATGACCCCGCTTTGTTGTGCGCGCGTTATTTTTCCATGAAATGAAGTGCTGAACAGCGCAAAAAAGATCAAGTTTGACGCTACTAGGGTTTGCACTTAGATCGAATTGAAATGTTTAGAGAAATCAAAGGCTCTGATTCTTGAGTCATAAAACAGCATTAAAAATGTCATGCTGACGTCTTTTTATCGAGATATTTCAGTAATGACACTCCCATAAGATCGCGCATTCAGTATTCACAAGGGAGCGTCAAAGCAATGTCAAAACAAAAAAGTATTATGTTGGCCGCGATAGTCGCGGCGCCATTACTGCTAAGTGCGTGTGGAGGGAGTGATAATCCAATTATTGCGCCAGAGACAACAGCGCCTCAAGCACCTCAATTGAGTGGCCGTGCCGTTTTGCCCGCCGCTACGTTTGCAGATGGTCCTCTTTCTGGCCAATATTTGGGTGGTTCAAGCACGAATGGACAGGCTGTGCCATTTGCCAAGCAGCCCGTTCAGGGCTTTTCTGCCATTTTGAAAAATGCAGATGGCAGCTTCTTGGCGATGTCTGACAACGGCTATGGTAGTTTAGAAAACTCGGCCGACTTCAATTTGCGCGTATACACCATCCGACCAAATTTCAAAACGGCAAGCAGCGGCGATGGCAGTATTAAGGTCGAGAAATTCATTGAATTGAAAGACCCCAACAAATTGATTCCTTTTGCGATTACCAATCAGTTCAGCAAAGATCGTATCTTAACTGGTGCTGATTTTGATATTGAATCGATGCAGCGTGCGCCGGATGGCACCTTGTGGTTCGGTGACGAATTTGGCCCATTCCTGATTCACACCGATGCAAATGGCGTATTACTTGAAGCGCCGATCAAACTGATGGACAACGAAAATGTCGGTCAGGAGCTTCGTTCTCCACAAAATCCGTATGCTGAAGAGGGCAGTGCGGTTCGTATCATGAATGCAGTTCGGGCGCATGCACAGCAATTTGGCGGAAAACGCGCTCCCGTCTTTTCGCCCTACAATGTGATGTTGAAATACGATGTGAATGGCGTTAAATCAACAGCAGATGCGCATTACGCTCGTGGCAAAAACGCTCAACCCGGACTAACCCCCGCAACGAGTGAGATTTTTGATGTTGCTTCGCTAAAAAGTGCCGGCTATCAAGTGGTGACTTGGACTGTGAATGACAAGGCTCGGATGACTGAGCTGTTGAAAGCGGGTGTCAACGGCATCATTACGGATCGTCCTGATTTGCTTTATACGGCAGTGAAAGAGTTTGATGCGAATAAAGACGGCGTGGCCGGCGATTACCTCACCAAAGATGGTTTAATCGATCAGACTAAGTTTGATGCGCAAGGTCATCGTGGCGCGCGCAATTTGCGTCCTGAAAATACGCTACCCGCAATGGAAGCGGCACTAGATAACTTGATGACGACGCTGGAAACCGATTCAGGTATTTCCAAAGATGGCATTTCGGTACTGAAGCACGACCCTTATATCGAAACGCAAAAATGTCGTCGTACTGATGGCAAGCCTTACGACAACATCAGTCAAGAAGTGCTGATGAAAGACCTCACCTTAGCCGAAATGCAAAGCCAATATATTTGCGACAAGCTATTCCGTGGCGCAGATCAGAAAAACGATATTGCACTTTCGCCAGTATCTGCCGCTATGGCAACATCGAAGGGCTATACAAGCCCATACGTATTACCAAAAACGCAAGACGTGTTTGATTTGGTGACCGCCTATATCGATTATTACAGTGTTGGCGCTGGTAAAGCACATCCTGATGCGACTAAACGCGTTGCGAATGCGAAAACCGTACGCTTTAACATTGAGACCAAAATTAATCCGCGCAGCGATAAAGATAATCACGGCAAAGTCTACAAAGACCGCACCGTAGGCTTTGAGCAAATGGCCGATACGCTGGCCGGTGTGATTGTCGCCAACAAGATGGAGGCGCGTGCTGATATCCAAAGTTTCGACTTCCGTACCTTGTTGCGCGTGCAAGAGAAATTCCCTGCGATTCGTACTGTGTATCTATTCGGTGATTTCCCAATTTATCCAACTGCAGACAGTGACGATGGCACCAATATGCAGGATGAAAATGGTAAAAACACACCGTGGATGGCAGGTTTGTACTGGCCATATCGCAGCACTGCGATGAGCAACTCTTTCCGCGTTAAGCGCTCAGGTGGTTTTGAAGGAATGGCACTTTCCAGCGATGGCAGCAAGCTATATCCGCTGCTTGAGTTGCCGCTCGTGGGTCACGATGAGAAAACGCTATTGATTAATGAGTTTGATCTTGCGACTCGTAAATACACTGGCAAAACATTCAAGTACAAATTGGATGCGAAAGGCAGCAATATTGGCGATTTCATTATGTACAACGCTGAAGAAGGCATCATTATCGAGCGTGACAACAGTCAGGGTGATCTAAATGGCTTTAAAAAGCTGTTTAAAGTGAAACTCGGCAAAGCAGGCGATTTTGTTGAAAAGACTGAATTGGTGAATCTGATGGATGTTAAAGATCCAAGTGGGATTAGTGGTAAGTCCAGCAATGGCGATATTGGCTTGGGCAGCATATTCGCCATGCCATTTGTCACGATTGAAGACGTTGTTGTGATCGATGAAAACACGCTTGGCGTACTCAATGACAACAACTATCCATTCAGCGTCGGTCGCCATATGGGAACAAAGCAAGCAGATGACAATGAGTTTATGTTGATTAAATTGCCAGTGCCGTTGAAGCTTGCAAAATAACTAAACGTAGTCCTTATAAAAGCTGGCTAGTGGTTCTAGCCAGCTTTTTATTTGCTTTCAAGTTACCGCCAAAAGATCACTCTCGCTTAGCGAATGTACGAGCAAGTGCATACTCTCACGCAGTTTTTCTATGTCGAGCATGGGCTGGTTTTGTGCAATGAGGATTGTGGCTCTTTCCATTGTGATGTTGTAAAAATCATCGACCATTTTGCGTATTGACCATGCAGCGCCATTGCCCACAGTTCGCGAAACGTGCGAACTGTTGCTTCTGAGATCGCATCGACCAATAGCCATTCGACCATTTTATCTAGCCCGATCGTTTGGCTTTTATCGAATTTTTTAATTTCATTTTTAAACCGCGTACGGCAAATATCGTAGAGTGCTGATGAGCGTAGCGATGTGTTCGGCTCATTCGGCGCAATTGACTGCGCTCATTGCCGCCCTACGGTCCTACGATTTCATTAGGAAAACAGCTGTTTAATTTATCTGTTTGTGTTCCGTGTTTGGCTTCAATTTGATTGAATAGGCAAACGAGCAGCTTTAGTATTTTGTCTTCGGGTAAGTTTGGCTGCTTCATTGAGCGAAGCGAATTACACATAGTCGATACGTATTGCCACACAAGCGTTTACTATCAATGCCTACATAGCAATACATAGCATTAAAAGTCAGAGATCCGCTTCAACCTCATTCCCACGTGCTTCGAGCCAGGCACGGCGGGAGCTGGCTTCGGATTTGCTCATCAGCATATTCATCACGTCACGCGTGTTGGCGGCGACGTCAGAATGAATTGCCACGCGCATCACACGGCGGGTGTCGGGATTCATCGTCGTGTCGAACAATTGCTCAGCATTCATTTCACCCAAGCCTTTGAAACGCGAAATATTCCACGCCGATTCGCGTAGTTTTTCACCTTTGAGCTTGTCCAAAATTGCCGTCAATTCGCCTTCGTCGAGCGCGTAAAATTTGCGCGGCGGTTTGTTTTTACCACTGCCACCCACATCAACACGGTACAGCGGTGGTTGCGCGACATAGATATGGCCATTGGCAACCAACTGCGGAAAATGACGATAAAACAACGTCAGCAGCAGTACTTGAATGTGCGAACCATCCACGTCCGCATCGGACATGATGATCACTTTGCCGTAACGCAGTCCGCTCAAATCTGCCGCGCTATCGAGCGTATGTGGATCAACGCCAATCGCAACGGCCATATCGTGAACTTCGTTATTGCCGAAAATCTGATCTTTATCGACTTCCCAAGTATTGAGCACCTTACCGCGCAAGGGCAGAATTGCTTGGAAATCTTTATCACGGCCCATTTTGGCCGAACCGCCCGCCGAATCCCCCTCGACGAGGAATAACTCGCAGCGCTCGGTTTCATCCGACGCGCAATCGGTCAATTTACCCGGCAATACGGCAACGCCAGATGACTTTTTCTTTTCGACTTTGGTCGCGTTTTTCTGCCGCGATTGCGCAGCACGAATCGCCAGTTCAGCGAGTTTTTTTCCCAAATCAACGTGCTCGTTCAACCACAATTCAAATGGCGAACGAACCATCGCGGAGACCAGCTTTAGCCCGTCACGACTGGTGAGTTTGTCTTTGGTTTGACCTTGGAACTGCGGATCCAGTACTTTGGCCGACAATACAAATGAGCAGCGGCTGAATAAATCTTCCGGCAGTAATTTGACGCCCTTCGGCAGCAAATTATGAAAATCGATAAATGTTTTGACGACTTGAAACACGCCATCGCGCAAGCCGCTTTCGTGCGTGCCGCCGGCTGGTGTTGGAATCAGATTCACATATGATTCGCGATTCACCGCACCGTCTTCGGTCCACGTCAGCGCCCAAGCACAACCTTCGCCACGGCTAAAGGTTTCGTCTTCGCCCTCGATGTATTTCTCGCCTTGCAAAATCGGCACCAGCTGCGTGAAACCAGCGACTTGCTCATTCAAATAGCCGAGCAAACCATCGGGATAACACCAGCGTTTTTCCAACATTTCGCCGCTGGCTTGCTCAACCGTCAGCGTCACGATCAGACCGGGCAACAACACCGCTTTAGATTTGAGGACGTGCTCGAGATCGGCCAGTGGAATCGTGGCGCTATCAAAATACTTAGCATCGGGCTCAACAAACACGCGTGTACCGGTGTCTTTCTTCGCGCACGTGCCAAGCACAGATAGTGGCTCAATGACATCACCGCCAGAGAATACCAGACGATTGATTTGCCCTTCGCGGCGTACTTCTACCTCTAGCCGAGTCGACAAAGCATTGGTAACCGATACACCCACGCCGTGCAAACCACCCGAGAACGCATACGCGCCGCCGTCTTTTTTGTCGAACTTGCCACCCGCATGCAATTGCGTAAACACCAACTGCACCGTCGGCACGCCCTCGTCGGGGTGTAATCCAACCGGAATGCCACGGCCATTGTCTTGTACGCGCAGCGATTGATTGCGGTACAGCGTAACGTCGATTTGCGTTGCATAGCCACCGAGCGCTTCATCTGCCGCGTTGTCGATGACCTCTTGGCAAATGTGCAGTGGATTGTCGGTGCGGGTGTACATGCCAGGACGGTGGCGGACAGGATCAAGGCCTTTTAAGACCTTGACGGAAGATTCGTCGTATTTAGGAGCTGCCATTGTTTCACGTGAAACCGGTAAAAATGATTGGGATGAAGTCTAGCAGAGAACGGGAAAGCTTGAGTCCACGAAAAACACGAAAGGCACGAAAAAATCAAACGAAGAACATAAGTTTTGATTATTTTCTCGTGCTTAAAAACCGATGGAATCAATAAGTCGTTCCTTCCTGCAAGTTTTCTGTGCTGAACTTGATTCGAGCTTCTTCAGTTTAATTAGTGCATTTTTCTTGTCTTTCGTGGACTATGGATTTTATGTATTGCCATGCAAGCCTTACTAAAAAAGACCCACAAGGGAATACATCTACTCAATGCCACGCCGATATTGAATCGCCTCAGCCAGATGCGCTTTTGTAATTGACGGGCTTTCGGCCAAATCAGCAATCGTGCGCGCTACGCGCAAGACTCGATGATAGGCGCGCGCCGACCAACCGAGCTTTTGTACTGCGCTTTGCAACAAAGCCAAGCCCGCAGCATCAGGCTGACAATACTCGTCCAAAAATGCGCCGAGTAAAGCGGCGTTGTGCTGGCCTTGCCGAGTCTGTTGCCGTTGCCGCGCTGCGCCGACTCGCTCTCGTACCGGCAAACTCCCTTCGCCCTCACCACGTGCCAATAACACGCTTTCAGGAATGGCGGGCACTTCGACCACCATATCGATGCGGTCAAGTAGTGGCCCAGAAATTCGTCCACGATAACGAGCGATTTGCTCAGGCGAACATCGACAGGCTTTTTGCGGGTGGCCAAGATAGCCACAGGGGCAAGGATTCATCGCAGCGACTAACTGAAACCGAGCCGGAAACTCAGCTTGCCGTGCGGCACGGGAGATATGAATTTTGCCGTTCTCTAAAGGCTCACGCAGCACTTCTAAAACTTTGCGGTCAAATTCAGGGAGTTCATCAAGGAAGAGCACCCCGTGATGTGCGAGTGAAATCTCGCCCGGCTGCGGCACACTGCCACTGGGAAAGATTTTATTAATTAAGAATTACTCAGAATTAAATAAGAACCCCCCCTGAAAACTGTCTATATTGGCTTAAAGGTGCAGCTATGGGCTGCGCAAATCATTGATGCTGCGCGTGTGGTAATTATGCCAACAAGACGAATTACTCGAAGTCCAGTTAAGGTCACAGGGACAGTTCCTGATGGACAAGTATTTGAATCTACCCTTGAAGAAGATTTTTTCACCTTACTGCGCTTTAATCGGCTGATCGAAAGTTTTGAGGCACAACCAGTCACCGTTGAATGGCTAGATGATGCAAAAAAGATTAGGACTTACACTCCAGACGTTTTGGTGCGCTACCGAAAAGATTTACAGGAGTCGGCAAACTTGTCGCCTGTTCTTTGTGAGGTTAAGCCTGATTTCAACGAAGCCTCGAAATCACCTCGCCGTCGAGGACCTCCACGCACTGAAAATTCAACGGAAAATGAACAGAAATGGGCCGCCGCTCGCGTATTTGCAGCAAGACGTGGCTGGGAATTCAAGGTTGTGCGCGAAAGTGAAATCCGTACGCCTTACCTGGCCAATGTGCGCTTTCTATTACGTTATGTGGAACGAGATGTAGAGTCTCGTTATGAGAGTGCGTTGTTAGCTGTGCTGGTCGAACATTCTGTGCTTTCACTTGAGGCGTGGGCAGGACAGTTATCTAAATCCTTGGAGGAACGGGCAAAGCTTCTTCCTACTTGTTATCGATTGATCGCTTTACAAACTGTTGTTGCCGATCTTAAGGCCCCGCTTACATTGAATACTCTGATCAAAGCGAGGGGCAATGTCTAATCAAATTCGGTTAGGTGAAAACGCACTAGTTTGTTATGAAGGCGAAAATTGGCGTATTTTGCACATTCAGAGTTTTGATCGTGTGCTTGCTGCACGAGTGCGAGATGGAAGGCCAGAGTTTCTCTCTGTTGAGAAGCTTCTGCCACCAATAACTGCAAGCGCATCGGATTCTGATTCGATTGTTGATGAGGGCGACAATTCCTCACCAAATCAAATAAGTATGCCTCAGAGTAACGCCCGAATCATTCGGCAACTCCCTCCTGAGAGCGAGTTATCCCCAGAGCAGATTCAGGAGCGTCAAGTAGCAGTTGAAGAATTTCAGCTACTGCTTGCGATTCAGCAGGCTGCACGAAGTGAGCGCAAGAACTTGATTCAACAACTTTGTGAACGCTTCGGTTATAACGAAGCAACTGCATATCGCCGTTTGCAAATAGTGAAGACTCATGGCGTAGCAGATGCACTATTGAGAAGCGTACGCTCGGATGTTGGCAAAAACCGGGTAAAGGCCGAAGTTATTGATCTTATTCAAGAGCATCTGAAGACACATCGTTTTATTCCCACTCCCAAAACAGTTCCGGCAATATTGCAATTAATCAATGGCGTTTGCCGAAAGAATGGCTGGCAACAGATTAGCCTTTCTACGCTTCGCAAGTTTGAGCGCGAGGTGCCGCTTAAGCAAAAATTAGAAGCTCAAGGACAAAAGAAAAAAGCTGCGGATGCATTTCGAACCAAGGCTGGCCATTTGCCAAACAAAGACTATCCTCTAGCAATTATTCAGGTTGACCATACGCCACTCCAGATTTGTTTAGTGGATGAAATTGATCGTTTGCCGATTGGTGATCCTTGGTTGACGTTGGTTATCGATGCATATAGCCGCATGGTGCTCGGATTCTGCCTCACGTTTGACCCACCAAGTACCTTGTCGACCGGCTTAGCTTTAGCTCATGCGTTTTTGCCTAAAGAAGATTATTTACGTGCTCAGGGTGTGCATGGTGAATGGCCCTGCTGGGGGTTTCCTGACCTCATTCTGGTCGACAATGCAGCTGAACTAAATGGTCGGATGATGCATGGTGCACGTCAGCGCTATCGTTTCACATTGCGGGATCGACCGGTAGGAGCCCCCAATTTTGGGGGGCACGTTGAGAGTGCATTTCGTACGTTCATGTATGAATTTAAAAGCGTCCCTGGTACTAAATTCTCAAATCCAGTTGAGCGTGGCGAATATGATTCTGAGGGGCGATCGATATTTACGATTGCAGAATTCGAGTCCTTTTTTACAGAGTTTTTGGTCAATGATTATCATCTGCGTGAACACTCTGGTGATGGCATGGAAGGTAAATCACCGCTGCTGAAATGGAGACAAGGCGTATTTGAGGGCGACATTATGCCTCCTACGGGGTTGCCGGACAGGCCAAGTGATCCCTTATCACTTCGTATATCTTTGATGCCATTCGAGCGTCGGACTGTACGCAATGGCGTCATCAACATTTTGGCTGAGGAATACCATAGTGGTGCTCTGACTTTGATCAGCGATGCGGTTGATCTAACAAAGACGCTTGAGGACCGAAAGTTTGAGGTTCGCTACGATCCTCGCAATATTTCAAAGGTTTGGCTCTACTTTGTACCAAATAGTAATTATATCGAAGTGCCGTTCGCTGATCTTCGTAAAAGCCCGATTAGCCTTTGGGAGCGTGATGCGCGCAAACGAAGCAGAGGCAATCCTACGGAGCAATTCTTGGATCAACGTTATGAGAGTCAGTTACGCCGCGAGGATATGAAGGAAAGTGCCGCCAAAAGAACCAAACGTCAGCGTTTGGAAGGCGATAAGGCACGGCGTCGTGCCCAAGAGGCTTTAGTGCAGCCTGCACCTCCTATTTCCAAGGCGCAAGCTAAAACACCAGGTAAACAAAAAATAGATCCAGATCGCTTGAAGGCGTTGCGTGATAAGGTTCGTGCTGCAGATCCATTTTCCTTAAAAAAAGAGGACTCTGATGATGACCGCTGAGCAGCGTTACCCTCATTTAGCACCTGCAGCAGCCCAGATGGCAGACGCTGATAACGCCAGTAGAATTGAATACATTCGTCGGGATCGATTTATTTGTCACAAACGAGCAGAAGAAATATTAATCGAGTTGGAAGTACTGTGCCGAATGGAAGATGCCGTACGGCCTCAAGGTCGTTTATTGGTCGGACGTTCCCTGATGGGCAAGAGCTCGATTTTTGACGAATTTTTGCGTAATCATCGTGCCAGCGATAATCCTGATGGTGAAGCTGCGGTGGTACCTGTGCTTGTTGTTCAGTATCCAGAAGTCGCTCAGAAAGGGATATATCCTGAAATCCTGAACAAGCTTGGGGCGAAGATGCCGGCCAATTCAAAGTTACAAGATTTACGCAAAGCGGCAATCAATTTATTACATCGTGTCGGTTTACGAATTTTGTTGATTGATGAACTTCATAATGTTTTGGAAGGCAGTGCAAATGCTCAGCGTAAAGGGCTCAATTCAATTAAGTACTTGATGAACGAATTACGCCGGCCAGTGGTTTGTGCAGGAACGATCGAAGTTTTAAATGCAATCAAAAGTGATCCCCAGATGTACAGCCGGCTAAAACGACTTCCATTGGCACGCTTTGCCGATGACATGGATTTTTTGGAGCTGCTAGTTGGTTTTGAAATGGCCTTACCTTTGCGCAAACCATCAGGGCTAGATGATGCAGAACTGAGTTCCCTGATATTTCAAGTTACTCGGGGCGTTGTAGGGGAAGTTTCAGACTTACTCAACAGTGCGGCAATATATGCAATTGAGGAGGAAGTCGAGTGCATTACGCTCGAAGTGTTAAAGGCAGTAACTGGGCAATGGCCATCCGATGAAGATATTGTAAAGATGCTTTGAGCTATTCTAATGCCTTCACAGATCTATGGTCTGACCGGCGCAATTTTACCGATCCATCCTCAGCCCTATCCCGATGAATTACTTACTCATTGGTTTTTGCGGCTTGCCCACGCAAACAGCTTAAAAGCGCAAACTTTAGCAGACCGAATATTTGGCCGGTATAGCGTCTTCTGGGCGCGAGACCAGGACAAGTTTGCTTCTCCCATTGTGATTCAAAAATTGGCTGATTTGGCAGGGAAAGCACCGGAAGACATTCACGCGCTGACTTTGGCTGCATATGAGGGAACGCTATACCCTGAGCATAATGCACATGGCCATACCCGCTGGATTCTTCCTCTGGGAATCTATCACCGGACGTGGAAACGTTTTGGATTGCAGTTCTGCCCATTGTGCCTTGCCGAAGATGCAGAGCCTTATTTTAGGCGTGCTTGGAGATTGGCATTTTCGACTGTATGCGATAGGCATGGCATCTTGATGCATGACTGCTGCCATCGCTGTGGAGCACCTGTTGCGTTTTTCAGAAATGATGTTGGGTATCGTGCGCGTCATCAATTTAAATCGTCAGCCTGCTGCAGTATATGCGGCACGGATCTTTCACGTGCCCCCGCTTACGATCCCCCTGGAACCGATGGTCAAACTTTGGCGCAGTTGCGTTCCCTTGCCCTTGCATGTTCGACTGGATGGTGGTTTGTTGGTTCTGAAAACCTTGCATATAGCCATCTTTACTTTGATGTTTTACATCGATTGGCTGTGTTGCTTGCTTCCGCAAGGGGCGCAAAATTATTGAAGGCAGTTGAAGATCAGATAGGAATAACTCCTCTACATAAATATGAAACTCAGCGTAAGGTGTTCGAACTACGGTCAATCGAGGAACGTCATTGGTTGGTGCTTATGGCGCTGTGGCTGTTACAGGATTGGCCAGATCGATTTGTAAGGACATGTGAAAGTGCTCGTATGTGGAAATCTTGGCTTTTAGCAGATACCCCCCCACCCTGGTGGTTCGAACGAGTGGTGAAAGAGCAGCTAGATCATTCTCAATATTGCCCAAATGCAGAAGAAATACAGTGTGCAGCAGGTTATTTGAAGCAAAGTGGCCGCCTGGTTAAGCAAAATTCGTTACGAGAAATAATGGGCTACCGAAATGCGAAAATGATTCAACCTTATGCAGTAAAGCCAAACTGGCATTGGCCTTGTACTGATGCTGAATATGATTGGTTGTTGATGTGTGCAGAGGAACAAATCCGTAGATTACAACCCGGTAGTTTTCAGTACCAACTGATGGAACGTGATCGGGTCATCGTTGCTTTGATGAAAGCAACGAGATGGCATGGGTCTTATATTGTGCACTTGAAGTGCATTGACATGGCTATGGTGCTTGAGATTTTACGGGATAGTCCTGACGTGCGCGGTGCGCTAGTCGATTACGTTGAAAAAACGCGCACAGCAATGCTTGGGGATAATCATTCTGAATCATTATTTGTTGGAGGTGGGCGACATGGTTTTGGTATTGACGCTCTTGCGTACAGAATCAAGGCGCTATTTTTGATGTCCCCCCCAACTGATTCTGCTTGAAGTTCCAAGTAGGCTTTATTTGATTTATCATGGGTTCTCTTTGAGTGATCTGTTCAAGAACCAAAATCAGTGTTTAGGCTTATCGAGAACCAATGTAGCCTTTGTCAATTAAAGCCGAAGCGTGTACACGTTGGCTATTGTCATCGTTGGTGCTTATTGTTCTAAGCGAAGCGTATTTAGATATGTCCCGAAAGTGCAGCTTAGCACCTTTGGCTTAGGAACCGAGATAATCCATACGGGTTAAATGAAGTTTTAAAATTTACGCTCGGAGCGAGATATATAGACCCGGGACACTTAGGAGCACACCAACGATACCTATGACAAAGCCCCAGAAGCTGTACTTTTTTTGCTCGACAATTTCGCGTTGATTTGAGGAATACAACTCACTAAGTGACGATGCTAATTGAGCTATGGTGTCAGTTGTGCCACTAATCTCGCTAAGACGAGAAAGCTGAAGACTAATATTCTCAGGTAGCTCTGCATATGGCTCGCGCGCTTGGTGTCTCGAAAGCAGTATTCGGATGGCATCGCAGTGCTTCGTAAGCTCAGGATCTTCGCCAGATAATGCTTCTGAGTGAAGTACTCTCAGGGATAGCAGTACTGCTTTGCGATCCTGATTCCAGCGTTCCGCTATATGCTCCATATCCTCAAACGTAAGTATTTCTTTGTGAATCGCGGAGCGGAGTTGCTGGCGAAAGCGTTTTTTCCAGTTCGATTTGGCCGTGTCTATTACTATTGGAATGATCGATACCATCGCCCCAAGAAAAACACCAATAAGAATTGGAGAGAAGCTAACAAGAAATGTGGTCGCAGTCGCAGACATTTTTGAGTCCTAGCATTTGAAAAACAGGTTGCCTTTAGCCGATACCGGTTGACTTAAGTTTTTGACATTGTGCTCAATGTCGGTTGCGGCTCCATGCATGATCTTGAGGCCTTTGAAATGGTCGCAGCGCGAGGTTTGAAATTGTCTAACAGACCCGGGACCGTCCAATGTCCTGCTAATGAAATGCCGCAGATTCTTCCACTGTTACTTTCCATTTACGCGCGTGCATACTACTTCGGGTCTATTACTCGCTATCGTCCACATCACTATCCTTCTATCACCGATAGCGCTTTCGGCTCGCGTGTCCAAGATTTCATCACTGGCCAGCCGCAACAGTTTTTGTACCTATTAGCGTCGGAATTTGCAAAACGTGAGATAGCCAAGCCATCCATTCATTGAATACAAGGCCGTTCCAACAAATCATTTCACCGGATTGCGCGAAAAGCCGTGCAGTCCGGTGAATTAGTACGTTCAGGTCTACCATAAAGTTGTGAGTAGACATTCATGTCTCGAACATGAATGTCCGCGAAAGCCTAATTGCTGACAAAAAGCTGCAGGTCAAATATTCAGCAGCTTGCGAATCACTCATTAGCAAGGTTGATCACAAGCGATCAGAATGGGGGGCATATCCGCTAGAATCCGCAGCAGTCCACCATTCTTAGTCATTTAGCTATCAAAGCTCATGCATTTAGAGATCTTTAATTAGCAATAAAAATCCCTGCGCAAAGCCTGTTTGTGCAGGGATTTTTTATAAGGCGCCCCAGAAAAAACGGCAGACTTTCGCTGCCACAACTTTGCAAACCAGCCAGCCATTTTCTATTGCATCAAGATGAGAAATATCGATCCGCAACATAGATTACTAAATGCTTACAAATGTCTTTTTCTAATAATCCGTTCCGTTACACATGGTGACTCGTCTGAATTTCTACTTTACGACTCTTAACGCAGGTTTCCAAGATGCTGGCAAGTCGTACAGCCCAGCAAGTTCTCCGATAAAGAGCCCTAGAATTTGTACTATGTCCGACTCGGTGTAGCCTAGATGCCCCCTAAAATGATCAAAAAAGGCGGGCAAAAGAGATGGAACTTCTCGTGGGAACTGGAGTTCCGGCGGCTCAGCAAGACGATAACCCTGCATTGACATCTGGCGCCAAAGATAGCCAGATTGACCTTCCGTGATTTTACGCAGCGTTTTAGCTCTGACTATGAGCGCGCCCATTGATACTTTCCATGTGGGTTTTAGGCTGGCTGCTCTCGCAATATCAATATTTCGAAGATAGGGACCAATGTCATTTTTGGGCATCAAGAGTGCGGATGCAAATATATTAGCTTCGTCTTCCATATTTTCTGAGGGATATTGGTGCAAAACAACATGCCCTAATTCATGTGCTAACGTAAATCGCCAACGATCCCCTGGCAAATTTTTGTTCATAAAGATCAGTGGTGGCAATCCTGCTAATCGATATGTAAGCCCATCTATTTTTGCGTCACCCATGTCGCAAGGAATAATAATACAACCAGCTCTTTCGCAAAGGACGGTTAAGTTATCTAGCGGCCCATTGGGTAAATACCATGCCCTTCGTACATATTCGGCAGCCTGTTCAGGCCCATCTGACAATTCGTCAATATCGTATCGTGGAAGCGGAAGGTCCGGTGCTAATTCGATACTCGACAGCAGAGTTCTGATGTGAGCAATCCGCACATTGGTTTCAGCTAAAAGCTTATCAAGCATCTTTTGACCTACAGATGCTTGCTTTCGAAACATTGGATGTGCGCTCATAGGCGCACCATAAAGTTGTTCTCTTTGTGAAAAGAAAGAAACTTCGCATCGGAGGGTATTGGCAAATTTATGCAATAACTCTTCTGACTCTATCGGTTTGAGGCCTTGTTCAATTTTTGAGAGCAAGCCTTGGCTTATACCAAGGCTATTGGCTAATTCTGATTGAGTTAATCCCAGCATTCTTCTGCGAAGTTGCAGCATTTCATATTGAATCGGGCGATTAACTATTTCCCCCCGTTCCATTTTGCTCTGCCACTTGGTCATCGTTTGTCTCTGACTTGTTAAATTTAATAATATGAGCCGCCGTCGTTGTACTTGGGGGCGGACGTAGAGGTTGAACATTTGCAACCGGCATTTGAATGTCATCGTCCAAATTAGACAAATCACGTACAAATACGACCTGACCCTTGTGCCGCTGAACAAGTGCTACTTGGTCTACATTCATTTCATGCTTATCTAGCACATAAATTAATTCCAAACGACACAAACCACCAAATAGATCGGTCTCTTGGTCATGAAATTTCAATGCACTTTGTGTTGGGTAGTTTTTTGACTTGAGTTGTGTATCGCCTTTTTTAAGACGAACAAAGAACTTTCCCTCAAGTAGCAAACCATTCTGATGCCCAAGTTTTACCCAGTCAGTATTACCTAAAGCTTGATCGGCAAAACGATCTTCAGCCAATCCCACCATGTTATTCCAGACATTCATTGCCCGAACTGACTTGTGAGCCATTCGTTGAGCGACGGAGCTAGCTTTCCATTCATCCCATGCTTCGTAAGGAATTTTGGAGAGTTCACGATAGTACTTTGAAAGGGCAGTTTCACACTGTTCTGCTGAGATTATATGCATAAATAGAACCTTTTAAAAGCCTTATTCCACAAGGATTAATGGCAATATACTACAAAACACACGTCAAATTATTCCAAAATTAATTTTCTTCTTGGTTTTGTAAAAAAAGTACATGATTATGTAATTTGCAGTGTAAAATTCCCGACAATATTCGAACACATTTCAAGAGTAACTTTCTAACAAGTAAGGAGATGCAATGCGATTGAGTGAGTTCCTCCGCGCAGCACAATCTGCGGCAGGAAAGCGGCAAGTAAAGCGGATGACTCATCGCGATACAGCTGATTTAATGCGAGTAAGCCATCGTACGTATGTTGAGTATGTTCGGGGCGTCAATAACCCCAAAGGCATGTCGGCGTTACTGCACCTCTTGGCTCAACTGCATCAAGACGATTTGCTTGATTTATTGAACAGGTGGAGGCGCAGGCATGCAAAAGAATGTGAGGCTGAAAACATCAAGAATCGATGAACTTATGATTTTTCATATTCAGATGGTGCAAATTACTAGCTTGCAAATACCCAAACCCTCTGTAATCTGGGTAGTTAGCCACTGAACGCCATGCCAATAGAATTGGCGGATCACTCAAATGAAAAAACTAAAGAAGAAAGCCATTATTTGACGCCATCTGGCGTTTGAAGATCTTGGCCTGCTAGCGCCTATCCTACAACTGCACGGCTATGACATCACCTACCTGGAAGCTGGTGTCGATTTACTGACCGATGCGGATGTCGACCTGTTGGTGGTATTGGGTGGACCAATTGGCGTGAACGATGTAGCGCTCTTTCCTTGGCTGGCTAATGAATAACCGCGCTGAAAACTCGTTTACTAGACCAACGCCCAACGTTGGGTATTTGCCTTGGCGCACAGTTGATCGCCGCCGCGCTAGGTGCATCGATTACCCCTATGGGGTACAAGGAAATCGGTTTTTATCCGCTGACGCTTACTGATGCTGGGCTGCAATCGCCTTTAGCCGCACAAGGGCTCACACCAGTAGTGTTGCACTGGCATGGAGATCATTTTGCGATTCCAGCTGGGGCTAACCATCTAGCGAGTTCCACAATGTGTGCCGAGCCAGGCCTTTAGTTTTGGCAAGCAAGTACTGGCTTTGCAATTCCATTTGGAATCCGATCTACGCAGGCTGGAGCAATGGCTGGTGGGACACAGTGGCGAGCTGCTTGCGGCAGATATTGATCTCAATGCTTTGCGGCGAGATGCTGAAAATCACCGTAAAAACATCGAAACGTTGGCCACTGCTGTATTTGGCGGCTGGCTGGATCAACTAGGCTGATTAGCTACGGCACTTCATTCTGCCCCCTAACATAAGAAGCCATACTGGTGATTTGTGAATAAACCGTAAGAAAGCCATTCCTTTTTCAATGGGAATATATGTTTATTATTATTGGCTCAGCTTTATTTACCGAACCAGTAACTCACAGAGCATGTATGTCCAACGACAGCTTCAACTGAAAGTGCTATAGCATTCATGCATCGGTGCTTGATGACGGAGTAAAAGCAAAGGGTCACGCTCGTATCTGCTAGCGCCTGAGCTATTCAGTGATGCCATATTAGGGATAGATGTAATATGTCACGATGAGCAACGAGGTCAGGTTGTCGTTTGTCCTGCTGGGGAGTCGGGGAACGCTGTAAGGTGGATAAATCAAGTGGATAAAGTCGGCTTTTTAAATCTATTAATTAATATGTTAAGCAATCTTCCTTAGCTCTTGCAATTGCGACGTTTTATTGGTTTAAAATTGACCATTGTTGTTCAAAGTGTGAAATGCATGTAGAAATGCCCGCGCATCAGCAAGTGCATGATGTGCTGGCCAGTCAGGTGTGAATGAGTTGTAAAGCGCACGCTGAAAAATCGGATTGCCGATGAACTCGCTGGTGAGCATCTGCTTTTCGCCAACGTTTATTGGGGGCTGATCAAAGTCATCCCCTAAAAAAGCATCGGCCAGCAGTTCCCAATCGGCAAAGTAATCGAACATCAGCGTGGCGGGCTCCGGTAGCGATTCAAACCACGTCCGAAGCCGTAGAGTGAGCTCAGTTCGATTACATATTGCTCCTTCAATGCGACCAAGCAACGGGAGCACTGCTTCGCGTACAAATTCGCAGCAATCTTCTGCACGGTAGTCATTTCGCTCGGCATAGAACTCGTGACCATCTTCGCTGACGAGAGCGATACTGATCAGATCGATTTGTACGAAATCAGTAAATTCAGTATCGACAAATACGCGCATTAGTGTGCCTTTCAAACAGATCTAATTACTGGAGATCGTACTATATGCGTACGAAGTTAGTCTGGCCTCTGGTAATCCCCCGCTCACTGACGATATATATGTAAGGTCAGACAGTTCTCGAGAACCTCGTAATCACCATTACGAAGGAATTACTCCGACGCTAAACAAGTCACCCAGACTTTTAGCATTTTCCAGATACAGCTGAAATTGCGGCGGGCGATCTCGTTTTAAATCCGTAGCAAGCCTTAAATCCTGAATCACATAGCTTGCAAGCGCTTTTCGGACATTCAGTACCATCGAATTATTTCCTGCAAAGTTTTCCCAACGCAAGAGGCGTTGGTGGTCTTCACTGAACTCCGGATGTACTACGATCTTAAGATCGATAAACTTGTTCCAGTCGCTATCATCACTACGCGTCTTGGGTGCTGGCTGGTCAAGCGTTACATAGGAATGCACACGCCCTAACGCGAAATCCCGAAATTCATTGCGTAAGTCACACCACGCTCGTACATGCCAGCGGCGCGGCGCGCGAACCAAGCTGTGAGGAAAGATCAACCTTTCGGTTCCCCTTGGATTGTTCAAGGAGCCATAAGTGATCCGCAGACCAGTGCCATTTCGACTGGCATTGAGCACGTCGGCAAATAATTCCGAGTTCTCGTTAAGCAGCAAAGGGCGAACCTCCGTTACGAGGTCAGATCCTGGCAAATTAACCGATGCAGTGGACAGCAAACTTAGGTAATCATCAGCAGAGGTCGAAGGAACTTCATCATCAAACATTGCTGTTGGCTTGACTGCGGCTCTCGGTGTTGAGCGACTTAGCACTCTTCCCCTTTCCGCAATGTAAGCAGCAAGCAGACGACTAGACTGAACTGCCTGGACACCAAATACCTCACGAATGCGCGCGTTCGTGAGTTCGCCTTCCCAGCGGATTAATATATCCATGGCCCTAATGCGCAGGGAGGTATCTTCTAGGCCACTGCCATCAGATTTAGTAACTATGGTAGGAGGCACGCCGTAATTATTCTCAATATACAACTGTAGAAGTATACAACACGAAAATTCATAGTTGCAGTTGCATAATATTCGCCACACAGTTATATTCAATGATAACTAATTAATAAGATTCGTTGCTTTGTTATGAATTGCCTTCCTCTCCTTCGATTAAGTGCTCGACTGCTTGATCTCCACGATTCTCAGCGGGGGCCTGGAAATTCGTCCGCATATTCGCAAGAGGAGCGTGCAGGTAGGCCTGACGGCCGCTATCTGGATCTAGCAGGAATTGTGTTGGATGCGCTAAGGAGAATCACACACGAGGCCGGAAATGAATTTACAGGCTTCGACGCACTATTAATTTCGGTTCGGGAAATTGTTCCGAGTGTTGAGTCCGAAGAGCTTCGCTATGTTCTCAACGTACTTGCTCGGCCAACGGAGTTGTGGGCGATCGATCGCTCAGAAGGGAAATCTGATTTGGTTAGCGAAAAGCAGACCAATCTAATTGAACGAACCTATTATGCCGACGACTATCGGCTAACAGCCACAGGCCGCGATGCCATCAGCATTTGCTCTAACATTACCGATTTTGCCTATGCAGAAGGGGATGCACTCAAGCTGCTGAGAGCAATTGAAACAGGTGATTTCGATGTGGTTCCCTCGTTCTCAGAGGGGCTACTTGACACCATTCGCTACGCCAGTATCGAACTTCAGCTAGAGATCGAACGAGGCCACGTGGATCGCGACTCCGACGTGTTCAAGGTCAAGCTGCCGCGATTCCGAGATGTCATTCAGAAGACCTCAGAACTGCTGCGGCAAGCTGAAGCGAGATTGAAGGTCTGGCGGGCTCAGGGCAACGATGAGCTGGATGACATGTTGCCTGTTGACGTGTTCGATCTTGAGTACCAAGTGTTGCGTGTCTATCAAGCTCTGGAAGCCTTTGGTCGTAATCTGGCTGAACTAACTAGAATAGTTGCCAAGCGTCGACAGTCCGCCGTCTCGCCGACAGACTTTCTTGATGTAGCACTGAATTTAGTTAAACACCCTCCTTCCGACCGACAGCTCGTTCAGTTGTTTCGGCAGTTCGGTCCGCTGAGGTTCAATGGGCTTTATTTGTCACCTATGGATGTCAAAGGTAAGGTTCGTGTTGTAGTGGCCAAGGAAGAAATTGCGCCACGCTTTGACACTACTATAGGCAATACCGAGAGCGTCGATCAACGCCTGAAATTCTTGAACCAATACGCAGACGCCATTAGCTCTCGTCTCGCAACGGGGCCATTGTCACTTTCAGAGGCGTTGAAGCGTGGGTGGTGCATTTTAGATGACCAGCTCGAACTTGCCGAACTGCTTGGCATCTACATCTCACCCTGGGCTTTAGGGGAGGAATATCTCATTGAAATCAGGATTCCGCGGACGGTTTCTACTCAGGTGGATCGCGTGGTAGGAGAGTTGATCTATTCCGACCTTGAACTAGCGCGGCTAGAAAGGACGGCGATAGTATGAACAGATTCGAAATGGGGCGCGTTCTGGCCTTTCTTCTTCAGTACCGCCGCATGGAGACAATCCCCAGAGGCAAGGGACTCCGCGATGAGCGAGAACTAGCCCGCACGCTAGACGAAGCTGACATCGAAACCCGCACAGAACTCGATGGATTATTGCTGGGGTTTGGTTTTGACATCGTAACATTCAGCGATTTTCAAACGCAGGGACTAGCACCTGGCGGCAAGGTATTCTTGCTACTGCGTCGACTGGATCAGGCTAGTGCCCTGTTCAGTGAACGCTGGATTGACGAGCGAATGCAGCTCAAAAATGACACCATTACATCCCGCCGTATCTGGTTCACTCAGCTTTGGTTTGTGCTTTTCTCGATTTTTTACTCTCGGCGTAACCGAGTCGCAACAGAGGTGAGTCGCTATGTTGAGACAACGTTCACTCGCACAGACTTAGTTCAAGCGATGCATGATTATATCAACGACCTCGTCCGCAAAATGGGTCAAGACACCCTGCAAAGTGACGTTGTCTACAGTTGTCTCATCGCCGAGAGCGGCACCATAGTTGACAAGTATGCTAGTCGGTTCATCGATTTAATGGTTGATGGTGCTCAGATTGATAATCTCGGGGCGGACCGCTATAGGCAATCTTTGCTGTGTGCCCTTGAAATGAAAAGCAACTATTTGCAAGGCCTTGAACCCTGGATTCAGGCAACTGGCCCATTAGAAACCGGTCGTGACCTTCTGGTCCGCCCTTCCGATTCCTCCGAATATTGATAAATCCATGGCCCTTATAAACCGTATCGAGATCGTCAACTACCTATGTGAGGGCTGGGTACCCAGCATGGGCATTGCTAACTGGCGGCCCCTTTGGCCGGCTAACGTCATCAATCTTTGTGGTGCATCAACTGCGGTGCAGGTCCCTAATGGTGGCGGTAAGACGTCAGTAACCAACGCTATTCTTTACCTTTTGAGTCAGGATCGAGTGCTCAAGCAGCGTTTCCTCGAGCGATGCTCGCCAGCCGGAATGGTGGCTACCCACATCCGCATTGAATTCGCGATCCTACACGATCAAGATCTAATTCAGCGCGACTTGATGACCGCCGAGCCGCAGTTCTCTCCTGCAGAAACCGTCGTGATAGGAGTCTGCGCTAACCGCGACGATGAAAGACCGCGCTTCTATCGATATTCTGGTTCTCTCGAAGATGTGCCTGCATGTCGGATGGATGGTACGACCATCGAATTCACCACAACTTCAGCGTTGCAAGCCGACGTCAAGAGGATCAAGGGTCAATGGGACAACTGGAACTCCGCTGCCGAGTGGGGAAAGGTCGTCGGCTTGTTCATGAGCCCGGATGTAGTCCGACAGAACGTAATATTTCATCGCGAAGGTGCTGGTGATGCCTCAGCAGCATTCTCCAAGGTTAAAACCAATGGTACCGAACGGTTCGATGAAGCATATTTCAGACAGGTCGTTGCCCCGCAGCTACTAACCAATGTCATGGGCGACTCCGCACAGGAAGATGAGCGCAATGTCGAAGACACCATACTGAAATCCATGGGTACCCTGATCGACGCCAAACTACAGGTGGAAGAAAAGGAGAAATATCTTAATGGTCGCGAGGCGCTTGAGATCGAGTTTCGACCAGTGATAGACGCCGCAGGCAAGATTGAGACCGCTCAAGTGGCCTACCAGACCCAGCTTCAGACACTGGCCGTTGATGCGGCATTCTTGGCACGCTTTGCAGGATGCAAGGATACAAGGATGCCCGGCGTTCCTCGCTCCTTGGATGAAATTCCTATGGATGCCAAGACTAGGGATTGCCTCAGGTCTATGGTCATAGATAAGGATGGGAGCGTGTTGATCGAGAGCTCTGGTCTGGCCGCGTTACTGAACTTGAAAACAGGTCGTCTCAACGAGATGGCCGGCAGGTCATCTGCATCACTTCCTGCAATTTTAAGTCAAGTGACTAGCTCGCAAGTTATTGATTTATATTGCGATATCAAAATTTTAGAGAGCCGTGGCGGACCCAGAAAACCACCGCAGCACTATAATTTGCAGTCTGCGCGGGAGCTTGTATCACGGCGGTTCGAGGATGCCTCAGAGCTGCATGCTACCTTAGAACAGGCATTCGACTTGGCGAAAAGTAAGCTGGACACGAACATCTTTCGTCACAAACTAGAACAACTACAGCGTAATAAGGTCTCTCTGAAAAATGAAATCAATCAGAATCAGAGTATCGGGCAAGCAGCAGAGGCTGATAGGGAACGGCTTGAAAAGCATGTAATGGAGTGGCAGGAAAACCAAGGTGCCTACCAAGAGTTTTGCGAGCAGCTGCACCTGATTCCGACTGAATTGCATGATTCGCCAGCACAGGTGCAAGAGTGGCTCACCGAAGAGACTCTGGCCCGAACGGCTGCGGTTAACGCGCACAACTTGCGTGTCGGTACGCTGACGAGTGGCTGGGTAGAGCTAAAACAGGTTCGTGCCGAACTCGGATTGATTGCGATTGAGGACCGGATCTTAGATCTCAATGCTGAACGAGTCTCGATTGAGAATAAAAAGTTAGCCTGTTCGACCGAAGCAAGTAACGCCCAAACTGAATACAACCAAACGTCAGTATTAGCGAACGAGCTGCATCAAATAATCGCCACTACTTCAGTGCAGCTTGGCACTTTGTCCGAGCACATGCATGCATACGACACGTTCATCACTATCTTTGGTTGCGTTGATCCACTCACGGTTAGTCCACCTTTAGAGGAAAGCCAACAACTAGAGAATAATAAGAAACAGCTTGAGGAGCTTCGTCGCACTAAGTCTCTGTCGCATGAAAAGCTAAAGCTCCTTTCCTCTGCTGCAACGTCGTACAACCAGCTATTCGGCGACATTGATCCGCAATTAGCATCACCCCAGCAAGACTATCAAGCCCTGTTAGACGCTCAAAGCGCCGCTCGGACTGTGTATTCGCAACACTTCCCATTGGCAGAGAGTCTTGAGGAACATCTTAGGCGCACTGGCTTAGACCCGGCGACTTGGTTGCACAACACTGATGTCGCCCATGCCTCTGCAGTTGAGGATGCGAGGGCCGCACTGGCGATAGTTGAAGACCTCGATCGCGAATTGGCTGCTCTTGATGATCTCAACCAAGTTGGTAACGCCGACTATGCTGCAGCGCATCGCGCGTTAGAAGCTGCTAACCTTGATCTGACGCGAGTCCTGAATGTGATCCTCGGTTTACGGCTTCCCAAGGACGATACACTGCCTCTGCTAGCCGCATTTGGTCCCCTGTTGGATGCTCCAGTTGCTGCAGACATCGACAGGGCTGAAAAGGCATTGGCTGTTCTACAGGAGTGTGGCCACGACGTCCCATTGCTGTTGCTTGATCCGTTGATTTCACAGCTCAAGCAGGGACCGGATCAAGACTCCTCAACGCTAGCGTCGTTGGGATTTTTCGCCGGAGCCAAGTCTCGCCGCATGCGAGCCATTGTAGATCCGCAGGCACTAATTGAAGAGCAAGCAACGCTTGTAATGAAACGGGACGAGCAACTGGCCCAACATGATGCAGCTCTGGAAAAGGCTCAGCTTCACACCCCACATACAGCCACATACCGGCAAGCGTTACTTGCCCAGGAAGCAATAAAACAAAGATCTGTAGAAAAAGCGAATGCAGCTCAAGAGGAACTTGCGGAGCTAGAGAAGCGTCTAGACGTTGCTAAGAACCTCATTACACCAGAGGCTCTCTCACTCTTACATGACGCTCGGAAATTTGTCGATGCGGGCGGCGAAGGCGCTTTGTCCGTGCTAAACATCGAGATTGATGAGTTGGCCGGAGAGCTGGTCGCGATTGAGAAACGATCCATCGAAATTGCTTCGCTTCTGACTTCTCAGGCGATCGTTGCGCACGATGGCGCTCGCAGGTTCGTCAATGGTGGTGGTCATCAAACCTTCCAAGCTTTGCAGGAAAAGATCAGGTCGCTGGAGTTTCAGCTTGCGAACATTGACGCAGCGATGCCGACGCTTGAGGCACAGCTGACGAGGTGCCAATTAGCCCTTCAGCAGGCTATCAATTATGAGCTTACTTTCATGTCCAGCTTCCAATCTATGCAGGATCGTTTGATGCGGGCAAAAGCATTCGACTCAGACGGAAGCTCTGCCTTTATGGAGGCACAATCACGTACCCTTGCCAAATTGGAAGGGCTCCGTGATGCGCTAAACCCATTGCGGTCACTTAACTACTCCCGCGTGCAAGCCTTCAAGCAACATCAGGGGGAGGATGAGGTAGCACTTCACCGCCAGATCGCCGAGGCAAAAGGTCGGCGCACTGAAGCTGTTACTAAAGCATTAGAGCTCAGCGCTAAAGTGGAATCGCTTGAGGGCGAAATCGTAGAGGCGTGGTTGGCTGCTGAAGCACTACACGAACTCGCGTACTTTTTCTGCAATCGCAGGAACGAAGCAGCACCTTTTGAAGACGATTTGAGATTCGGGGAGACGGGTGGTTCTCGCGCGGAGTCGCACGATGCGTACGAGCTAGCCGAAAAACTTTATTGGGAACTTAACGACTGGCGTCCGGATCGGGGATGCCTCGATCGGACGTCCATCGGCTTGCTCCGAAGAGAGGTCGAGGCTATCGACGTCGCTCGAACAGGAAAGGACATCGGTGAGGCGCGAAGGAACGCGACGCGAGCTAAGGTCGAGTTTGATCGTGTGCGGGAAGCCTTTTGCGTCAAAGCTCGGACCTCGAGCGACGGAGGGTTCTCTGAAGCTGAGATTGAGGCTATTCAAAGCGCCAACACTACTGAACAGCTCTCAATCCTTGCCAACATCAGCTGCCGTTTGCGCGAACAGCTAAAAGCTGAGCAAGATGAGCTGGAGGAGCTTAAACAATCCACTACTGTGATCGAGTCGGCCAGCAATGATGCGTTGACACGCGTTGTAGAGAGCTGCAAGACAAATTTATCTACAATGAATTCCGTGATGGCGAGAAATCCAAAGGCCCGCTTCATGATTGAGGCCGAGGTGATTTCGACGGAAGACATTAGAAAGTTGATGCAAGATTTGCGTGATCACATCGAGGGACACAAACGTGAAGCTAAGTCTCGGCAGAAGCTGAGTCGATCCAGCGTTGACACCAATCTTGGCGCTGATATTCGGCGTGCTTTGATTGATCGAATCTTTATTAAGCCATCTGTTCAATTTGTTCATGTTGGTATGTGGGACGGCAAGACACGTGCAGTGCAGCCAGGAGTTTCGGAAGGCCAAAAGTCCGCCCTGCAAATGTTGTGGCTTATTCGGGAGTCGGAATACCATCTTGAGTGCGCCGTACGTCGACATCTTGGAGGTGGCTCCAAGAGGCTGCTGCGCAGTAGGTCGCAGCGTGTGCTGTTTTTTGATGGCCTCTTTAGTAACCTTACGGACCGTCGTCTGATCGATGAGGCATTCAAGGGGCTGGGTGATGCCGACAGCAGTTTGCAGCTGATTGGCTTGATCCACAATCCCGAGTACCGAAACAATTCTAAGATATTCCCCTCTTTCGTCGTCGGTCGACGTGTAGGCAATCGCGATGTCGAAGGCGAACGCAGCTATGTCCGATTCGAGGATGGCCGTCCCGAGGGATCAATAGGGCTCGCGACATTTATGCATAAACGACAGCCGAGCATCTGCGAGACCACCAATGGATGAGACCTGCAGCTCCCTGCTTGCGTGGTTGCGACGCATCTCAGGCACAAAGGCTCGCAAGCTACTTGCTGCGGGCGTAGCTTCCCGAGCCGCAGGAGGCCTTCAAATTGATTTAGTTTCTGTGTTGGACGCCTTGCAGAAGTTACGTGCGAGCGGTTTAATTTCATACAAGCCTGACATTATGGGAATGCCATACACGGGATATCTGACCGTAGTTCCGGCCGTCGTTAACATGTCAATTACAGAGAAAACATGGCTTGAGGCGCTTGAAGTAGCTACAGTGGAAAATGCACTTCTATCGGAGGCTTTGGCGGCGTCATATTCGCTCTTTGAAGGGCTTGACGCCCAAGACATGGGACATGTGATTGCAGGGCTTCAGCGTATCGAATCCACTTCGCAGGAGAATGTTTTCGGTTTCAGCGTTAGCGCGCAACATGTTCTTGGTTCTTCAAAAATCTTAAGCAGGCTGCCGCTATCGACGCTCCGTCTACTTGGCGCTGAGCATTTTCCATCGACTCCGCGTTACATTGTAGTCGCTGGACCACCCGACCCTATTGGGGTTCTTCTGATTGAGAACACCACTAGCTTTGAATTGGCCGTGCAAGCTGGATTGGACAAGCGGCTTGCCTTAGTAGCATCCTATGGATACGGCTTGAATACAATGTCTGACAGCTGCGCTGGTTTGGCTCTGGTTGAGAGCGTCCTGCGCAGGGAATGTCAGATTCTCAGCAGAACCGGAAGCAATCACAACCTCTCCAAACTTTTCGCGTTGCCACGCATACTTTTCTGGGGTGATCTTGATCGGGAAGGACTGCGAATTGCTATGGCCCTGAAGCAGCAATTGCCGCAACTTGAGCTAAGCGCATTATATCTGCCGATGAGAATGCAGGTGCATTACCGTGAGACATCGCACCCTTATGTAGCTCTAAGTGGAAAAGCGGCTCAATTGCCATGGTTGCCCACGGGCGATAAAGTGTTCGATGACTTGGCTTCTGCCTGCTCAAACCGCGCTGTTGACCAGGAAGCCGTCGACCTGAAACAGTATGGGCATTTGGCTCAGTTTAGCATTACAGAAATGAGCTAACTCCTAAGTTTTTGGTGCTTTATCCATGGTTGTATTAGTTTTAGCAGCATAAACCAAACAGTAATTGTCCCTTGGTGTGGTCGCATAGAAGGTGCCCATGAAAGGTCAAACTCCGATTCTTGCCACTATTCTGGTCGATGCTGATCCATGTATTTAACTGTCAGAACATTGCTGTTTATTTCACCGACAATTTGTACATAAATATTTTGTGTTGTTGCCCTTAGTTACCTTGGCTGCGACGACATTGTTGTAGCCCCCTCATTTGTTGGGGTGTATGCCTGAGCTACTCGGGTCTTAGCAGACATTTCTAAAGAAAACGATGTCGGAGACCCAGTAATGCCCACTTGAATTACTAGTTAGGCTTGGGCTGATGTGGCGATTTTGCTCGCGTGTAAGCCCCACATGAGTTTGCTAATGGGCATCGAAACTGGACATCATGGTCAAACCACGTATGTGATTGACAGATTCCACTATTGAGATCAATTGACGGCTCGATCGTTAGCGTCCTGAGATAAGCGCGGCCAAAAAAGATCCCACATAGCTGGTCAATTGTAGTGATCTCGAGTTGCGAGTTTAGAAAATGAAAGACAGCTTCCAAGAATGTGTTGATCGACTGAATTAAGAACTGCAATTTGCCCATTACGTCCGTGATAATGAGTGGTATCCCGTTGCGATAGATGCCTGTGTGCATATAAGTGACCAATTTCGTATCGCGGTCAATCATGCAGTTGCCAATGTCTGAGTGTGTGAGTTCGTCTCGAATGGCTAGCAATTCATCGTACCAATCAGCCGACGCAATAGCATGTTTCAACTCATCTGGAAAATCATTTCCAAGAAGGCCGTCGCTCACTCTGTGAAAGAGCTTTCGTGTTGAGTCTGGTAATCCACGTGTGCGTCTGTAAATAGCTACGATTATTTTTCTTGTGCAGTCAATAGACGAATAGAGTTCTGTGAAGACTTCCTCCAATACAGCTGAGAATTCCTTGGCGTTGGTCGCTGGGGTGTAACCTTTACTTTGAATTTCTGCTTCATCGTTGGAAAGGTTCGGCAACAACTTGGTGGAGAGTTGATGCAGGATTAATGCTTTCTGAAAATGATTTCTGACGCCAGAAATTGCTTTCGTCGTGTCTGAATTGAATGAGTGGGTGCCAATATAAAAAAAACGAAAATAATCAACTGAACTCCAAAGTTCAGGGGCAAACGTTCTCACTGTCGCTGCAATCATGGTTGAAGCCTATCAACATTCTAAAGCCAAACGCGAAATATACACCTGAATTGTCACACGCTTTCTTAGTAACCTGAATGCCCGCTTTGGGCGATCAATATTGGTGTGGTGCCAGCGGTTGATACCACAACTTGAATGATAAGCAGCCTTTGTTTTTTAAGTAAGTCTGAGTCTGCATTTCAGGCTTATAGCGAAACTAGCCCATTGAGGCTTGTAGCAATATCTATTTCTACACTTCGTTGTGACCTAAACTAGCAATCCATATTCAATAGAGCATAAGATCCGTTCAACTTCCTGTTCGCCATAAGCCGTATCAAGCATCGATAGTGGCGTGGCCTCTAAAAGCGATAAGTGTGGTCGCATAAGCCAGCCCCCCGCAGAGATTGAGTCCCCGAAAATAGCTGTAGCATGACTGGCAACTCTAGCCAAACGCAATAAACGCTCGCTTGCTACAGAATCCAATCGCCGACTTTGTTTAGCGTGATGCTGCAACGTACGTGGAGTCAAACTGAGCATAGTTGCTAGATCAGGAAGATGAAGTCGGTAGTATATCGCCATTTTTTCAGCATCAGCAGCTTCAAACCCTACACGTACGGCGGTCATTTGATCTGCTGGTGACATGCTTAGCAATCTAAAAAAAATCGACATTTTTTCGCTATACCATTTTCGTATTCGGCAAATGAACTTACGTTGTTTTATTGACCATATTTTAATGCTCATCTATCTGCACTAAGATCAATATGGCTCCTTTGAGCGTTTAACTATTTTCCGAAGCAAGTCGGTTTCCCCTTTTCTTAGTGGGCGCTGCCCAAAAAGTGGCCCATTTATCCAGATCAATCGGTGAAGTACATCTAAAATACTAGTAGCTCCTGCTGATTCAATCATACAAACTATTCTGTCATTAAAATTAGACGACTGTGTTCGATTTGCGTATGCAAGACAAAACTCCTCAATTTCAGTGTCTATGTAATTAGCAGCTAAGCGCACTGCAATGATGTGATCATCTGCATCTTCAGTAATGTGGTCTCGCATTAGTATTAGCGCTGATGCAATGATGCCATTTATATTAACCTTAAGAATGCCAGCCCAAATCTTTTGTAGTTTCGGCACAATATCGGTCTTAAAAAGAGTATCGCCACGTATTAATTTTGCCGTTGACTCATCCTGACCTGGAAATGGCTGCCAAGTCAGATGAAGTTTTTCTATCACTTGGTATGCTTTAATCGCTTGCGTTACGATTCGAGGTGTTTCTGGTAAAGCTGAAATCACATCACTAAGATCCGATACTAGCTCAGCCCCCCGAAGATCAACCGTACTTGTGCTGGGCCCTGCACCTAGTTCCTGGATATTGCTGCAGCCTGGGGCTTTAGTTCCCTGCTGCTGTTTATTAGTTCGCAAGATGTGCTTATTTACTAGGTCAGGAAAACTAGGTCTGCCCTCATAGGCTTCAGTGAGCCCTAAATATGCTAACAAGTTTGACACTTGCGAGTCGCTGAGTTCGATCTTTTGCGCGTTATGATCCGCTGGATCATCATTGGCAGTGTTATCTCTTTTCAAGGGATCATTAGGAATGGATAACGATTTCGAGGACGTGTAATACAAAGATTGAAATGGAAAAGGATGAGTACAGCTAGTTAATTGCTCTACAAGAAATACTCGCGACGTATCTGTAACAAGCCAACGTCCACGCGTAGTGAGGTCAGTACTTCCGAAAAATGGAAAGCTAGTCTTGGGGTAGTAGCTCTGCTTATTTACTAAAGAGGCAACATGACTATTAACTATCCATCTCGCCGCATTTTTAGCCTGTTTGCAAAATGCAATCCGGGCGACAGTGGCTGCCGCGACGCCGGATAAATCTGCTGCGAGTGCAATGTTGGCAGTTCCAGTTCTTTTGTTTAACTTGGCGTTTTGAAATAGCTGGTCTAGTGCAAATGCCCCAGAAAATATTCGCTTAAGGAAGCTGCCACTGGAGCCAAAGTAAAACCTAATTAGCTCCATGCACGGAACGACTAAGATCGCACCATCGTCTAGGTCAAAACGAAGACAATGAGTTTGGGTATGCTCTCGGTGACCTTCGAATAAATCAAACGGAAGCAAATATTGTGGGTGGTTGCTGTTTTTCTCGAGTGGCGCCCCGATTGGTAAAACGCAAATAGAATCTGATGTTACTTGGAGATTAAATGTTTCCTGCGTTTGCGTATCTACTTGACCAGTCCATTGTTGGTTTTCCCAGATATCACCAATCCTAAACCGGCGTAAAAAAGCGACCGGTAGACGGATTGGGATGCGATTTGTGAAATCGCACTTCATCTCGCTACTGCCTGCTGATTGTATGTATGGAGCAAAAACCACCGTGATCAGCGTACCTCTGAGCCCGTCAATGATATTGCCATACCAGATGATTCGATATTGCCCTTGTCCAAGCTGTCTAAGAGCGTAGAACGAGAGGTTTGGTGATTCAATCATTTGCGGAATCCAACTTAGATGTCAGGTACCAATGACTTTGCAACATTCGGGTATGTGTTTTGACCTACTCCAGTGAATAAAATCGTCAACATCACCAAATAATAAAAAACCCGCCTAGGCGGGTTTGGATTGTTAGTAAATGCTAACGCTTCTGTCCACAGGCGATTGCAAAATTTGCAATCACATAGAAAATTGCACCTAGGACAATTGGTCTTGCCCAAATCTCCGCAGAGGCAGAACCAGGACTTTTGATCAAGAGTACGTCAAGAATATAAAGCGAAATGCATGCGAACATCATCCAAAACGAAGCGCGCTTTACTTTGACGCAAAAACTTAATAATTGACTATTCATTTCTGAAGCCCCAATTAACGCCCAAAGAGCGCATGTGTTTCTTGTTGCTGATGGGTTGGTCCCAAGACATTTACCAAAGGCAGGTCATAAACCTGCTTATGAATAAGACCCTTATCTAGCATTTGTTGGTACTGAACCTGCATTTTTTGCAATTCAGGCGTTAAAAGTGGTGAGTTTGATAGCATTTTTTCCAAGTCTTCACTGATTCTCATGATGAACGCACCTCATTTTCCTGTGTTGTCCATAAAAATTGACCAGTTTTTTTGCGCCATGCAATCCGCAATCAAATCATGATACGCGTTTATCGCACTTCGAACATCGTCTTTTTCACTGTAATCAACAATCTCAAGTCGAAGCCTATTACGTAGAACGTCTATCCCAAGTCGTCTTCCATGTGAGTGCCAAATTTTGTTATCACCGAGTTGCGCAGCAATTTCATGCGCCCGAAGATTGCGTTGCTCTGGTGTAACCGGTTCACCAGAAGAGGCGTGCGTTGACCAGTTTTTGAATTTGTATTTCACCAACCATTCTTCTAGCAAAGAAACCGACAAATCCCGTGCTTGCTCGTATCGACGCAGAAGTGCCATATCTTGACTTTGAGCGATGGCAAATTCAACCCCAGTCAGAGTATTATTAGCTGCTTTTTGCAGAATTTCTTCATACTTATCTAAATATCCAAGAGCAGGAACCCAGTGGCCTTCCTTTGATTGTACTTGTGGATCAATAGGACCAAGAGCTGATGAATAGTCCATATAGATTGCGTCACCGGACATGCAGAAAATTGTGCCTGCTGACATAGCCATGTTTGGCACAATAAACACCACTTCGCTATAAAAGTGACGAACCATCACAACCATTTGCTCCACTGTCTCGACGCTACCACCAGGTGTATTCAAGACAATCGCAAGTTTTTTTTGCTCGGTGTTTGCTGCATGGGTAGCTTCAAGAGTGCTACGAAACCAATTTAAATAATCGGGACGAATGTCTGCATAGTAGGCCAGGACAGAGCAATTGAATTGCTTTTCAATTTCCTCTCTTCGATAGCGCAAAACGCCTGTAATAACATTATCTAAATCGTTCATAACACCTCAGTTGTTTTACTGACAAACTACAAACAACTACTATGCCAAATGGCGTCAGTTAAAACAAAACTCTTGGTGATATCGTTGGTCAAATTGAACAGCATCCGTCTAAGTGAGTAATAACCGATGTCATCAAAAAGCTCATTGCAAATTAATGTCATACGGCAATGGCCGATATTTGGAAACTGTGGGTATTAAAATTAGGGCGCACTACTTCGTCATAACGACGCTATTCCAAATCTAACCAGTCACTGCACCTTTAGCTAAACACAAATCTGCGGCAACATGTTTTGCAAAATTATTTAGAATAGCTTGCCAGTCAATCTGGGTACCAACTATCAGAGATACCATATGTGTCAATGCGTGTGATCATGTGTTTGTAAAAAAATCCATGACATCTTTTCAATCAATCAAAAGCAATGAGTTGTATGGCAGGCAAGATAAAATCTAAAAAGAAAAAGCGGGTAAGTGCTTTAGCTAAGGCCGCTTGTACTTTAATTCAGCAACGAAACGAGCCGTCGCGGCTCCCCTTACCAGATTTGCCAACTGATATGGCCCTATCGCCAGCCGATCAATGGACATCACTACTATGGGCTATTGATGCGGCAGAATCATTCGGTGCAGATGGACTTCGCGGATTAACACTGAGCTTGGCTCGCATCGTTCAAGGTGAGGGCCTTAAAGCTTTCCTGTTTGATGTGCGTCGTGGTGCGAAATCGAGCCTAAACCCGGAAACATTGCTTTGGGATCGTGATTTAGCGGTCAATTCCGCTGGCGATTCATTGGGTAGTCTCCGAGATCAGCCTTTGAAAACATCAAAAGTAAAAATTCGGGATTCTGCATTCTTCGCCCCTGTGTGGGAGCGTTGGCGATTAATACGGGCATTAGCGTATTTAGGGCGCGGTTTGCGATGGGGGGCTTGGTCTCAAGAAGATAATCATCGTGGTGTGGCTTGGCTTCCCTGGCCCCTAGTGTGGATAACAAATGGTAATCACAGTTCAATGTCTGCCTTGATGCGTGGGGCCGGGGCATTCAAGTGCTATGCAACGTACGATCTCACTGCGATATTGCAGTCTGTTCGAACTGATGGAATTCATTGGTATAGAAACGATGATGGATCAATTCTTGGCCCAGTTCATTCAATGGCAATGGCTGGAATTTTCGTCATTGGCCAACGTCTAGGCTATGAAACCACGAACAATGATCAAGCCTGAAAGATGAAGAAAAATAACTGTGAGTTTTCAAATTATTTGCGACCAATTCAATGATGAGTTTTTACACTTTTAAATACAGATAGTCCTCAAGACAGAACCAAGCCATTCCAGCACATGCCCAAGCTGATGAGCCAAAGTACAATTGCACTTCCTTGATGTATGCCACCAACCCTGCTGCCGAATTTAGACATGATCCGGGGATGACCAGCACTCCAAGCCACAAAGCAGTCCCAAGCAAAGACGGCAAAAAACATCCAGATGCCACATATGGCTTGCCAAGCAACCGCGGTATTTCGCCCAATCAGTACAGTAAACAATGCAAGATAGAACAACGCATTCTTTGGATTGAGAATACCGGAAAGGAATCCTGCCAGCAGATGGTTTTTCATCAAGCTAGATATGTCTGCATCATTCGATTCCGGCAAACTCACGGTATGCCGCCTAGCGCGCCAGAAACACAACCCAAGCCATGCCAAGTAAATGCATCCGGACCAGTATAAAAGTCCGTAAAGAAAAGGCTGATCGCGAAGAAATGTAAAGCCCGCGATGGCGATGACGATGAAAACCCCGTTTGCAAGCGCAATGCCTACACTGGTGATCACGCCCGCTCTTCTGCCATGGAGCAGTGAGTTTCGTACGACGATAAAGAAATCCGGCCCAGGGCTCAGCAGCGCCAGAAAATGCGCCCCAATAATCACGAATAACTGCTGCCAGCTCATACTCAACCCCTATTCACTTGGAAAGTGACTCAGTATTCAGCGTTGCAACATCTAAATATTGAAAAAAAGTGCGGTTATGAGCCTTGCCGCATCAGGTATTGGCGTGGGGTGACTGCGACACGTTGTTTAAAAGCATGATGAAAATGGCTTTGGTCCGCGAAGCCTAAAATTTGAGCCACGTCTGCAAGTGCGCAACCCGTTCGGAGTAAATTTCGCGCCTGGTTGATCCGGCAATCAAGCAGATAGGCATGGGGCGTCATGCCTGTATACGCATGAAATGCACGTATAAAATGATATCGGCTGAGGCCAACGATATCAGCCAGCACTGCGACTGGCCAATCGCGGGCATATTGTTCGCTCAGGAGCAATTGGATAGTACGTAGCCAGCCTGGTGGTTTTATTTCAGGGGTGTAGGTACTGCTGGCAAAAATTTGACCAATTAATTCAATCAGTACGCTTTCCTTATAATTCACCGCATATGGTTGGAAAAGCATAGCCGTAAATGCGGTCACCGCGCGGTAACAGCCAAGATCCCGTATCCGAGTCGGATGATGGCGCTTCAAACCTAGTACCCCCATTTCCAACTCAACCAGAACGCTTTGTACCCAATGGTCATCCAAATACAGCATTTGATAGCTCCAAGCACTGTCTGTGTCCGGATTGCACGAATGGACCTGATGGGGCTGGATAACAACTACATCGCCAGCTGCCAGCCGAATTGGTTCCGATCGTTCATATGAAAATGTTGAATACCCAGCGTCAACCACACCAATCGACCATGTGGGATGGGTATGTGGGCGGTAACAAGCCCTGCTTTTTTGTGCTCTGCGCACCTCGACAAAAGGTAATCCGGGTTCAGACCAGAAGATTTGGGACATTAGATCATCAACATGAAGCAATCATTAGAATCAGCCAATGCTATGAAATCTAAACCTCAGCAGCAACTAAGGCGTGAGCTGCTGTGCAACTTAAGGCTTAGGATTAAGCATTACCAAGTGATTCAAATCACAGGCTTTAGCTTCAGCCGCTCATAGTAAACCGACTAATCAGCGAACCTTATTGTCTGGGGGTAAATTGCTCTTTTTTTTGGTTTTATGCGGCCCGGCTATCGGTTTAAATTCTGAGGCTGAAAATAGGCTGCGCCAGCTCTGCCAATCTATGAATTCTCAGCTTTCTTCGCATACGCGGACTCCGATAGAACGTTGGCCAAATGCGCAATTACGTCAGGATGAATCGTAGCCAAACGATCTAAATTTCTACCCGCAGTCAGACCAATCGTTTGGCATGTATGTGAAGCGGAACTTAAAACGATCAACAGCCCTTGATACTCAGAATTACCTTCCAAACTCAGCAGGGCATCCCATGCATCTTTGCCACTGAGCCATTGAAAACAATTGAGCAACGACCAACCTGGTGAGACTTGCCTCGCAGCTGCATTCCATCCCCCGAGTGGCATAGGTGCATTTTGAACAAGCTGAACAACTAGCCGTGCAGCCCCCCTTAATTTTCTCTGATTAACCAGCAAAGTAACTTCTTTGCCTTGAATACTTTTCTTATTGAATGCCATTTTATTCACACCAAATATCCTGAATAATATCGAGAGGTAATTTTGAAAATAACGTAAGAAAATTGGAGTAAGCCCATGGTCAACGCCGCCAATGACAATGCTCTCACGGTCAAAGGCAATAGGTCGCATTTAATGTAAAAAATCGCAATTAATTTGAAAAGCACAATAACCAGCCGATATTTTGAACGAAGTGGCTTGGCCAACTGCCTCATGCCCAGTGGCTCACTTTAATTCTCGATAGGGATAAGAAAGCTATGCGTTTACTCATTCTGATTATATGTTTTTGCTGTGTGCCTGTTTTTGCCCAACAACAGCTCTCTGGTCAAGTCATTGGCGTCAGTGATGGGGATACCGCGACCATCCTTACTGCAGATCGCAAACCCGTCAAAATTCGTTTAGCCCAAATCGATGCTCCTGAAAAAGCGCAAGCATTTGGCGAACGCTCAAAACAATCGTTGTCCGATTTAATTTATGGAAAAAATGTCATTGTAGACGTTGAAACGACTGACAAATATGGACGTACTGTCGGAAAAATTATCGTGGCTGGTATTGATGCCAATTTAGAGCAAATCAAACGTGGTATGGCATGGTTCTACGTGCAATATGGCAAAGATGCAAAATATCGTGATGCAGAGTCCAAAGCCAAGTCGGCCAAATTAGGCCTGTGGTCCGAGGCTGCTCCAACACCACCTTGGGAATGGCGACATAGTGGCAAAGCAACGACTGCGAGTAATACAACACAACCAGTGCAAGCAAAACAGCCAATCAACACAACCTCAAGCTCTGCCAGTTTTAGCTGTGGTTCAAAGCGCTATTGCAAAGAAATGTCTTCCTGTGAAGAAGCTAAGTTTTATTTACAGCACTGTGGGGCTACAAGAATCGACGGGGATGGCGATGGCGTGCCGTGTGAGAAGCTTTGCAATTGAACTCAAAATGTCGAAATGGTGTTGGCTTTTGCTGCACGGTCAAAGTCGCCCTAGCGCTTACTGAAATTATGCTTCTTGGTCGGCTACCGCATGATTGCGATGTAGGTTCGCAATCACTGTGATCAATCGATTAATCGGTTCGGCTAGTCGTTTCGGCAATACACGGTGCTGAGTATATTCCATATGGGCGACCCAATGATGAGCGATCCACACATCCTCTTCAGGTCGTTCGTTGTCGACACCGTTGCAATATTTGTACCCAACGAGTGCATCGCAATGTGAAAGCAGAATGCGCGCCAGCGTCATGTGAAAACGATGAGCCTGAAGATCTGTTGGGCCTTTAGGGCGTGGCAGGGTCAATCTTAGGCATTGTTGATCGTTGAACTCACGCCAGTCTGGCCCAACGACCTGTCCCGCGCGTTCCAGCATTTTGCGTGCCTGCTCGTTTTTGCCATTGACCAAGGCAACAGCAACCGCATTTTTTGGATATTCCAGTTTTTCGGCGAGGAAGTTCAACCAGCGAACTAGCCTGCTTAGTGTGTCATTTTTAGCAAATACAAGGAACTGATGCCGTTGCTCTTTATCAAGAAATGCAGGCAATTGTGCATAAAGTGGGTACAGCAAGTCGTGTAGATAAATGTAGGTTTGTCGGCGTCCTTGCTCATGGCTTCGCGTAGTTGCGGTCAATACCCGCTGTGCCCATTCCGGCGTGAGTTCGGCTAGCGTCATCTCGGTGATATCGATTGAGATAAGTGGGAATCCGAGCGACTTTCCGATTAAAGCCTTACGTCCATCGAAGGCATGACCAAGTTCAATTTCAACGCCCCCCAGGACCATTGGCCCCGTCTGAATCGGCGGTCCGAGCACCGCAACATCGAGCCGGAATTTGCTACCAAATGGCGTCTCAAGTGGATACTCAGTGGTCACCTGATCAGCTCCTAGTAGCAGGTTGCCTTCAAGTGGATAGTCTGATGCATCCGCATCTTTGAATGCCCATGGCATTGCCAATCCTGCACTCAAGCGTCGTGAAAGTTCAGCTGCGACAAGTTCTTTTGCCCGACGATGTTCCGGACTTTCTTGCGCAATGCGTTGCCAACTGGCTTCCTCATTGTCAAAGTGAGCTTTGAGATTAAAGGCATGCAGGGAAGGAAGCGTTCGAAAATGAGCCCGCTGACGTAACTTTCCATCTTTAAATGAGGGGCTGACCCACGTCACCATCTGTCGTGGCATACCGGGTGACACCAATGGCCATAACTTGCGAGCATGTTCCCTGCTGCGGACGTCACGCGCAGTAATCTGGACTTGGAAAATCCCTTTCCGTGAAAAGACAACAATTGCTTCGTTCACTCGATACCTATCCCTTGTGGAGGACGACTTAATGCACTGTCTGAAATTGTTGAGCACAATGGCTTGTGGCCATGGGATCAAGAACGAGCGCAAGCGTGATGTCCTGCGTGGGAGATAGTTTACTTTAAAACCGGTATGCGCCTCCGGCAAGAAATTCTCAGTTATCGAAATTTCTCAATTAATTAAATCTTTTTCTCAATTATCAATACCTTCCCCAGCCACCACCGACCAAGGCCACGCTCGAAGCAGTATGATGTGGACTGCGAAAAGGGCGTTGCCCAAATTGGCGCGGATCAAGGCCATTTTGCCCCAAGGATTGCACCGCAGCGGCTTCGAGCGCTTCGTGCTCGAGTAGCGCTGGCAGCAGTCCGGGCAAGCGCTGCGCCAACATTGATTTTCCGGTGCCGGGCGGGCCGATTAGTAATAAGGAATGGTTGCCTGCGGCGGCGACTTCTAGTGCGCGACGGGCGGCGGTTTGACCTTTGACGTCCGCCAAATCAGGGTAGCTGGGCGCAGGGATTTCAGTCGGTGGCACGGCTGTAGCTAGGGACTCAATACCGTGCAAATGCTGGCAAACCTGCAAAATATGCTCGGCCGCCAAGACCGTGGCATCCAGAATCAGGGCAGCTTCGGCGCTGCTAGCCGTGCTGATGACCAAAGTACGCTTAGCATCTCGCGCGGCCATTGCCAAAGCCAAACCACCCCGTACCGGCCGCAATTGGCCAGTCAGACCTAATTCACCGGCAAATTCATATTCGTGTAAATGATCACAAGGTAATTGTCCGCTGGCGGCTAAAATACCGATGGCAATCGCCAAATCATAATGCCCAGTACCTTTGGGCAAGTCGGCAGGGGCCAAATTAACGGTGATACGGCGGTTGGGAAATTCAAATCCAGCCACTTGCAAAGCCGCCCGCACGCGTTCGCGAGATTCACGCACTTCGGTGTCGGCCAGCCCAACCAAATTGAACGCAGGTAGGCCATTGGCTAAATGTACTTCTACTGTAACGGATTGAGCACATAATCCATCAAGCGCCCTTGAATACAAAACGGCAAGCGACATAGGTCAATTCACGGTGCTATGCTAATTTATACAGTGTAAGCAGGAAATCAGAATTAAATGGAACAATCAACATCGTCAATGCCAAATTTTCGCAATCTCGGTGTTTTGCTACGCGCCTTGGTGCTGATTCATTTGGGCGTGTTGATCTATGTATTGGTCACGATCAATCATTGGGGCGAATGGAGCAATAAACTCACCGAGGCGAGCCTCTGGGTTGAACCGGTGTTGTTGATTTCTTTAGCGGGCTTGGCGCTGTTTAGCACCCCACTACAGCGGATTAATTATCGACATGCCATAACAGCAGTTTTAATTTGGGTGCTTTTGGTGTCGTGGGGAATTTCTGCTATCTTCGATAATATATTGCCGATGGAACAAAAAGGGATGCCGTTTCGATTCGAGCTGGTTTCGATGAGTGTGGCGCTTTTGCTACTGCTGCATTATCAATTATGGATACGCGCCTTATCACCGAGATTGGCCGAAGCACGACTCATTGCATTGCAAGCGCGAATTAGGCCACATTTTTTCTTTAATAGTTTGAATGCAGTGCTATCTTTAATACGCAGCCAACCCAAACTAGCAGAAAAACTACTCGAAAACTTATCTGATTTATTTCGGGTGGCGATGGGATCGGAGACGGGGCTTTCCACAATGGCGCGCGAAGTCGAATTAGCGCAAGGTTATTTGGAAATTGAAAAGGTACGTTTAGGCGAGCGGCTACATGTGGAATGGCATATTGATAAAATGCCCGCGCAAGCTTCAATCCCGCCGCTGATTTTGCAACCTTTACTCGAAAATGCGATTTACCACGGAATTGAACCGAATATTGAGCCCGGCACTATCCAGCTCAATGTATTCCGAGTGCGCGATGAAGTGCATATCGACATTCGAAATCCTTTGTTAAACCACATACCGCTCAGGCGCGGCAATGGCATGGCGCTAGACAATGTACGCGAACGTTTACTGCTTTATTATGATGCTGAAGCGAATGTCAGCATAAATTCAGGAAACGACTATTATCAAATACATATCACGCTACCCTATCGGGAGCTTTAACAATGAATACTGCGTTACGACTCTTTCTCGTTGATGATGAATTGCCCGCCCTGAATCGTCTGCAAGACATTCTGAGCGATTGCGCACAAGAGTGCCCCAATCAAGTCATCGGCACCGCCACCAATGGCATGAGCGCTTTGCCGCAAATTGCCGAGCACGATATTGATGTGGTGATTTTGGATATCCAAATGCCGCAAATGAGCGGCATCGAAATAGCCAAAAAGTTGATGAAATTAGCCAAACCGCCCGCCGTGATTTTCGCGACCGCATTTGAAGACTATGGTGTAGCCGCGTTTGATGTGCAGGCGGTGGATTATTTGCTCAAGCCTATCCGCCAAGATCGCCTGCTGACCGCACTCAAACGCGTTTTAGAGCTACGTAAGCCCACCAACACCACCGAAACGCCTAGGCAAGAAGGGGTACGCAGCCACTTTAGCGTGACCGAACGCGGCCGAATTCATCTGATTCCAACCAGCGAAGCGCGCTTTTTGAAGGCCGAACAAAAATACATCACACTACGTACACGGGATCGCGAGTATCTGCTGGAAGACTCGCTGACTAAACTTGAAGATGAATTTGGATCAAAGTTTGTGCGTATTCACCGCAATTGTTTAGTGTCTCGCGATAATATTGCAGGGTTCGAACGCGAAGTTCAAGACGGTGGCGAAGCGCATTGGGTCGTCGTTTTACGCGATGTGCCAGAACGATTGCCGGTCAGTCGTCGGCAACAGCACATCATCAAAGAATTTAAAAAAGGTCATGATGGATAATTTTAGTATTAACACCCCCTCACTACTTTTTCCTGCAATCTCCTTGCTGATGCTCGCCTACACCAATCGTTTTCTCACGATTTCTAGCATTATTCGCCAGTTGTACGAGCATCACAGTAATAATCCACACGACAATATCCTGCGACAACTCGGCAACCTGCGCCAACGCGTTTGGCTGATTCGCTATATGCAAGCTTTCGGTATCACCAGCCTGCTGCTGTGTATTGTGTCGATGATTTTGATCTCGATGAGCATGAGCACTTATGCGCAAGGATTATTCATCGCCAGCCTAGTGTTGATGACAGGCTCTTTGGTCTTGTGCCTGCTCGAAGTGATGGTCTCTGACTCTGCGCTGAAGATCTTGTTATCTGATATCGAAAAAGACCTCAAAAAGCCTTAAACCTAGGTGAGTCCATGCCCAACACAATCAACGCCTATCCCATCGGCACGCTCGGCCTCGCTTGGGGTTCAGAGGAGCGCGCCGCTTGGCTAGCGCAGCAAAAGATACAGCGCAGCTATCTTGCCGAAGTCATTTCGCCATTAACGACCCTACTCCTAGACAGAGATTCGCCGCTGCCCGATGCGGCAGAGCTGGTTGAATACGGTGTGCTGGATTATCAGGCTCAGGGTTTTGCACAATATCCGCTGTATGCAGTGCGTAGCCGCAACTGGCAAGTCGATCGCCCCACAGTACTTGTGACAGGCGGTGTGCATGGTTACGAAACCAGTGGTGTGCAAGGTGCGCTGCAATTTATTGCGCAGCACTTTGCCCAATACAGCGCGCAAGTCAATTTACTGGTGCTGCCCTGTATTAGCCCGTGGGGGTATGAAACGATCAATCGTTGGAACCCAAACGCGATTGATCCAAATCGCTCTTTTGTTGCAGACAGCGCTTCAGCAGAAGCTGCCACAGCACTGGCTTTTGTGCATGCGCAAGCAGAGAAAGTACGGGTGCATATCGACCTACACGAAACGACGGATACCGATAACAGCGAATTTGGCCCCGCCAAAGCCGCCCGTGACGGCCTTGCGTTTGAATATCACGATATTCCTGATGGTTTTTACTTGGTTGGCGATACTGAAAACCCAGCCCCAGAATTTCAACAGGCTTTGATTGCCGCGGTGAGCAAAGTAACGCACATCGCCGAGGCGGATGCGGCGGGCTGTCTGATCGGAGAGCCACTTGAGCAGTTTGGCGTGATCAACTATGCCAAGAAAGCATTAGGATTATGTGGTGGTATGAGCAATGCCACTTTCGTCACCACCACCGAAGTCTATCCCGACAGCCCCAACGCCAGCCCAATTCAATGCAACCAAGCGCAGGTGGTAACAGTGTGCGCTGCGATTGATTTTTCGCTGCGGAACTCCAACACAGAGAGAGCGACTTAATTCAGCCGCCCAATCAAAAACATAAGTATTGTGATCAAGCCCATATAAAAATTAGTCTTGATTACAATACCCAGGATAAAAAAATCAAACTTCAATATTGACCACACATCAACATCTAGATCAAACCAATGGATTAAACGCGAGCGGCCGCTTCGCTTAGAAATTCTAAATGCGCAGGGATTTGCAGTGCTTTTGGACGAATTTCTTGCACTTGTTCGATGACGGTTGGTAGTGGCTCGCCGCGGTTAATCAAGAGCATCGCCACCATCAAACCAGTACGGCCAGAGCCCCCCTTGCAATGCACAGCAATCGTGCCGCCATCAGCTAAGATCTGTAGTACTTCTGCTGAGTGTGCCACCCATGCGCAGGCAAACCCAGCAGCAGGCGCAGCATCGTCTTCCACGGGAAAATGAAACCATGCTAAGTCATGCGCTTGGCACACGGCAGGCAATGAGGCTGCCCCGTTGGCTTGCAATTCTTCATTTGGCATTAAGGTCACAATCGCACTAGCACCAGCCGCTTTGAGTTGCGCGACCGAGGCATCTAAATCTGCGGCCTTAGTCCCTGGGCAAGGGGTGAACAAAATCTGGCCACCATCAGGCAATTCCAGCGAGTCAAAAGGATGCAGGTTCATATGCGGTCTCGTATGAATAAACTAGATGACGATTTTACGACAGATATATTGCAGTGATATGGCAAAACCAAATTACTCGGGCCATGATTCCAGCGGGGCAGGGCGGCCAAAGAAATAGCCTTGCACTCGTTGGCAACCCAGCTCTCGCAAACGATTAGCTTGGGCTTCAGTTTCGATACCTTCACCGACTAGTACCACTTTAAAGCCGGAGGCCATGCTGATAATCGCTGAAACAATCGCTTCATCTTGGATGTTTTCCAACATTCTGGCGATAAAGGATTGATCAATTTTGAGATAGTCAAAATCAAACTGATGTAAATACGCCAGCGATGAATAGCCCGTGCCAAAGTCATCAATTGCGATGCTGACGCCAAGGCTGCGTACGCGCTTAATTAAGCTTGCCACGACTTCACTTTGCGTCACCAAACAAGACTCGGTGATTTCAAGCGTCAGATTGTGTGCAGGCAAGCCGGTTTCTTGCAAAATTTGTAGCAACTGCTCATAAAAATCCGATTGAATCAACTGCCGCACCGACACATTCACATGAACATCAAAATCAGCACGCCAGCCCGCTTTGAGTTTATTGGCAATTTGCTGGCAGGATTCGCGCAGTACCCAATTACCAATTTGTAGAATCAAACCAGAATCTTCAGCAGCCGGAATAAACACACCTGGCGAAATCATGCCACGCGGGCTTTGCCAACGAATCAAGGCTTCTGCACCAATGGTTTCGCCCGTTTGCAAATCAATCACCGGTTGGAAGAATACTTGGAATTCTTGCCGTTCGATCGCCAATTTCAACTCATTGGTGATGCGTGTTTTGGCAATCGACTGCTCAATCATGCTCGCTTCAAACAGTGCATAAGAGCCAAAGCCCTTAGCCTTCGCTTTGCCCAGTGCAACGCTTGCATTTCGAAGCCAATCATTGAGTTCTAGACGTTTAAATTGTCCATATACCAAGCCTATCGATGCGGTAACGACCACTTCATCGGATGACTCAGCCGCTTTAAATGCTTCAGAAAAATAAGCCAAATAGCGTAGAGTCGTAAAAATAGCCTCGTCTTGATTATTGGCTTCGGGAATCAAAATCGTAAACTCCGCTCCTGCAGTACGAGCGAGTAGGGCATCGGGCGGAATATTTTGCATTAAACGATTGGCAATTGATTTCAATAAAGCATCGCCCAAGGTATGGCCAACACTATCATTAATCGCACGGTAGCCATCCAGACCAATCAACAACATCAACTGATTTTGTGCGGGTGAAAAGCCCCAATCATTCACCGCCACCGTCAGGCCATTTCGATTCATCAACCCGGTCATATTATCAAAGCGAATCTGCCGATTCATTTGCTCAAACGACAGTGCCAATTTAGCGGCCATATCGTTGAAGGTGGTCGTCAATAAGGCGGTTTCTTGGAGCTGAATTCTGGGCATCGGTAGCGGCTGCCAATCGGTATGGCCTAGCTTTTCAGCCGCTTTGGCGGTAGAAATAATCGGTCGGGTAATTCGTCCCAATACAAACCAACTTAAAATCGCAATGCCAAGCCCAATCAATAAAATTAACAGCATCGTCTGCTGCTGCTCTTGGCGAAGTGTGCCAACTAAGTCTTGCTCTGGGGTGAGCACCACGATTCGCCATTGAATACCGGAATATTCCAGTGGCAAGATATGGCCGTAAATGCGCTCTTTTTCAAAATGAAAGGAAAATTTACGCTCACCATTCAGTTGTTCAGCTGCCGCGCTAATTAATGGTTTCGAGCTTTCCACAGCCAAAATCCGCTCACCACGCGGTGTCTGCGATTGACCATGGCTCAATACGCTATCAGTCGAGGAATGAGCGACTAAACGATTTTGAGCATCGACTATAAAAATAGCACCGGTGCCCAAGCTCGATTGATTGAGCAGAAATCGATTGAATTGATCGATCCGAATATCACTGACTAAGACCCCGATCAGTTGTTGCTGATTATTAAAAACGGGTAGGGAATTAGAGATGGTGACGGCTTTTTTCTCATCGATATTGCTGTAGATATCCGACCACAGCATCGTCTTTTTTTCAGCTACGGGTTGATACCAAGGACGAGTTCTTGGATCGTAGTTTTGAATGCTCGCAGTGGGAGTTGAAAGTTGGTCGCTAGGATAAATATTGAGCGCGTTTTTTGTTCTATCGTCTTGTAATAACAGATTAAAAACTTGGCTTTGATCTTCACGGCGAAATCCGATGAAACCCCCCATTTCCGAACCGAACCCGATCACACTCAGTGCGGTTTTATCGGCCATGGTTTGCTTGAATGTATTGCGCAGTGGCGCATCCAACATGGCTAAATCAGAAGTGGGCTTGAGCTGCATCGTCTCAATCAAACCCGAAACTATTCTATTGCTTTGCTCTGGTATATAGAGGAATTCAATTAAATTGCGCTGCACATCAAGCGCTTCAGCAGCCATCACCTTTTCGCCAAGACTAAGCAAAACTTTCTCTTGATTGCGTAACTGCAAAACACTACTCATCCACAACGCAATACATAACAGCGCTGCAAAGGCAAAACTCACCGCAAATCGAAGAGATATTTTATGGGTCAAATCAGGCTCGGAAAGCAAAATGAAAAATCACTTTTAACTATAGCAGTATTAGCATGAGCAGCAGAAATCGAATATATATAATTTTGTTTATCGTTAGCGCTTTGAACCTAAGCGCACAGGCAGCTAGAATACACGCCTAGATTCACTTTGGCCTTTGATCCATGTCTGATGATTTGCTCGACCCCGTAGAAACGCCGATTGAACCGATTGCGCTAAGCCCCAGTGGGCCAAGTCGCTTTATTGAAACGCAAGTCTCGACAGTACCCGATGATGGTGAGTCGGTACAGCTAGGGCTTTACGCAGAGAAGAGCTATCTCGAATACGCAATGAGCGTAGTAAAAAGCCGTGCTTTGCCGCAAATCGAAGACGGGCAAAAGCCTGTGCAACGGCGGATTTTATACGCGATGCACGAGCTGGGTTTAAGCTCGACGGCCAAACCAATGAAATCAGCGCGGATTGTCGGTGACGTATTGGGTAAATACCATCCCCACGGCGATCAATCGGCCTACGATGCGCTGGTGCGGATTGCGCAAGATTTCTCGCTGCGTTATCCATTGATCGATGGCCACGGTAATTTTGGTTCACGCGATGGTGACGGCGCTGCGGCATATCGTTACACCGAGGCGCGTTTAACGCCGGTGGCCGATTTGCTACTGGGCGAGCTGGACAAAGGCACCACTGATTTCACGCCGAACTACGACGGCGCGTTCCAAGAGCCAGTCTTGCTACCAGCGCGTTTGCCGATGTTGCTGCTCAATGGCGCATCGGGAATTGCCGTCGGCATGGCGACTGAAATGCCGTCGCATAATTTAGGCGAAGTCGCTGATGCCAGTATCGCGCTGATTCGCAATCCAAAATTAAGCACGGCTGAATTACTGACTTATATCCAAGGCCCCGATTTGCCGGGCGGCGGTCAAATTATTTCGTCGCATAAAGACATCGCCACCGCCTACGAAAATGGTCGCGGCAGTTTGAAAGTACGTGCGCGTTGGGAAAAAGAAGAACTCGCCCGCGGTCAGTGGCAAATGATCGTCACCGAATTGCCGCATGGCACATCGAGCCAAAAAGTACTCGAAGAAATCGAAGAACTCACCAACCCGAAAGTGAAGAAGGGTAAAAAAGCACTGACACAAGATCAAGTGCAAACCAAACAATTGATCCTCAGCGTACTTGATCGGGTGCGCGATGAGTCAGGCAAAGATAAATCAGTTCGCTTGGTCTTTGAACCAAAATCATCACGGCAAAGCTCAGATGATTTGATGAATCTACTGCTGGCACACACCAGCCTAGAGAGTAGCTTATCGATCAATATCGTCACTATTGGTCGCGATGGGCGCCCGGGGCAAAAAACGCTGCGTGATTTGATTGCCGAGTGGATCGACTTCCGCTTTGTCACCGTCACGCGCCGTTGCCAGCATCGTCTCGGTCAAGTCGACGATAGGATTCATATCCTCGAAGGCCGCTTGCTGGTTCTACTAAATATCGACGAAGTCATTCGTATCATCCGTCATTCGGATGAACCGAAATCGGCATTGATGGAAGCGTTTAATTTATCAGAACGCCAAGCTGAAGACATTCTTGAAATTCGACTACGCCAATTAGCGCGCCTTGAAGGCATTAAGATTGAGCAAGAATTAACGGCTTTGCGTACCGAAAAAGCCGAGTTAGAAAACTTGCTCGCCAATCCTGCCGCAATGCAAAAGCAAATTATCAAAGAAATCGACGCCGATAAAAAGAAATACGCCGATCCACGCCGCACCTTGATCGAACAAGCCGAGCGCGCCGTAGCCGAAATCGCGGTGGTCGATGAGCCAGTAACGATTATCCTGTCAGAAAAAGGTTGGTTGCGTGCCCGCCAAGGTCATGGCCTTGATTTGCAAAGCCTGACCTTCAAAGATGGCGATAGCCAATTGGCGGCGATTGAATGCCGCACGGTCGATCAAATTGCACTGTTTGGTAGTGATGGTCGCGTCTATTCGATTCAAGCCTCCGTCGTTCCTGGCGGGCGTGGCGATGGTGTTCCGGTGACAACCCTAGTCGATTTGGTCGCCAAAACACGTATTACACAAATGTTAGCGGCGAAAATGGGCGAATGGTTGGTGATCGCTAATTCAAGTGGTTACGGTTTTGCTTGCCAATTTGATAATCTGCTCAGCCGACAAAAAGCGGGTAAAGCGTTCTTGACGCTTGAAGAGGACGAGAAACTACTACGCGTAACGACATTTGTTCCACGTGAAACATCGATTGTCGCGTGTCTATCTAGCGCGGGTAAATTGCATTTGTTCCCGTACAGCGAATTCAAGCAACTCACCGGAGGTGGCCGTGGCGTCATTACGATGGCGCTGGACGACAAAGATCAGCTCGGTGCGATCACGATTTGCGATGGCATTACGCTCACGATTAATGTCGTCAACCGTGGCAAAGCGGTTGAGTGGGTGCTGAACGAAAACGAAATGGCACCGTATATCGGCAAACGCGCTCGCAAAGGCAAGCCGATTAGCAGTGCATTTAAGTTTCCTGGATTTTAATGAGTGAGGCGAAAGGCGTTAGGAGTGAGGTGTAAAACCACTTCACTTCCATCAATAAGGTCAGCGATGAATTTACCCTTGCATTTACAAACCTACTGGCAGCAGCTCGGCATTGCGCCTGAAGTCTTGCAGCATAAAGCCTTGTGCGTTTTTGAGGAGGCGACCGAGCTGGTCGATGTCGAGGCCGCAATTGACGGCCGCGTTTGGCAGCTGACGCCTGCCGCGGCGCAAGCGTGGTGCTCGATGCAAGCGGCCGCTTTCAGCGATGGAATTGATTTAAAAATCGCCTCGGCGTATCGCGCTAGCTCGCGGCAAGTTGAGCTGATTCAGAACAAAATCGATGCTGGCATTGGCATCGACGATATTCTGCAAGTGCTCGCACCGCCCGGTTGCAGCGAGCATCATACAGGTAGGGCGGTGGATATTTTTACGCCGGGTGGCCCAGTGGTGACTGAAGCATTTGAAACGACGGCGGCATTTACATGGCTGCAACAGCACGCTCATGAGTTTGGTTTTACGCTTTCATTCCCACGCGATAATCCATTTGGCTATGTGTACGAGCCGTGGCACTGGTGTTTTCAGTCGACTGACGCAATGCAGCATCTAGGGGATATACGGTAGTTCAGTTTAAGCAAAATGTTACGATATTGGTATTAAGCGCATCGAAGAACGAGATTTCCCCGTCCAAGCGCTAAAGCGATGACACGATCATGACCTACGCCATTCACCCTGTGTGGAGCACCACCAACCAGCCGCAATCGATGCGATATGGGCTGTATAAAATCAGCCCAGACGGCGAACAAGAAATCGCCCAAGCGGCGCGCTTAGAATCAGTTGAAGCACTGCGCCAACACTTATTGCACCCACAGCACACCACAAAATAAAAGAGCACGGATCCGTGCTCTTTTTCCCTTCTGACCGCTGAATTTACATCGCGCCGATAAAATCACTTTTACCCACATCAACCCCATTGCTACGCAAAATCGCGTAGGCCGTAGAGAGATGAAAGTAGAGATTCGGCTGCACAAACGATAGCAAATAAAACTCGGCCGTCATTGGCTTATCTAGCATAAACGGCAGCGTGATAGTTTTCTTCTCCGCATCAACAAAAGCCGCCTGCGGTAAAGAACTCACAAATCGCAAGGTTGCCGCGATGCGTGACTGCAACTCAGCGAATGTTTTCTCATTGTCTTCATGCTTCGGTGCTTGCGTACCCGATAATCTTGCCACGGCAAATTTAGCGTTATCGCAGACGATTTGCACTTGCTTGGTCAAATTATACATATCCGGCGCAAGGCGCAGACCCAGCATGGTTTCGTCATTGATTTGTTTCGTTGCAGCGTACTCAGCGGCTTTATCCAGAATGTGGGTTAGCTGCTTTAGTGCGCGAGTATAAACAGGAACGGTGAGCTGGTAATAATCGAACATGACATTTCCTTGCAATGGGGAAGGGAAGCAACAGACCTTAACAGCATTGCTCCTTAATTGTAGATATTCAAGTGCTCTAAAGTTTCAACCGCACCACGCCACATCGCTTGATGACGTATCTGATCGCAGAGCTTTATAGCCAATGCCTGCGGCTCAATACTCGTCGTATCAATGTCAAGATCATACGTCATGTCTTGATGAACAATTGGCGCTTGCCATTCGACCAAACCTATCGCCCGATCACCACGTGCTTGTTCACGTGCCTGCGCGACTTCAATATCACATTGAACGCCAATGAGCGCCACCGAGTAACCTGCCAGCTCAGTCAGCAATTCGCGTTTTTCATTGCGATCACACCACGCATTATCAATCAGCAAATGGCAACCCGCTTGCAACAAGGCGGGCAAGCAATAATGATAGCCTCGCACTAAGCTCGGCCAATCGTAGCCCGCGCGCGTGATTGTTTTGCCTTGTTTCATGAGCTGCAAATCAGTTTCAGGCAGAGCATACAAAATACTGTCGATACTAAAGTTCAGGTATTGCTGCGGCAGCAATTCTTGCAGCGCTTTGGCGATACTGGTTTTGCCTGAACTGCTGGTGCCGTTCAAGATGATGACTTGCGGTAAAGACATAGGGGAAATCCAAACAGGAGCGATAGATGTGTTTCACGTGAAACACATCGCTCGATTATTGCAATTTGGCTGGCGGCTCAAACTCTGCGGCCGCAGCGGCGGTCGCGATTTCTTCGGCAATTTCTTCTTCAGTGCTGCGCGCCCAAAACAAACGGTCAGGAATAAACTGGCCCATTCCCGGACGAAATGCTTGCGAAAGCGCTTGCCACGTATAGTCTTGCGCATCACGAACCGCATCAGCAATCTCGACACCATTGGCCAGCGCGCCCGCAATAGCCGAAGCCAACGTTGCCCCCGCGCCGTGATAGCTACCGGGCAGTCGTTCCCATTGATCCGTCCGCACGCGGCCTAAGCGGCTATACAGCGTGTTAACGACCTTAGGCGTTTTTTCATGCGTGCCGGCAATCAGCACATACTCGCAGCCACATTCCAAAATGCGCTGCGCTGCGGCATCGAGCGGAATTTCTTCTTGTTCATCAGGATCGTCTGACGCCAGCAAACGGGCTTCAGTGTGGTTTGGCGTAACGATTAGCGTGTGCGGGATCAGTAATTCACGCATCGCCGAAATCAATTCCTCATTCGACAATTCTTCGCCGCGACCCATACTAAATACGGGTTCCAAAATCAATGGGATATCAGGATAGTCAGACGCAATCTCAGCAATCACGGCCAGATTTTCGACGCTGCCGACCATGCCGACTTTAATCGCGTCGATTTTGATGTCTTCTAAAATAAAGCGCGCTTGCTCATCGACAATTTCAGAGTCGACGGCGTGAAATTCTTGTACCCCAGCACTATCTTGCACCGTCATTGCGGTCACAATCGGGAGCGTGTGGCAGCCTAGCGAGGCAAGGGTCAATATATCGGCCATTAAACCCGCGCCGCCCGAAGGATCGTTGGCGGCAAAAACCAGCACGGTGGGTGGAGTTGGATTCATAAGCACAGATTTTCTTTGTTCGGTAAAATTAGAATTCTAAACCACTCTGAGCGACTTATCCCGATGAAAAAATATATGTGCCTAATCTGTGCGTTTATTTACGACGAAGCCGAAGGCCACCCCGAAGATGGCATCGCCGCAGGCACCAAATGGGAAGACGTTCCCATGAACTGGACTTGCCCCGATTGCGGCGCGCGCAAAGAAGATTTTGAGATGGTGCAAATTTAAATTAGAACACCCACGCAAGGAATTGCTATGAAGCGTTTATTATTGAGTGCTCTGCTCGCCACCTTGCTCGTAGGTTGTCAGCAGGTGAATACCACCAGCGGCGGCACCGTCGGCGCAACTCGCAAGCAAAGCATGCTGCTGTCGAGTGAACAAGTCGATCAAATGGCCGCTACTAGCTATTCCGACACCATTAAAAAAGCCAATCAACAAGGCAAACTACTCCCCGATAATGACCCTACCGTGCGCCGAGTACGCGTCATTGCCGACAAACTCATCCCGCAAACCATTGTTTTTCGCCCTGATGCGGCCAAATGGCAATGGGAAGTCAACGTCGAAAAAAGCCCAGAACTGAACGCCTATTGCATGCCGGGCGGCAAAATCATGTTTTACACCGGCATTATTGATCGACTCAAACTCACTGACGATGAAATCGCTCAAATCATGGGACATGAAATCGCCCATGCCTTGCGTGAACACGGCCGCGAGCGCATGAGCTCCGAGTACGGCAAAGCCATTGCGATGCAAGGCGGTATGCAATTGCTATCGATTGCAACCGGTGGCAAATACGATGCGTATCAGGATTTGGCGGGCGGCGGACTCAATGCCTTGGTCGATGTGACCTACTCATTGCCCAATAGCCGTACTCACGAATCCGAAGCCGATTTAATCGGCCTTGAGCTTGCCGCGCGCGCAGGCTACAACCCCAATGCCGCAGTGAGTTTATGGCAGAAAATGGCAGCCCAAGGCGGTGGTAGCGGGCCTGAATTTATGTCGACCCATCCATCGAGCAATACGCGGATTGCAGAGCTGCAAGCCAAAGTGCCAGTAGTGATGCCGCTCTATGAAGCCGCTAAAGCAAAACCAGCCACGAGTCTTGCGCCGAAAAAAAGTAATAAAACCAAATCTAAATAAAGAGTAAAAGTATGGCGGTTTGTGCAACATCAGCGTGCAGCAACCGCCGCTTGCTTACAATGGGTCTTGATTGCTTATTCACCACGTTGAAAAACGCAGATTAAAAAAGGAAAGACCATGTTGTGGATTAAATCGTTACACCTGATATTTGTGATTAGCTGGTTTGCGGGGCTGTTTTATCTGCCACGCATTTTCGTTAATCTAGCGATGGCGACGGAACCTGCAGAACTGGCGCGGCTCAATTTAATGGCGCATAAACTCTATCGATTTATGACGCCGATTGGCATCTTGGCACTGATTTTTGGCGTGTGGATGTGGAGCTACTATGCTTTTTACCTCGGTGAAGGCTGGCGCTGGATGCATGTTAAACTCGGTTTAGTAGCTTCGTTAGTCATTTACCATGCATGGTGCCGACAAATTGTGCGTGATTTTGCCGCCGGAAAAAACACCCGCAGCCACGTGTGGTATCGCTTTTTTAATGAGTTCCCCGTGCTTGTTTTGTTCGCCACCGTAGTGTTGGTGATTGTAAAACCTTTTTAAATGGTCAAAAAATGAAAGCCTTGTTGCCTGTTTTGTTGATTGCTTTACTCAGCGCCTGTGGCGAATCCTCAAGCACCTCCGCCGCGAGTGGCGAGCAATGTGGCGTCTACGCCATTGGCCCCAACCAAATTAAAGAAATCCTCAAAAGCCAACAAGCCGAACCGGCACCAGGGCGCACCGCAAAAGCGGATCTTCCCGCCGAATTTCCGCCAGAGCTACTCGACCCGCAAGGCTATTACCGTGGCATGGCGGTGTATTGCACCGTTGAAGAAGCTCGCAAAGCTTTGGTGGATCAAAAACACGCCGATTGGGGCGTGTATGAACTGACCAGTGATTGGGCCAGCAATGTGTATAAGGCCGATGATGGTGCCAATCACTTGAGCAAAAACGCCACCATCAAGCAGGCGGTGGAATAATGGCGGTCGAGATTGAACGCAAATTTCTCGTTGCCAGCGATGCATGGCGTGAGCAAATCAGCCATAGTACGCGCATTGCGCAAGGCTATTTGTGCACCGACCCAGAGCGCACGGTGCGCGTTCGTACCAAGGGCGAAGCGGCATTTTTAACCATCAAAGGCAAAAATGCTGGCATCAGTCGCGCCGAGTTTGAATACGCCATCCCCGTTGCCGATGCTTTGGCGATGCTGCAGCTCTGCCCGAATGTGCTGGATAAAACCCGCCATTTGGTCAACGTAGATGGCCACACTTTCGAAGTCGACGAATTCCACGGCGCGAATGCCGGACTCATCGTCGCCGAGTTGGAGCTAAGCAGCGAAGATGCGGCTTATCCACAGCCGGCATGGTTAGGCGCAGAGGTCTCAGGCGATACGCGCTACTACAACAGCGCGCTCTCGATTACACCGTTTAGCCAATGGGCAAAATGAGCGATTTTCCACGACTGGAAACGCAGCGCTTAGTTCTACGCGAAATCGTCGCTGCTGATGCAGCGGCGATTTTTTCTATTCATGGTGACGCGAATGTCATGCGCTATTTCGGCGCCGACCCGATGAGCGAACCAGACCAAGCCGTCGCTTTAATTGAAACATTTACTCGCTGGCGCGACGAGGAAAACTCGGGTATTCGCTGGGGCATTGAGCAAAATGGGCAACTGATCGGCACCTGTGGATTATTTCGCTGGAATCACGCGTGGCATAGCGCGATGGTCGGTTATGAATTAGCGCAATCGACTTGGGGGCAAGGATTTATGCAAGAAGCCTTAGTCTCAATTCTGTCATATGGTTTTACCGCAATGGATTTAAACCGCATCGAAGCGCAAATTCACCCCAACAATACTGCATCGCTCAAACTGATGCCCAAGCTCGGATTTACCCATGAAGGTCAATTACGTGAAGTCGGCTTTTGGGGCGGCCAGTTCCATGATTTTGTGCAGTTTGGTTTATTAAAACGGGAATTTGCGGGCTGACGCTCACCGCTTCATATTTCATGCCAGGCGACAAGTCGGCAGAAACAGACAGAATACTGCATGACTATGTATTTAATTGTAGCCTTTTTAAATCAAAGCCTAGCAAGCAATACATCAATAAAAAACCCGCCGAAGCGGGTTTTTTATTCTGCAGATAATCAGCCTAAACCATTATTCCAAATGCGCCAGAGCGCGGCGTTGGGCTACGGCGTTGGCGAGATTCAGCAAGAGCTCTTCCGTCGTTTCCCAGCTAATGCAAGCATCGGTAATCGATTGACCGTAGGTTAATTCTTTACCCGAATTGTCGTCTTGGCGGCCTTCGACCAGATGGCTTTCGACCATCACGCCGAAAATCGCTTTATTGCCCGCAGCGACTTGGGTACAAGTGTCGTTGCACACGACCATTTGGCGACGGAAATCTTTGCTACTGTTGCCGTGGCTAAAGTCGATCATGATTTTTTGTGGCAAGCCCACCGCAGCCAAATCGGCGCTCGCTGCGCGAACATGCGTTTCATCATAATTCGGCGCTTTACCACCACGCAAGATCACGTGGCAATCTGGATTGCCGCCGGTAGCTACAATCGCTGAATGACCGTATTTGGTTACCGACAAGAAATGATGCGGTTGACCGGCTGATTTGATCGCGTCAAATGCGATTTTCAAATTGCCATCGGTGCCGTTTTTGAAACCCACTGGGCAAGACAAACCCGATGCCAATTCACGATGCACTTGCGATTCAGTCGTCCGTGCGCCAATTGCGCCCCAGCTCATCAAATCAGCCACATATTGCGGCGTGATCATATCGAGGAATTCGCCCGCCGTTGGCAGGCCGATATTGTTTAAATCAACCAGCAATTTACGTGCGATACGCAAGCCTTCGTTGATGTTAAAGCTGCCGTTGAGGAATGGATCGTTGATTAAACCTTTCCAGCCCACGGTGGTGCGTGGTTTTTCGAAATACACACGCATGACGATTTCGAGGCGATCTTTGTATTCTTCGCGCAATTTCACCAAACGGTGACCGTATTCGATGGCCGATTTAGTGTCATGAATTGAGCATGGGCCGATGATAACCAATAGACGGTCGTCTTGGTCGTTGAGCATGCGGTGAATCGCTTGGCGGGTTTCAAACACCGCCGTCGACGCGAGTTCATTAACTGGATATTTCTCAATCACCGCGACTGGCGGCAAGAGTTCTTTAATTTCGCGGATACGGACGTCGTCGGTTTGATATTGCATAATCTTCCCTGCCAGCGGCTGGCCTTGCGGCATTTATTCTTCGAAAGGAAGAGATTAGCGACAAATGCGTGCCAATTCAAGGAATTCCCCGCTACAAACGAGCAAATGCCGCGAAAAAGCAGATTTTAATGGCGCCAAAGCGCCAATTGCTTTGAATGAGAAAGAGATTTACTGAAAAGGGATTCAATTGCGCGAAGAATTACTTCAGGCAATCGGCACAAACGCCTTTAACCGTGATTTCAACCGCGTTGACTAAAAATTGAGGTGGTACGGTGAGAGATAAATCGTTGCTCACATGCTCTAGGCAATAGAACCGCCCGCAAGAAGTACATTGAAAATGTGCATGTTGATGCGGCGCTGAGGCCACTGAGAACCGCCATACGCGGTCGTCACCCGATAATTTGTGCGCCAAGCCCATGTCGGTGAGCCAATCTAAGACACGGTAAACCGTGACCCGATCCGCTTCTGGCTCAAGCGCAGCAAGCACGTCTTGATGCGACAGCGGGCGCTGTGCCGACAGCAAGACAGCCAAAATATTAACCCGCGCCGGTGTAACGCGAGCGCGGGTATTGGTGATGAGTTCGCTCGCTTGCGCGAGCGCAGCTTGGCTCATCTTAGTCTGCGTATTGCTTTTTCTGACGTTCGCGGCGTTCTTGCGCTTCTACCGTCAATGACGCAGTTGGGCGTGCCAACAAACGCAATAGACCGATAGGCTCGCCAGTATCTTCACAGAAGCCGTAGTTATTGTCGTCAATTTTGCGAATGGTTGAATCGATTTTCAGCAACAATTTGCGTTCACGATCACGTGTGCGCAACTCTAATGCGTACTCTTCTTCCAATGTAGCGCGGTCGGCCGGATCAGGGGTCGCTTCTTGCTCTTGCAAATGATTGGTCGTTTGCGTGGCATTGATGACCAATTCTTCTTTCATTTGCAATAAACGCTCGCGGAAAAACTCGAGCTGGTCCGCATTCATATAATCATCTTCGGAACCTTTCCAGCCGATGATGTCTTGTTCTGTGAGCTTGGCCATGATTCTTTCTCGCTTATCGAAAACTACTGTAATCGCTGCTAATCAGCACTTACAAAAGATGAAACTAGGTAAATTGGGTCAGCAGCTTAATCAACTACTCATTGTTATGCAATACACCATTTATCACAGTTTTGTTAAATTATTTGCTTACTGAGCCAAAACCCAACGAATAATCACCCGCAGATCTTTCTCTTCAATCTGCTGTGCAGGCATTGGAATCTTGCCCCACTTCCCGCCAGGCAAGCCTTTGCGCACTTCTGCCATCAACATTGCCTCGGCGTCTTTCTGACCTTTGTACTTAGCAGCAACGTCTTTGTACGAAGGACCAACAATTTTTTTATCGACTGAATGACAGGCTAAACAGTTGTATTTTGCCGCCACTTTTGCACCATCTTCTGCCGCAATTGCCGGTGACGCTAGTAATGCAGAAATTAAAATAACTCGGAGCATAATGTCTTAGCCTCTATCAATAAGTGTTTCCTTTATTGTACTCCGCTTCACTCTTGAAGCGGCGCGCCGCCTAAGCATTGGGTCGGCTGTGCTACACTCACGCGGTTATAAAGTTACGGCGTATTAAGGAAACAGCATGGATCGGCGGGATCGTTTTATGGCAATTGCCATTGGTTTTTCAATCATTGCGCACGCCTTTCCCATTTTTGGCATTAAATTTGTCATGCCCGATCCACGACAATTTCTATCGCAGCAGCCACTTGATATTGTGCTGGTGAACCAAAAAACCAAGAGCAAGCCGACAAAAACAGATGTTGAGGCTCAAGCCGACCTCGACGGCGGCGGCAATACTGATGCGGCGAATCACCGCGTAAAATCCGCCTTACCTGCCGATAGCCGCGCGCCATCACCCGAGCTAGAGCAAGTCGAAGCGCAGCAAAAACAGCTCGAAGATCGCTCTACGCAGTTGATGACTCAACTCAAAAACACCACCACCTTGCAATCAGACAGTAAAAACACGCCAGAAAAACCGGAAGGCAGCGGAAAAGAAGCAGAAGAGAGAAAGCAACAAGAGCTCAAAATGGCGGGTTTAGCCGCGCAAATTGATAAACAAAATCACGCCTATCAAAGCAAACCGCGCAAAGCCTTTGTCGGTGCGCGCGCCAAACAAACCAGCGTTGCGATGTATATGGACGACTGGCGGCAAAAAATCGAAAAAGTCGGCACGCTCGCTTATCCTGTCGATCCGAACGGGAATAAAATATATGGGCAATTGCGCGTCACCGTTGAAATCGCCGCCGATGGCCGACTCATCCACGCAGAAATCGACAAATCTTCTGGCAATCCACAGCTCGATAAAGCTGCGGTGCGAATTTTGAAAATGTCGTCACCGTTCAAAAAACTGCCGCCCGACATGCTCGATGCGGCAGGTAAACCCGCGCAAATCCTCGTGATTACCCGCACTTGGACGTTCGAGCGCCAAACGACGTCGATCGACTAATGCGCATACTCGGCATCGACCCCGGCTCACGCACCACAGGTTTTGGCGTTATTGATGTCGTTGGGCAAAATCGGATTTACGTCGCTTCAGGCTGTATCAAAACCCAAGGTGGGCCGCTGCCGGAGCGCATTAAAATCATCCTCGATGGCATTGCCGAAATTATCCGTACTTACCAGCCGAATGAATCCGCAGTCGAACAAGTCTTCGTCAACGTTAATCCCGCCGCCACGCTGATGCTTGGTCAAGCGCGGGGTGCGGCAGTCGCAGCCTTGGTGCTGGCTAACCTGCCTGTGGCTGACTACACCGCACTGCAAGTCAAACAAGCGGTCGTCGGCAATGGTCACGCCGATAAAGAGCAAGTGGGTCTGATGGTGCAGCGGCATTTACGCCTGTCAGGCGTGCCGCAAGCCGACGCCGCCGACGCGCTCGGCGTCGCCCTTACCCACGCGCAACACAGCGGCGGCATCGCCAAAAAATTGATGGAATATCAATTATCGATGAAACGAGGTCGGATGGCATAAGTACGGGTATTTGATGCTAGCCAATACTAGATAATTTCTGCAGCTATATACATATGAATAAAATAAAACCATCAATTCATTGACGAGATTTTTATGCTGCTGGCACCTGAACAATTCTTCGGCTTTCTCAGCGCAGCAGTACTGATTACGCTCTCGCCCGGGCCTGATAATTTGATGGTATTGAGCATCGGCGCAACGCGGGGTCGTCTACGCGGCATGGCATTTGGAATGGGCTGCGCATTAGGCTGCTTAAGCCACACCTTGCTCGCCACGCTGGGCGTCAGTGCCTTGATTGCTGCATCGCCAGTGGCCTTTACCGCACTCAAGATCATTGGCGGTTTGTATCTAATTTATTTAGGCTGGCTGGCGCTGAAGAGTAGAGGTGGCGCCACCGTCGCCACCAATAGCAGCCAAGAAAACGCGGGCAAGTTGTTTTGGCGCGGTGTCTTTGCCAATTCAATCAACCCAAAAGTGGTGATGTTTTTTCTGGCTTTCTTGCCACAATTTGTCGATGGCGCGCGTCATGATGCAGGCTGGCAAATCCTGCAATTAGGCGTCATCTTCACGTTACAAGCCATGTTGCTCTTTGGTACGCTCGGTTTTTTTGCCGGATACATTGGACGTTACTTAAACCAACATGCATCGGCCAGTGCATGGCTAGATCGAATTGCGAGTTCAATTTTTATCGCTCTCGGCCTACGACTCATCATTCATCCTTAAGGCAAAGCCCATGACCCTCAACGATTACGCACTCTGGCGCGGCTTGCATGTGTTGGCGATTGTATTTTGGATCGGTGGCGTGGCGTTTGTGACAATCATCTTGATTCCCGCGCTGCGTCGTAGCGGCAACGATTATGCGCTGTTTGAAAAACTCGAACACCGTTTCGGTCTGCAAGCTAAATTCAGTACCCAAATCGCGATGATTTCGGGTTTGATGATGCTGCATCTCAGCGGTAGTTGGTCACGGCTTGCTGATACTTGGTGGCTATGGGCGATGATTGCTACATGGGGTATCTTCACACTGATGTTGTTTGTATTAGAGCCGTGGCTAATACATCGACTACTCCATCGCAAAGCCCAAATCGATCCTGCAGGCACGATGACACTTTTGCAACGATTGCATTACGGCCTACTCACGCTGAGCCTAATCACCGTTGCCGGCGGCGTCATCGGCGCACATGGCGGTGCTTGGTTTTAATCGCTGTGACTTATTACCCAGACCCCGCAACGACGCTTCGCTAGAATCCGCAGCTCATTGATTTGGAATATTTTCAGATGCGGAATTTTAGTTTACGGCATAGCGCCATTGCGCCTGATACGCTGCGTCGCCTCAAGTGGCTGGCCTTTTCTGGTCTGATTGCCTTGCTGGCGCTCACCGCCGCGATTGACACGCCCTTTCTCAATGCAATCGACCAAGGTATGAGCCACACGCTGTATAACGCGCATCCCGTCTGGATTGCTTTGAGCCGAGTACTGGCATTGCTGGCGAGTTTTCCCGGCTCACTATTGATTTCGCTCTGCTTTAGCTTATGGTTTTGGTCGCGAGACCGCGCCGCCGCGTATGGCTTGCCGCTGGCCGTTGTCGCCAGTTGGAGTTTGGCGGGCATCATCAAATACAGCGTGCTGCGCCCACGGCCTGAACTAGAACACCTCGCCCACGCCAGCAGCCCCTCGTTTCCCAGCGGGCATTCGATGGTCGCTTGGGCTTTGCCCTTCATTTTGGCGCTGATTTTTTCGCAGCGCCAACTCGCCAAAGCGCGAAAATATTATGCCATCGCATTTGTGACGGCATTGATTTGCGGCTTGGCGCGAGTTGGCTTGGGCGTGCATCACTTTAGCGATGTGCTGGCGGCGTACAGTGCGGCGATGATCATCGTCGCCGGATTTGCAGTTCTTTATGCCAAATCTCAGTCGCACGACTTAGCATAAAGCGCAAATTTGCACTTTGATTGCAGCAAAGTGAACGAACGTCCAAAAATGCGGCTACAATTGCATGCAATTAACCCACTCGTGCAAAAGTTTTATCGCAACGCAACAATGCAATAACACTTTTGCGAGTCTAAAGAGGAATTGCGCACATGATTGGACGTCTCACTGGCCTGATTATCGAAAAACAGCCGCCGCACATCGTGCTCGACGTCAATGGCGTCGGCTATGAAATCGACGTGCCAATGAGCACATTTTATGTGCTGCCGCATCTGAGCGAAAAAACCACGCTATTCACGCATTTGGTCGTTCGCGAAGACGCACAATTGCTATACGGTTTTGCCAGCAAAGACGAGCGCAATAGTTTTCGCAGCTTGATCAAAGTGTCTGGCATTGGCGCAAAAATTGCATTGGCGATTCTGTCTGGCATGAGCTCCGACGAGCTAGCCAGCGCCGTTGCCGCTGAGGACATCCAACGCCTCTCAACTGTACCCGGCATCGGCAAAAAAACCGCCGAGCGTTTGGTGCTCGAACTCCGCGGCAAACTCGCCACCAGCGGCCTGACCAGCACCCCGGGCGGCCTACCCTTTGCCACCACACCCGACGATCGAAGTGATATCCTCAATGCCTTGCTCGCACTCGGCTACAACGAGCGCGAAGCCAATATGGCAATGAAAACACTCCCCTTAGATGCTGATGTGTCGACAGGAATTCGGATGGCGTTGAAAGCGCTGGCGAAAGGCTAGTATTGAACTGTAGTCCTTGATTTTCAATGCCTACAATCAAATACATTACTCAAAGTAAATCATGATCGAAACTGACTCACTTTTTTCTGCCCCGCCGCCTGATCGCATCATCACCGCGCAGTCGAAAACCGAAGATGCGCAAGAAAAAGCCTTGCGGCCGAAATTGCTCGATGAATACGTCGGGCAGATGAAAGCGCGTGGGCAGCTGGAAATTTTTATCGAAGCCGCAAAAAAACGCGGCGAAGCGCTCGATCATGTCTTGTTGTTTGGCCCACCGGGATTGGGAAAAACGACGCTGGCGCACATTATTTCACGCGAACTTGGCGTCAATTTGCGACAAACCTCTGGGCCCGTTTTGGAGCGCGCTGGGGATTTAGCGGCACTGCTCACCAATCTTGAGCCGCACGATGTTCTATTTATCGACGAAATTCACCGACTTTCTCCGGTTGTCGAAGAAATTCTCTATCCTGCGCTCGAAGATTTCCAACTCGACATCATGATCGGCGAAGGCCCTGCGGCACGTTCAGTCAAACTCGACCTGCCGCCGTTTACCTTAATCGGCGCAACCACGCGCGCAGGGATGTTGACCAATCCACTGCGTGATCGCTTTGGGATTGTGGCGCGTTTGGAATTTTATACGGCAGAAGAACTCACCCGCATCGTGACGCGCTCAGCGAGTTTGATGAAAGTCGAAATGGATGCCGAAGGTGCATTTGAAGTAGCGCGCCGTTCGCGCGGCACGCCACGGATTGCGAACCGCCTGCTGCGCCGAGTTCGCGATTTTGCCGAAGTTCGCCACGATGGCATCGTTACGCAAGCGATTGCTGATGCCGCATTGCAAATGCTCGACGTCGATCACGCTGGATTAGATGTGATGGATAGAAAAGTATTACGGGCGATTTTAGATAAATTCGCTGGTGGCCCAGTCGGCCTTGATAACGTCGCCGCCGCAATTGGCGAATCGTCTGACACCATCGAGGAAGTGATTGAGCCTTACTTAATCCAGCAAGGTTATTTGCAACGCACCCCCCGCGGGCGCATGGCAACCCTCAGTGCTTACCAACATTTCGGGCTTACGCCGCCAAAAACGGATTAATAAAACCGTCCAGCTAAGACCATCGGAAATCTCAAGTGCTGTGATTTCCGACTTTTACCCTCCCTCCGCAGCACAACGCCCCACCTCGCCCTTATTCAATCGTCATTTTTTCGTTTTCTCGGCTAATTGCCGTAATTAATCACAATTACGCTATTATCATGAAGAAAATTTAGGCAAAATCATTAAACTTTTTAGCGCGTTTTGGCTCGAAACTCAATTCTTATTCAACTCACAGCCCATCTGGAGCTTAGATTCATGCAACCTGTTGAAGATATGTCGATTATTAGCTTGGTATTACAAGCCAGTATCGTCGTGCAAATGGTGATGGTGTTATTACTGGCACTGTCGTTTATGTCGTGGTGGCATATTTTTAGTAAGCATTTCACCATCAGCACCGCAAAAAAACACACTGATGAATTTGAAGATCGCTTTTGGGGCGGTTCGGATTTGAATGGCCTCTACGAGCACGTGAAACACAGCCGCAACGCAATTGGCATGGAAAAAATCTATATGGCGGGTTTTAGCGAGTTTTTAAAACTGCGCCAAAAATCAGGCATGGAATTATCGGACGTGATGGAAGGCTCGCGCCGTGCGATGCGTGCGTCTTGCCAACGTGAACTCGATCATCTGGATAAACACACGTCTTTCCTCGCTTCAGTCGGCTCAGTCAGCCCGTATATTGGTTTGTTTGGAACCGTGTGGGGCATTATGTACGCGTTCAAAGGCCTCGGTAATGTCGGCCAAGCCACGCTCGCCACCGTTGCACCGCATATTGCGGAAGCGCTCGTCGCCACGGCGATTGGTTTGTTTGCTGCAATTCCAGCCGTTGTGGCCTACAACCGTTTTGCACACGATGTCGATCGTTTAGCGGGTCGTTTTGATACCTTTATCGAAGAATTTTCGAATATCTTGCAACGCCAAATCGGCAAATAAGGGAGCGAACCATGGCTCGTCGCCCTCGCCGCGTTAAAAATGAAATCAATGTTGTGCCCTACGTCGATGTGATGCTGGTGCTGCTGGTGATCTTTATGGTCGCCGCGCCCGGCATGCCATCGGGTTTGGTCGAATTACCGTCGGCTGGCAAATCCAGCCAACAAGTCACTGGTAATCCAATGACGGTGGAGATTAGCAAAGAGGGTGCTTTATTGCTCAAAGATGGCAAAGACAGCACGCCATTTTCTGATGCCAAAGCACTAGCAGCCGCGATCAAAGAAAAAGTCGACGCCGCCGCTGGCACTGAGCGCCCTGTTGTCATTGCTGCCGACAAAAATGTTCGCTATGAAATCGTGATGCAAACCACCGACGCGCTGCGAATCGCCGAAATCCCGCGTGTCGGTCTACAGGTCTATCAGAAGTAATGAATCCAAACCGCTCAAATTATCCTGACGAACAGCAAGGACTGTCTTTTGTACTGGCAGTCGGTATGCACGTGCTGTTAGCTGGATTTTTGCTGTTTTCAGTGCAGTGGAAAACCAAAAAACCGGAACCGGTGGTCGTCGAACTCTGGGGTGCTCCACCGCCTGCTCCGGTCGCCAGCGAACAGATCGAACAGCCCAAGCCAGTTAAAGTGCCAGAGCCGAAGCCTGAACCCATTCCAGTTCCGGTCAAAGCGCCAGACATCGTCACTGAAAAAGTAAAAGCCACGCCTGAACCAAAACCAACAGCCAAGCCGACAGCGAAACCTACGCTTGCACCAACGGCAAAACCGACTGTAGCGCCGACGGCTAAGCCAACCGTGGCACCAAGCGCAAAACCAAAGACAACAGCACTACCCACAGCTGTGCCAAAAAAAGCGGAAGTGAAAAAGCCGAAAAGCGAATTAGAAAGTGCACTGTCATTCGACAATATGCTTGAAAGCGGTAGTAAAAGCGACAAGCCAAATCCTAACGCAAAAGTTGGCGGCAAAGCCGGTGGCACCGGTGATACGGTGGATGCAACGGGTGGCGCTGGTAAAGGAAAAGGCAGCGGTTTAGGCGAAGCCTATGCACTCAGTATTGGTCAAGAAATTGCCCAAAAAGCCAATTACCCTGGCAGCAGTGGCAAAAAACCGCGCGTGGTATACAAAATTTATCTTTTACCAAGCGGCGAAATTCAAAAAATTGATTTGATTGAAGCCAGTAGCGATCCGAAATGGGATAAAGCCATCGAACGTGCAATCCAAGTTTATGCGCCTTTCCCAAAACCGCCAAATGGCGCATCGTTCAACGATTATCGTGAAGTGCGCTGGGCATTTAGTCCACCTTAATTTCTGATGCAGGAGCTGTTATTGATGAAACATTATTTCCGGGCGCTGTTGATGTCGCTGCTATTTGCAGCCAGCACAGCGCAAGCAGATATGACCATTGAAGTGGTTGGCGTCGGTAGCCAGCAATACCCTATCGCCATCATCCCATTTCAAAATGAAAATATCGACAATCAGCCTGTGACGCCAGTCATTGGGAGCGACTTAAATACCAGCGGGGTGTTTAAGGTAATACCCATTACTGATCGTAGCCTGCACGCCTATACCCCTGCCAATTTAAACCTTGCGGCATTGCAAGCCAGCGGCGCGCAATATGCAGTACTCGGGCAAATTTTCAGCGAAGGCGGCCAAGCGGTGGTGAAGTTTTGGCTAATTGATGTTGCGACCAAACAAGAACTGATTGCCTATGAAAAGCGCGGCAATCCAGCGCAATTACGCCGGATGAGCCATCAAATCGCCGATATGATTTATGAGAAAATCACCGGTAAATCGGGCGCATTTGCATCGCGAATTGCTTATATCCTCAAAACTGGTAAAGCCTACGAGCTGCAAGTTGCAGATGCCGATGGTTATGGCGCGCAAACCGTCTTGAAATCCAGAATGCCAATCATGTCGCCACGCTGGTCTCCGGATGGTGGCAAATTGGCTTATGTGTCGTTTGAACTAGAAAAACCCGTCGTTTACGTGCACGAACTCGCGACCGGTAAACGCTGGCAAGCAGCTAATTTCAAAGGCAGTAACTCTTCACCGGCATGGTCACCGAATGGTCGCCAACTGGCCGTGGTGTTGAGTAAAGACGGCGGCAGTCAGATTTATATTGTGAATGTCGATGGCTCAAATCCACGCCGCATCAGCCAAGGCGGTGAAATTAACACTGAACCAAGTTTCACTGGCGATGGTCAAAGCATCATCTTTACGTCAGATCGAGGCGGTAGCCCGCAAATTTATCGCGCATCAATCAATGGCGGCAATGCGGAACGGATGACTTTTTCGGGCGGCTACAACGCCAGCGCGAAAATCGCTCCAGATGGCAAATCGATGACTTATATCACGCGTGACAATGGTTACCGCGTCGCAGTGATGGATTTGGCAACACGCCGCAGCACAACGCTCACGTCAACCAATATGGATGATTCACCGTCGTTCGCGCCGAATAGCTCGATGATTTTGTATGAGACTGACGTCGGCCGCCGTGGCACTTTGGCGATTGTTTCTAGTGATGGCAAAGTAAAACAACGCCTGAAATCGCAAAACGGAGAAGTGCGCCAACCAGCCTGGGGCCCGATGCTGCGCTAAGTAGATCGGAAAATTCCGCTCGTAATCTGATATTTATTATTTTTTTAATTGGAGTAAGACATGAAAAAAATCGCCCTCAGTATCGCCATGACAGCCCTATTGGCAGCTTGCTCAAGCACTCCGACTGCACCGATCAAAGATCCAAATGCAGGTCAACAAACGAATACTAGTGGCACGACCGGCAGCGAAATCAAAACCGTAGATACCAGCAAAACCAGCGGCAAATCGATGTATCCGGAATTGACCGACCCGAACAATGTGTTGTCACAACGCCGCGTGTATTTTGATTTTGACTCATTCGTTGTGCGCCCAGACTTTAACGAAATGGTGCAAGCACACGCTAAATTCTTGCTCAGCCACAAAGACGTGAAAATCATCCTGCAAGGCAATACGGATAACCGCGGTACTGCTGAATACAATTTGGCACTGGGTCAAAAACGCGCCGAAGCTGTGTTTGCGATGTTGAAAGCCTTGGGTGTACCAGAAAGCCAAATCGAAGCAGTGAGCTTTGGTGAAGAGCGTCCACTCGAAAACGGCGACACTGATGAAGCATGGGAACGCAATCGTCGTACCGATATCGTTTACCCAGGTGAACAAAGCAAGTAAACACTTGCCATGCCGCCGCTGGCTCGAATAAGCTAAGCGCCATCAACGACAAACCCCGCTGGTCGGGGTTTGTGTATTTCAGATCAATGGTCAAAACCTATGAAAAACTTTAAAAAAAGTCTCATCGCCTTCGCATTGGTGGCTTGGAGCGCACATTCCCAAGCGGGTTTGTTCGACGATGATGTGGCCCGTAAACAAGTGGCCGACCTGACCGCCAAAGTGCAAATGCTGCAAGAACAAAATCAACAGCGTATCGAGCAGCTCGAAGCGGGCAATAAACAAATCATTAATTTGGTACGCCAAATCGAATCGCAAAAAGACACCTTGGCCAAACTCAATGGCCAAAATGAAATGCTGCAATTTAATCTGGATGAAGCCGTTAAACGCCAAAAAGATTTATACGTCGATTTAGATACGCGTTTGCGTGCCATTGAGCAAGTCAAAGCAGAAACAAAAGCTGCGGTGCAGTTGAGCGAACAAGACAGCTTTGATAGTGCAGTCGCCTTGGTGCAAGCGAAAAAATTCAAAGACGGCAGCGCCGCGCTGAACAAATTCGCAGTTGACTACCCGAAAAGCGAAAAACTCCCTGCTGCGCAATATTGGCTAGGCACCAGTTATGCTTTTAGTAAAGACTACAAATCAGCGACTTCAGCTTTTAAAAACGTCGTAGAAAACGCACCCAATGATGCCAAAGCCCCGGATTCATTACTCGGTTTGGCTTCGGTAGCCGCAGCGACGGGCGACAAAAAAACCTCACGCAATTACTTGATTACAATTATCGAGCAATACCCACAATCCGATGCCGCTGGCAAAGCCAAAAAAGCTTTGATGGCGCCCAACTAATTGGGCTTATGGTTTAGGGAAATTGTTAACAGCTCTAAATATTAAATCGGTATAAAATAGGCAACGGCATCGGGTTTCGATGCCGTTTTTTTATTCCCCCGGACTGTTATCCGGTTAGGAGATTTGCAATATGCGTGAAGAATTACGAATTACCGAAATATTCCATTCGCTCCAAGGCGAAACCAGCCGGATGGGTCTGCCCACCGTGTTTGTTCGCTTGACGGGCTGTCCGATGCGCTGTGGCTATTGCGACAGCGCCTATGCATTTACTGGCGGCAAAACGCAGTCAATTGACGCCATCATGCAGCAAATCCGCTCATTTTCTTGCAATACCGTCTGTGTGACCGGTGGCGAGCCATTAGCGCAAAAACCAGTTCATTTACTATTTAAACGCCTGTGTGACGAAGGCTTTGATGTCAGTGTCGAAACTGGCGGTGGCCAGCCAATTGATTGTGTCGATCCGCGCGTTTCGCGAATTTTAGACATCAAAACACCGGGCTCGGGCGAAATGCACAATATGCATTGGCCCAATGTCGATGCGGTTACCGCAGGTGATGAAATCAAATTTGTGCTAGTAGATCGCAGCGACTACGAATGGGCGCGCGATAAAGTCATTGCTGAAAAACTCAATGAGCGCGCACCAGTGATTTTCTCGCCTGTTTGGGAAACGCTCAAGCCCGTTGATTTAGCCGAGTGGGTCATTGCCGACAAACTACCGGTTCGTGTCCAAGTGCAATTGCATAAAATACTCTGGGGTGAAAAACCTGGGGTATAAGCACCAAGCTATTTATATGTAATGCGCAGCTAAATATACCTAGGATATTTAATGCTTATTAAGCGTTTACTCATCAAGATCAAGCATTTACCCACGCGTAGCCGAACCACTTTGGCGCTTTGGTTAGGTGCTGCCTTGGTCGGTTTGGTGGCTTTTTTATTGGCGACCGCGGCGGAGTGGGCATTTGCGGGTTTTAGTGCATTACAAGCAAAATGGTGGTGGTGGCCTTTATTGTCTTTGCCATTGGGTGGCATGGGTATTCACTGGCTGATGCAGCACATTGGCGCAGGCGCACAAGGTAGCGGGATTCCTCAGGTTCAAGCCGCACTCCAGCTCAATGATAAGCCAGAACAAATTGCACGAATTCTGTCCCCGCGTATCGCCGTAGCGAAATTTATTGCTATTGTGCTGGGCTTAGGTAGTGGCTTTGTACTGGGTCGGGAAGGGCCAACGGTGCAAATCGGCGCGAGCATTATGTTTGCTTGCCGCAAATTATTGCCGATTGATGATCCTGTGTTCCGGCGACAATTGATTTTGGCGGGTGGCGCAGCAGGGATTGCGGCAGCATTTAATACGCCGCTGGCAGGGATTGTGTTTGCTTTTGAAGAACTCGCCCGCTCAGTGGAAGAAAAAACCTCGGGTAAATTACTCGGCGCGGTGATTTTGGCGGGTTTGGTTTCCTTAGCTTTACAAGGTAACTACATCTATTTTGGCAAAATACATGTGCCGCCATTTAGTTATTCGATCTTGATCCCCTTAGTATTAATTGCGGTAGCGGCGGGCTTGATTGGCGGGGCTTTTTCTTGGCTTTGTGTGAATGTATCGACTTGGATGCCTTTTAAAATAAAGGTTTTTAGGCAATACCATCCTTATTATTTTATTGCCAGCATTGGATTACTAATTGCAATTTGTGGCCTATTTGCACCGATTTATGGCAGTGGTGCCGAGATAACCAGCGAAGTCATCGCTGGACACGCTGAATTAGCATGGTACTTTTTGCCACTGAAATTCATCGGTCAATTGGGCACATTTTTAACGGGTTTACCGGGTGGGATTTTTGCACCATCCTTAAGTTTGGGGGCGGGGATAGGCAGTTGGTTTGTGCCGCTATTTGATCCCGAACTCAAAATAAAGCTGATTGCGATTGGGATGGTCGCCGCACTCGCTGCGATTACACGCGCACCGCTCACATCAGCGATTATTCTGATGGAAATGACCGATGGCCACGATATGGTGATTTCCATCATGGCCGCAGCGATGATTTCCGCGAGCGTTGCCCGTATTTTTAAAACGAATTTGTATCACGATTTGGCTGAACAAGTGCTTGCCAATTTACGCAACACGCAGCCAACGCTAGCTAAAAAGAGAAGTGAAAATGAATAAAAAAGCCGTCATTTTATTATCAGGTGGTCTCGATTCCGCCACTTGCCTTGCAATCGCCAAAGCCAAAGGTTTTGATTGCTACGCATTATCTTTCGATTATGGCCAACGCCATAATGCTGAATTACAAGCCGCCGCGCGCGTCGCGAAAGCCCTTGGCGCAATTGAACACCGTATTATCAAAATTGATCTAGCCGGTTTTGGCGGCTCAGCATTGACTGATGCCAATATCGCCGTACCCGTTGATGGCGTTGAAAATGAAAACGAAATTCCCGTGACCTATGTACCAGCGCGCAATACCGTGTTGCTGTCATTTGCTTTGGCGTGGTCTGAAGTACTCAAAGCGGGTGACATTTTTATTGGTGTGAACGCGGTGGATTATTCGGGTTACCCTGATTGCCGCCCTGAATATATTTCTGCATTCCAAGCGATGGCGCGTTTAGCGACCAAAGTGGGCGTCGAAGGCTCATCGCTGAATATCCACACACCATTGATTCGTTTGAGCAAAGCAGAAATCGTGGCCGAAGGGTTGAAACTCGGCGTCGATTACAGTCTGACTGTCACCTGCTATCAAGCCAATGACGCGGGTGAAGCCTGCGGCGTTTGCGATGCTTGCCGCTTGCGCGCAGCAGGTTTTTCCGCCGCCAATATGGCCGATCCAACGCGTTACGCTAAGTAATTTTCAAAATTTGGCAGCTTCGGCTGCCATTTTCTATCATCGCTGAGAAATTCAAAAAATGACGACTCAACCAAAACGACTTGGCCTTGTATTTGCTATGGCCGAAGAGCAACAAGGTTTAACCGAGCATTTGCAAGATGTGCAAATTCATCGTATCGGCAAACGTGAATATCGTAGCGGCACGCTCTGGGGCGTGCCTTGTGTTTGTGTCTTATCGGGAATTGGTAAAGTGGCGGCGGCCAGCACCGTGACCAGTTTGATCCAGCATTTTGGCGTGACCGAGATTGTACTCAGCGGCGTGGCGGGTGGCGCTGATAGTAGCCTTAGAGTTGGTGATATCGTCATTGCCGATGCATTGATTCAGCATGATATGAACGCGTTTCCGATTTTTCCTAAATTTGAAATCCCACGCAGTGGCAAAAGTCGCTTTGCCAGCTCAAATCAATTGAGCCAACAACTCAATCTGGCTGCACAGCACTTTTTGCAAAAAGAGATGGACCAGCACATCAGCGCCGCATCGCGCACGCAATTTAAGCTGTATCAAGTGCAAATTGTGAATGGCCTCATCGCCAGCGGAGATCAATTTATTCAAGATTTAAAGGTTCTGGCCAATCTAAAACAAGAATTGCCAGACTTAATGGCCGTTGAAATGGAAGGCGCCGCGATTGCACAAGTGTGTGATGATTTTGAGATTCCATTCGCGATTATGCGAACGATTTCTGATGAAGCGAATGAACATGCACATCTGGATTTCAAGCAATTTATTCATCAAGTCGCCGCACAATACAGCCTTGGGATTTTACGGAAATTTTGTGCTAACTACTTAAAGTAAATCGATTTACTAATATGTATTGAGCTGTAAACAATATTTAATAATTGCTACAGCTCAATACATCAACTACCGTAGCCCAGCTCGGTGATATTGGCAATCGAGCCACCAATAAATTTCACCTTCATCATAAAGCGCTGTGGACCAAAATTATAAATCCACTCGGTATACACTTGCTCGCCACCATAACGGCGATTGCCCCAGTTATCGGTGTAGTAATACGGCGCACTGAATTCATTCTTTTCTGCAGGCGCACCACAACTATTTTCAACTTTAGTCATTGAATCGCCCAGCTCAAGCAAAGATTGCCCACAGCGTAAACCCGCTGCGGAAGCTGGCAAAGCTAAGCAAAACATAACAACTGCACATATTTTTCGCATACTGAATTCCTTTTCGGCACCAGCAAAGGCGTAACAATTCAGAGTAAAGCATGCATTGCTACTGAAGCTACCCGGTGTTTATTACAGAAAATGAAGCAAATCCACAAACCTCACGCTGCACCGGCCAGTTACTATATAAGTTGCATGCTGAACGCTGGCTGAACAGAAATTTTTTAAGTTTCAAACATGAGTGAACTACGAAAATAAATCGACTATTTTTTTCAATCTATTTTTTAGGCAATAGTAATAACGGTGCTGCAATACCAAATGCCAAAGCCAACACAATCATGCCAGCCTTTACCCCGCTCACACCCGCGGCCACCAATAACTCTTGGCCAGATTCACCCACAGGCAAAGTCGCAATTCCAAGTAAAGCTTGCACAGCCTTATACATATAAGTACCAGGCACCATGGGGATCGCGGCACTAATTGCATAGATAATTGCAGGTTCATTTCGACGCGTCGACCACCATTCAGCAATTAAGCCAATCAAAATAGCAGCCACAAGCGTACCCAAGACAATATCGCCATGCATCGTCAACACAAGTTTACGCGACGCGTGCCCCAAAATCGCCAGTGCACCACACATCCACAATGCCCGTGGCGGTACATTAAATAATAGTGCAAAACCCAAAGCCGCCGGTGCAGCCCAAATTTCTAGCAACCAAGCGTTCATTTAAATCCCCAAAATCCGTAGCGCCAAACTCACACCGACTGCAATACCAAAAATAATCACCGTACTCATCGCAAAGCGAACCATGCCATTCAGATAATTGGCATTCAATAAATCAGATGCGCCATTAATCAACGGTACTCCCGGAATCAAAAATAAAACTGATGCCGCCAAAGCCGCTTCTGGCGTATCAGTCAGATGGCGTAGTAGCCCTACCGATAACAGAGCGACAAAACTTGCCACAGTAGCAAACACAGAGGGTTTGAAATGGCGCAAGACTAAATAAAAGCGTACCGCCATCCCCAGCGTCGCGCCAAAAGTCGTAATCAAAATCGCAGCCAAATCACCACCGAACAAAGCCGCAAACGCGCCACACGATAAACCAACCAAAGCAGTAATCAACCAGCGCGGATAATGAATCGGGCGTTTTGCAATCTCATCGAGCGCCAGCTGTGCATGCGCAGGATCTGCTTCACCTTGTTCCAAATCGACCAGCCATTGATCGAGCGACGTTAGCAAAGAAAAGTTAGCACCCATATGCGGCGCTTTACGAAATCCAGTCTCACGTTCATCGCCCCACTCAATCGTCGCCCCGATATTAGTCGAGGAAATAATCACCTCAACCCGCGCCGCACCCAATGCCTTGGCGGTACGTTGAATAATCAAAGAAGTACGGTGCGTCCCCGCGCCAGATTGATGGGCAAGTAGGCCAGCTTGTAGCGACAAACCCAATGTATCTGCGAGTGATGTGTTGTATTTAGTGGATATAGTCATGACCGAATCATAACGTTTTATCAGCACACTGAATATTGCCAACAATCAAAATTCTTACAGAAAATCAAGCCGTTAATAGGATAAACAGCTGCGTTCATCCTGTTTATGCGACAAAAATTGAAACCCAGACTAACTTATAAATAGAAACCAAAGATCAAAAGAAGCTGTGTCGAAGAACACCCAATTCCATAAGTGTTTAATTGGATAGCATACAACAGCATACAACTATATTATTATTTACTTATAGTCAAAACAGTACTGTGAGAACGACATGAAACAAGCTGGTTTTACACTGATAGAAATGATGATTGTTGTAGCTTTGATGGGCATCATCGCAGGTATTGCTGCGCCAAATTTACAAACATTCATGAAAAATGGCCACTTAACGGGTGCTTCCGAAGAGTTAATCAACAGCCTAGGACTTGCAAAATCAGAAGCAATCAAAAGAGGCGAAAGCGTCACGATTTGCAACTCTGCAAATCCATCAGCCGATGCACCGACTTGCAAGACAGGTACACCAGACTGGCGCACAGGATGGGTCGTATTTGTCGATGCGAACGGTGATAAGCAATTAGATACTGGGGAAACCGTATTGCGAGTTACCCAAGCCATCAAGAATGTAGACAGTATTACAAGTAACAGTAACCAACTAGCTATCCGTTTTCGCTCTGTGGTGTTAGCTGGCTCAAGTGATACCAACATCACTTTTTGCAATTCAGGCGCAACCGCAAGAATAGTGTCAGTAGACAAAATGGGCCGAATTAGCCGTACCCAAAGCGGAACATGCAGTTAGGAGTAGCAAATGAAACAGTCCGGCACAATCATGCTAGAAGTTCTCATTTCAATCGTGGTTTTAGCGTTTGGAATATTAGGGCTAGCTTCACTTCAAGCTTACTCATTACGAGCTGCGCAAAGTTCAAATTTGCGCTCAATTGCTGCTGATTTAGCGTCCAGCATGGCTGAACAGATACAAACAAACAGACCAAAATCATTAGCAGCCACAGAAGCAGGACTAGATTCAAAATATTATGGATCAAATATAGTAATGCCAATTCCACCCAATTATGCGCAAATAAAATGCGAATACGAAGATACAACAGATAATTATAGTTGCAGTAAACCTAGCGGATACACCCCAAATTCAAAAACAAAAACAAATAGTCAAACATTAGCGGAACAAGAAACATCATATTGGCTAAATCTAGTAAAAGCATCTTTACCGCTTGGTTCAAATTCAGATGGAACAATTAAAGGTGGTGCTATTGTTTGTAAAGACACTTCACCAGATGATGGAACATCACCCGTTTTAGATCCAACCGCTGCAGATTATGTGACCAATACAGGCTGCATAAGTACTACTAGTGCCGAATATGAAAATGCTCCTTATGTTATAAAAATTTGGTACGAAGAACAAATTACAAAAACAGAACAAGGCAGTTTATCGACAGATGATAATGATAATAAGGATAAAAATGTACGTGTCCTTAGACGATTCTCTTCATCATTATTATAAAAGGTCAACCCATGAATAAAATTAACCAAAATGAAAATGGTTTTACCATCATAGAGTTAATGATTGGTTTGGCACTTGCGATGGTACTTACTCTAGCCATAGCAAACATATACATACAAACACGCCAAACCTTCAGAACACAATCTGCAATAACAAATCAGGCAGATGAAGGTAAATTTGCACTATCTACAATACAAAGAATGATTTTTCAAGCAGGTTATATCAATAAAACAAATATGAAAACATTACCAACGACAGCATTTACTGCAAATTTTGGTATGAATGCAGGAGAAATCATTAAAGGCAATGATCAACAAATAAATATTAGATTTATGGGTGATACCGACGCTAATATCATAAGCTGTGCTAGTGATAGCTCTGGTAATGCAGACTATCCATCCTTAAAAGATTCAAACATTCATGGTTATCGTATTCATTTAGATGGTACTCAGCTGAAATGCAGCAAATTATCAAGTGCAGGCGCTATTTCAGATAGCCAAGTCATTGCTGATAATATTGTTGAATTTAAAGTTACCTATGGAATAGATTCTGATACAGACAAAATATCCGATAATTATGCAGATTCAGGAATTACAGACTGGAATAAAGTTTACTCTATCAGAACATGCATTGTAACTAAAAGCAAAGAAAATAATATAGCTACAAAAACAAACAATAGAAAATATTTAAATTGTACTTTTCCAGATCATTCAAAAACAAGTATTAATAGCAATGAAGGAAGCAATTACAGAACATTCTCAACCACTGTTTATTTAAGAAACAAAATGAATTAGGTGAAATAATGTCTAAAAGAATAAACAAAGAAAATGGATTTGTACTTATTACCAGTATCATATTTCTAATAGCAATAACAATAGCTGTAGTGTATGCGGTAAAAAGTGCAACTGTTCGTGAACACTCAGCGGGAAATAATCGAGCCAGAACTCAAGCATTTGAAATGGCACAATTAGCAATGCTCAGAGCGCAAGCACAATTAACAGAAGATGTTATATTTCCAGCATCTGGTTGCGATAAAGGATTATGCAACAGCAGTACCGCAGATAGTACTTTACTGGATAACAGTACATGGACAACAGGAACTGCAACATGTGAAATAAATAATACAAGTTGCAATGTTTTATTAGGTGCAAATAAAGTTAAAACAATGAGTATGTCTGGAGTTGCTGCACAACCGCGTTGGGCTATTCGTGATTTAGCAAATAATGTTGATGGTGATTGTACTTTTTATGAAGTGTGGGGAAAAGGAACCGGAGCTGAAGCAAATAGTTCTGTGTTATTACATTCGATCGTTAAAGCATGTGAAAGCTAGGAGTAGCATCATGAAAATTAAATTAATGACATTAATAATTAGTGGTATTTTTTCAAGCCAATTAATTAATGCTGCTCCAGTGCAAAAATTTACTCAAAGTGGTAAAGATCCCTTTACACCACTGTATCAATCATCAAATGAGCCGCCATTAAATATGTTAGTGATTGGTAAAGATCATCGACTATTTTATGAAGCTTATAATGATGCATCTGATCTAGATGGTGACGGCTCATACGATGTAGGCTACCAAGGTTGGCAAAATAAAGCCGGCTTTCCTGCGACAAAAGGTAATTTCAAAATTGATTACTATGGTTATTTTGATAGCTATAAATGTTATCAATATGCAAATAATCGTTTTGAGCCAATAGAAATCACTACTAATAAAAAATGCATGAATAACTCCTCTGCACCATGGAGTGGTGATTATTTAAATTATTTAACTACATCACGGATTGATGCAATTCGCAGAGTGCTCTACGGTGGAAAACGCAGCAAAGATACTGCGACAGAGACTGAATTAGAACGCGCATTCATTCCTCAAGATGCACATAGTTGGGGTAAAGAGTATCGGAATGTAGCAAACGATGGCTATGACATTAGAGAATATACTCCAATGAATTTACCTACAGGCACAACACGTCATTTGTTTGCCAACACCACAATGTGCACACCCAATGCTTGTAGCACCAGCTTTAACAATCCACCATTGCTAAGAAGTATTAAAAATAGTCCAAGACGTGTTTGGGAATGGCTCAGTATTGAGAGACCTGTGGCCGATGCCCAATATGCAGATGGTTCAAACAACCGTGTCAATATTCCAACTGGTGATATGACAAATTACAATGTCAGAGTACAAGTCTGCAAACCAGGTTTACTAGAAACAGAATGCAAAAAATACGGTACGTCCTATAAACCATTTGGACTTATACAGCAGTATGGTGATGCTGATTCTATGCGCTTTGGTTTAATGAGTGGTAGTTATTCTAACAATACACAAAGCGGTGTTTTGCGTAAAAATATTTCAACAATTGATGATGAAGTTGATATCAGCAATGGTACTTTTAAAACTGCAGTTGGGGTTATTAGATCAATAGATAATTTTAGAGTTGAAGGTTTTACCAATAGCAGGGAATGGTTTGGATTAGGCGGTAATGACAATGAGTGTTCATATGCAAATGCGTTTGCAAAACAATTAACGAATGGTAATTGTAGTGGTTGGGGTAATCCAGTCGGCGAAATGATGTGGGAAACCATGCGATATTTTTCTGGAGCAAGTGCAAGTTCTACCAGTGACGCTAAAGGGAACGCTCTGGGATTATCAGTGTCAGCATGGACTGATCCATATGGAACAAATAATGGTAAACCAAGAAACAGTGTATGTGCAAAACCAGTAATTACATTGCTATCTGATATAAATCCATCTTTTGATGATGGTATTTCTAATTCAAGTCTAAATGGTAATTCATTTAACCAATCAAATGCATTAGATCAAATATGGAAAGATGAATTTGGAGCTGTTTCAAAATCAGTAGTTATTGGTTCAAACGGCACAAATAATGATTTAGCACCAACAGTTAAAACAACATCTTCCTTTTCAAATTTGAAAGGATTACCTGATGAGCCAGGTAAATTTGGTACTTTTTCTAGTGCTGCAGTTGCTCAATTTGGACGCATTAACGATATAAATGCAGCTGCAGAAAAACAATTAGTTAGTACATTTTCAATTGCATTAGCTTCACCATTACCAAAAATTGAAGTACCAGTAAGTGGTCAAAAAGTAATTTTTACACCATTTGCTAAATCACCAGCAAATGGTGGCAGCACAGGAACTTCAGCTAATTATCGGCCCACAAACCAAATTGTTGATTATTATATTGATACAATTAGGAATGTTCCTGGATTTCCAACTGATAATTCTGTTAATGGTGGCAGACCATATTATAAGTTCCGTATTAATTTTGAAGATGTAGAATATGGTGGTGACCATGATATGGATGCTATCGCTGAGTATACGATTAGCTTGCAAAGTGATAATAAAATTTTAGTTAAAGTTGATTCGACTTATGCAGCTGGTGGTATTGATCAGCATATGGGTTATGTTGTTTCAGGTTCTACAAATGATGGTGTTTATTTAGTTGTTAAAGACGTTGGTGGCCGAGATGTTAATTATTGGATGGATGCAAAACCAGCCACAATCAGTTCGGGTAACCCAATCAACTCTGGTACTCCAATAAGCCCAAATGGTAATTTGACCGCATTAACTGATTCTCGAGTTTTTGTGGCTAATAGTTCAGCAGCAATAGTAACAGATTTGAAATCACCACTATGGTATGCAGCAAAATATGGTGGTTTTGTTGATGATGATGATGATACTAGTCCTAATAAAAATATTATGGATAATACAGCTGAATGGGATGTAGATTCAGATGGTATTCCTGATAATTATTTCCTAGTAACTAATCCGCTAAAACTGAAAGAACAGTTAGATCGAGCTTTTTCACGTATTGATGCAACTAGTCGTTCTAGTGCACCAGTAGGTAGTGCTTCAGGAGGCGGTTCAACCAGTAGTGATTATCGAATCTACCGAACAGCTTACAAAGCCAATCAATGGAGTGGTAATTTATCAGCATTATCTTTATCAACTTCAACGCTTCAATTAGGAACTGTATATTGGGATGCAAATGATCCTTCTAAATTACTTCCACCTAATCAACGAATACTGATGGCATGGAACCCAGACACACGAACAGGTACAGCATTTGATAGTGCTGCCGGCTTAGCTTATTTATCATCTAGTCAAAAAGCTGCATTAAATTATCCAAGTGGTGATCCAGGTGGTTTCGTAGTTACACCTGTTATGGAAGCACGTTCAAAATATATCCGTGGTGATAATTCAAATGAAGGAACAACAGTAGGTAAATTTAGGCAACGTGAACGGTTTAGCGAGGAGACAAATTACATTGCAGATATTTTAGATGCTCAACCCTATGCGGTAGGCCCCGTTCCTGATCCTACTTATTATTCTGATGCTGATTACTCAACATTTGCCAAAAATTATAAAGATCGCATAAATTTTGTTTATGCAGGTGCTAACGGAGGGGTATTTCATGCATTTATGGATGATGTAGTTACTAACCAAGCTGATAACGGAAAAGAACGTTTTGGTTATATTCCATCATTTGTATTTAATAAATTATACAAATTAGAAGAACAAGCTTATAACCATGAATATTTTTTAAATGGTCAAGCAGCAGTTCAAGATGTGAAAATGAAGTCAGGTGATTGGAGTACATTATTAGTTGCTACAGCTGGTTTTGGCGGCAAAGGTGTATTTGCACTTGATATTACTAAGCCATTAGAAGTTGGATCTTCAGAAATACCAAAATACACTCGTTGGGAATATTTCAATACCACAAATTCTGCACAGGGTAGCCCAGATATGGGATTTCAACCATATAGTCCATTAATTACTAAAATGAATGATGGTAAATGGTATTCAATTGTTGGTAATGGTTTTAATAGTGATAGTGGGAATGCTGCTTTGTTTTTACTTGATGTTTCTGGTCCTACTTCATCTGGATGGGATTCAGCAACAGCAAAAAAAATATTAATTGATCCATCTATGGCAGGTACCGGTTTTAATGGTCTATCAGCAGCAACTGCTGCGGATTTAAATGATGATGGAACTGCTGATGTTATTTATGCTGGAGACATGCTAGGTAATTTATGGAAATTTGATGTTAAAAGTAATAATTCATCTGATTGGAAGATTGGATTAGCTGGTAAACCTTTATTTAAAGCAACAAGATCAGATGGCGCTCAATCTATTGTAAGCCCTCCCGCAATTGCTTTTGAGAAAAAGGTTGAATCCAATTTAAGTATTGTGAATAAACGTTTAATGGTTTATTTTGGTACTGGTAAGTTTTCTGAAGATTGTGATCGATTTGGTGCAACTTGTTCTGGGCAATCTAATACTGCTGGTTTTTACGGCATTGTAGATAATGAAGAGCAATTGAGTTCCACAGGTGCAGCAACAGGAGATGTATCTTCATTTAACACCATAACAACTTCAAAATTAGTTCCGCAAAAAATTCAAGCTTATAATAGTAGTGATTTAATTAAATTGAATCAGGCTGGTTTAACACTGAGCGATATTGAAAATTTTAGATGTATTATTCCAAAAAAAGCAGATGGTACTTTCCAAACTAACTGTACTGATGAAAATTTATATACAAATGCGAGTGTCGAATTCGGTTGGTATACGGATTATCCAGTTTCAGAGGAGAGAAGTGTAGGGATGCCTCGTGTGTCTGGTGGGACTATATTATTTAATACTTTGATTCCGTATCAAGATTTAACTAATCAATGTTCATTTACTTCACGTTCTGCATTAATGGCATTAAATCTTGATGATGGAGGTCAAACTAGACAACGCTTTGCCATGACGAAGAGTAGTGATGGTACTAAGGTTGTTATTGCAAATGTAGGTATGATTTCATCTACGTCTACACCAAATGGTACTACCACAGTAAAAGGTGCAACGCCTTCAGGTTTAAATGATGATCGTGGATTTGGTCGTGATTATAATAATGTTAAAAAACAAGGAAGTAACCCTTGTGAAAAGGCAATTGACGTTGATCCTTTAGGTAAAGCAACTCAAATTAATGTTTGTGATTCACGTATTGTTGTACCTGTAAATTGGACTGAAGTTATTAAATAATTATTAATGGGCTTTTTATAAAGTCCATTTTTTTTGAGGTAAATATGTTTAAAAAAACTAGTGGCTTTACTTTAATTGAATTAATGATTACAGTTGCTGTAATTGGTATTCTTGCTTCAATTGCAATTCCAAGTTATTCAACTTATATTAAAAAAGCAAGAAGAACGGATGCTCAAACAGTTTTATTGCAGAATGCAAATGTTTTAGAACGAATTTATACTACTGAAAATAAGTATGGTGAATCAGGTGTATGTTCAACTAGCATAATTACAGAAACTCCAATTGATGGAACAACAAAATATTACGATGTTTCATTAAATAATTGTGAACCATCTACTTATACATTGACTGCAACTCCAAAAGGAAGTCAATCTAGTGATGGTAAACTAGTTTTAACTCATACAGGTCGTAAAGGCTGGGATAAAAATAATAACGGGACTGTTGATTTTTCAGATGACTCTGAAAATAAGTGGTAATTAAAATTTTATTTCTTTTATACTTGAAATACCTTTACCATTTTTTATTGCAGGTTTAAATTTTAATTTCCCTATTATTGTTTTTAATTCATTTAATTTTTCATCTTCAATATTTGTTTCTTCAATCTCAATATTTTCAACGATTCCTTTTTCATTGATGTAAATTTTAGCTTTAAAATTTACATCAATTTCATTTGTAAACTCAAATTCTTCACTATTTAATAGTATTGCTTCTGAATCTGCATAATTTTCAATTTTTATTAAATTTTCAATATAATCTTGTGAAATTGTTAAATTATTAACTGCATCAGGTATTGAATCTTTTGTTTTATAGTTATAGGTGTCTATATTATGGTTCAATAATATGTTACGTAGAGGTTTTTCAAAATTAATTCTAAATTGAAATTTTTCTTTGTTGTAGCCTTGAATATTAAAATTTCCACTATTAAAAAAACAAAGAAAAATCAATAAATGTATATTTATCGAAATAATAATTGAGATAAAAAGTTTTTTTTTGTTCATTGGTTTTTAAAGTAAGTGTGTCTTCTGAAATTATTTTAGGTGATGATGACTTCTCTTTGTAGGTTTTCTTTATATATATATTGATAAGTAAAAGATAGTAGTAATAGATAAGGATTGAAATTTCTGTGGATAAGTCTAAAAAACTATATTTATCATATACTTAAGTTATCCACATGGGCAGGTACAACTCCTGCTGCTGTTGTGGATAAAATGTGCTGCGTTTTACAGCTTTCCTGTGGGTAATACTTATCCACACCTCTTGCGAATTCCCCCACATTTTAAGTGACTGATTTATATAGGCTTGTGTGAATAAGCTGTATAATCGCGGGTTTTCTAGGGGATGTTCGATGGCGATTCAGTGGTTTCCGGGTCATATGCATGTGGCGCAAAAGAAAGTGGCAGAGACAATGGCCAAGGTGGATATGGTCATTGAGATCGTGGATGCGCGGATGCCGCTGTCGAGTAGTAACCCAATGATTGAGAAGTTGCGCTTGCATCGTCAGCGTCCAGCTTTAAAGATCATCAACAAGACCGACCTTGCCGATCCGAAGCTAAGCCAGCTGTGGTTGAACTATTTCCGTCAGCAAGCGGGTACTGAAGCGTTGTTGATGGGCGAAGATAACAAAGCTGCTGCTATTAAACAGATTGCTGTGCTGTGTAAAAAATTAGCCCCGTTCCGCAATGATGCTGAGAAACCGCTGCGGGCGATGATTTTGGGGATTCCTAATGTCGGTAAATCGACTTTGCTCAACACTTTGGCTAAACGTAAAGTCGCTAAAGTGGCTGATACACCGGGTGTGACTAAATCGCAGCAACGGATTGAGACGCTAGATGGTGTCATCTTGTACGACACACCGGGTTTGATGTGGCCGAAGGTCACGCATGAACCATCTGGTTTCCGCCTTGCTTTGGGCGGTTCTATTGGTCGTAATGCTTATGATGAAGTGGTTGTTGCGTATTTTGCGATTGAAACGTTGCGTGAACGCTATCCTAAGGAGCTCATGGCACGCTACAAGCTCAGCAATCTGGATGGTACGGTCGATGAGTTGTTTAACTTGATTGGACGCAAGCGCGGTGCCTTAATGGCCGGCGGCGTGATTGACGAGCAAAAAACCGCTGATTTGATTATCACGGATTACCGCAGTAAAGCCATTGGCCGGATGACTTTGGAAGTTCCAGACGACTTTATCGGTGTTGATTTAAGCTATGGCGTTGATGTGGTTGAGGAAGTTGTTGAGGATAATGACGATTAATTGATTAGTATTGCCGTGTAGGTCAATGAATACATGGTTTAGGTGGCAATACAGGCATCAATTTATCAAAGATGTGATTTTTTCATGGCTTTACGTAATAATTAGCTTTGAATGAAATAATCTGGTTTAGCCTTGATGCCGCTTAAGGACGCTAATTATGGAAGTTGAACTCAGTGGTTTGGAAGATAAAGTGATGCAGCTTGCTGCGCTTTGCCGTGAGTTGCGCGCTGAAAATCGTGTTTTACGTCAAGATTTACTGCTTGCTCAGCAAGAACAGCAGCATTTGACTCATAAATTGGCAGGCACTAAAGAGAAAGTTGCGGCGATTTTGGCGAAGCTGCCTGAGGATGTGCTATGAGCGAAACGATTAAACATCTCGATATTTCAATCATGGGCCGTGAGTTTCGGGTGGCTTGCCCAGCGGATGAAGAAGCGACCTTATTGCAAGCGGTTGAACTGCTCGATGCGCGTATGCATGATATTCGCACTGCTGGTAAAGTAATCGGTATTGAGAAAATTGCCATTATGACGGCGCTCAATATGACACACGAGTTTTTGAGTACGAAAGTTGAGGGCGGCTTTGACATTGGCCGCATTCAGCGTAAAATCGATGACATGAACTCAACAATCGATGCGGTTTTACAAGAACAAACTGAATTGTTCTAACGCGTCGAGACCATTAGCTTTCCTGCGGTGTTCGCGACGGTTCTAAATCTTTGAACCGATAAGCTGTATAGCATGTTTGCCAGTCATCTAGACGCCTGTTGTGCGCGTTCCTCGTTGAATGCACCTGATGGCATCTGACCGGCAACAACTTGAACCATGGGTTCAAGATGCGAACCGAAACGGCACTGTGGGAAGCCCTCATTCTTCTGTGATTACTCAAAAATCTCAATTACGCCGTCAACTACGCCAAAGTAGGGCGGCGACATCAATTGCTGATCGACAGTCTGCAGCATGGGCGTTGACTCACTACCCACCAATTCTGCAGCAACTTCGTCGTGGAAAAAAAATTGCTTTTTATGTACCAGTTGGTAGCGAGCTTTCTGCCTGGCCTTTGATATTTCTGGCCTTGCAGCGGGGTTGTTTGGTTTATTTGCCGGTTGTGCCTGAATCAGGGCGAAAACTGCACTTTGTTCGATTGAATCAGCACGCAGTCTGGCACGTTGGTGCGTATGACATTCCGGTACCATTTAATACCGAACATTGCCAAGCGCGTGATCTGGATACCGTGTTTGTTCCTTTGCTCGGTTTTGATGAGTCGCTGGCACGGTTGGGTCAAGGTGGCGGATTTTACGATACGACGTTTGCATTTCGTCGCCACCGCCAATCTTGGAAAAAACCACGTCTGATTGGTTTGGCGTTTGAATGCCAACGTGTGCCCGCATTGCCTTGTGAACCTTGGGATTTGTGCTTAGATGGATTGGCGACTGAGCTTTCGTTTTATCGTCCTATTTGATTTAACGCAAATTAATCCAAAGCCTAGTGAAATTACTGACATACAGTGCCATGTGCCTTGTTTAAGATGACAAGAATGTTCTATGCTGTTTGCATTGATCCCAATTGATTTCATCAAAATGAGGTTACATTATGGCTGCAGTTGTTTCTTCCCCAGTGAGTATTGTGAATGCGACGGGTTTACATGCACGTCCTGCAGCAAATTTAGTGAATGTCGCTAAGCAATATAAAGCAGATATTAAGTTGGTGTATAAAGGCATCGAAGCAAATGCGAAATCAGTTGTGTCTGTGATGGGACTGGATGTCAGTAAAGGTGACCAGATTCAAATTAAAGCCGATGGTTTGGATGCCAATGAAGCCATCAAGGCAGTAACAGCAATTATTGCATCAGGATGTGGCGAGAACTAAACGAATCGCTTTAATAATAGGGTGGCTCAGCCACCCTATTTGTTTATGTTGCTGTTCATCTGAATGTCTTGAAACTCATGTAGTTTGTTAATTAATGTAAAGAAATACCGTGTCAGGTAAATGAGCCTTTGAAAACTGATTAAACACAATATGTGAAAAAGTTAGAACGATAAGAATGCAAGCCAAAATATAAATTGGAAACAAAAGTGGTTTAATGCTTGGCAAAATTTACTACTAAAAAGAGAAATAGTACGCTGTATGCCACTGGGATGCAGGCGGTAAACTAATGAACATCTGAACGCATAAACCATTTTAAATGCAGATCGTATGATGCGATCTGCGTCATCAAGAATTAAACCAACAGAGGTTGTTATGTCGACAAATCCAGCTTCGCAGTTTGTATTATTAGCCCCGTTTTCGGGCGTCATGGTTCCGTTAGAAACCGTACCTGATCCTGTTTTTGCTCAAAAAATGGTTGGAGATGGGATTTCGATTGATCCAACCAGCAATATTCTTGTTGCACCAATGACAGGCAAAGTAACGCAAATTCACTCAGCCAAGCATGCGATTAGCTTGGTGGCTAGCAATGGCTTGGAAGTATTGATTCATATTGGTCTTGATACCGTGATGCTCAAAGGTCAAGGCTTTACTGCGAAAGTCAAAGAAGGCGATATCGTTGATGCAGGCCAAGCACTGATTGAATTTGATATGGATGCGGTTGGCCGTAAAGCGCTGTCATTACTTACTCAGATGGTGATTACCAATGGTGAAAAAGTAAGCAGTTATACGCCAGCTAAAGGTTTAGTTGTAGGTGGCAAAGATGCTGCGTTAACTTTGGTCATGGCTGATGGCGTGGTGCAAAACTCAACGACAGCTGATGCATCAGGCGAAGCCTATTCAGATCCAATCCGTATTCCAAACCCAACTGGTTTGCATGCTCGCCCAGCTGCGGTATTAGCCAATGCAGCAAAAACCTTTAAATCTGAAGTTAAATTGGTTCGTGCTGGTCAAGAATCAAACGCCAAATCAGTTGTAGCGATTATGGGCTTAGAAGTCCAAAACGGCGATGAAATCCGTGTTCGTGCGATTGGCCCTGATGCTTCAGGCGCAATTAAAACACTGACGGCACTCATTTTGAGTGGTTGTGGTGAAGACGTGGGTGGCGTAGTGCCGAAGTTGAAACCAAAACCGATGGACACCATTAAAATCACCAAAGCACAGCCAAAATCAGAAGATCCAAACGTGCTGACTGGCGTCTCTGCTTCGCCTGGTTTGGCTGTTGGTCAGATTTTCCAAGTTAAACAAGTTGATATCGAAGTTGCAGAAGCGGGTGAAACGCCAGAAGTTGAACGTCGCCGTTTTGACAAAGCCTTGAAAGATGCGCATCAGCAACTAGAAAATCTGAAATCTGAGATCAGCGATGAAAGCAAAGCAGAGATTTTTGCTGCTCACCAAGAGTTGCTTGAAGATCCTGATTTGTTGGCGATCGCGATTGCCGGCATCACGAACGGCAAGAGCGCTGGTTTTGCTTGGAAAGAAGCTTATAGCACCTACTCGGCTAAATTGGCTGCGCTGAAAAATGAAGTCTTGGCGGGTCGTGCCAATGATATTCGCGATGTGGGTTTGCGTGTTTTACGCTTGATTGCTGGCATCGAAGAAGCTGCGATGGTTGTGCCTGAAAACGCGATTTTGATTGCTGAAGATCTCACGCCATCCGATACCGCTAGCCTTGACCGTACTCGCGTCCTTGGGTTTTGTACTACCGGCGGTGGCGCAACCAGCCACGTGGCCATCTTGGCGCGATCACTCAATATCCCAGCCATTTGCGGTATTGATGAAGATGCACTGGCTTTGACCAATGGTATGCCAGTGATTTTGGATGGTACTCGCGGTACTTTGCGTAAAAATCCTTCAGAAGCTGAAGTGACTGAAATTCGTGAAAAACAAGCGAAGCAAGCGATCAAGCGTGAAGCTGAATTGGCTGCTGCTTTTGAACCAGCCACAACCAAAGATGGCATTCATGTTGAAGTTGTTGCCAATATTGGTGGCCTTGATGAAGCTGTTCAGGGTGTTAAGCTCGGTAGTGAAGGCGTGGGCTTGTTGCGTAGTGAATTCTTGTACCTTGAGCGCACCGACGCGCCAACTGAAGAAGAACAAAGCCAAATTTATATCGATATCGCCAAAGCACTCGGTAATGATCGTACTTTCGTCGTGCGTACTTTGGATGTGGGCGGTGATAAACCATTGGCTTACTTGCCAATGCCAGTTGAAGAAAACCCATTCTTGGGCGTTCGTGGTGTTCGTCTCTGCTTGGCAGAACCTGAACTCTTGCATACTCAAGTTCGTGCCGTATTGCGTGCAGCACCGTATTCAAAATTGGCCATCATGTTCCCAATGATTACCAGCCTTGAAGAAGTACGCGAAGTGAAACGCATCGTGGCGCTTGAGAAAGCAGCACTTGGTATTACGCAAGACGTGCAAGTCGGCATTATGGTTGAAGTTCCTGCCACCGCAGTGATGGCTGAGCAATTCGCGCGTGAAGTTGATTTCTTCTCGATCGGTACCAATGATTTGACGCAATACACGCTGGCGATGGATCGTGGTCATCCAAAATTGGCGAAGCAAGCTGATGTAATGCATCCAGGTGTGCTTAATTTAATCAATATGACAGTGAAAGGCGCACACGCACACGGTAAGTGGGTTGGTGTATGCGGGGGTATTGCCTCAGACCCTATGGCTATTCCATTGTTACTAGGTATAGGTGTTGATGAATTGTCAGCCAGCGTGCCAACGATTCCTGCAATTAAAGCTTTAGTACGTACTTTGAACAAAGCCGATTGTGAAAAACTGGCAGCAGAAGTCTTGCAACTCGGCACTGCCGCCGAAGTTCGCGCTCGTTTGTCGCAGTTGGTTGATTAAAAGGAATTTTAAATGTTTTATATTATTGCTTTAGTGATTGGTATTGCGATTGGTTGGCTACTACGTGGTAATCAGCAATCAAGGACTAGCGAAGCGCGAGTGGAAAAAGAAATTCAGGCCGAAGTGATTCCTGCCGTGAAGTCTGAATTACTCAAGCCAGAGTGCTACGCTGCGCTCGGTGGTAAAGCCAATGTACGAGTGGAAGAGTTTATTGCTGCAACGCGCGTGCGAGTTGAGCTGTTTAATGGCGGACTATTGAATGAAAACGCGCTGAACAATGCGGGTATTTCAGGCTTTGCAAAAATTGATGGCACGACGCTACATTTGATTATGTAAATATTTGTGTTAATCAGAAAAAACCACCATTAATTTTGGTGGTTTTTTTTTGCTAAAAAATAATATGTCGTTTACATTGAGGCTGCTTTTAAAATATTATCACCTTGATATAAAACAATAATTCCAAGCTAATACGCTAAGGTATATCCCTGTAAGGTGATTGCTGCATAGGCAAACAAAATTTTATGTAACAAAATGAATCATGAACTTAATAAACCGGCGATAAACTGATTTATTCATTATTCGCCTTTTGGAGAAAAACCATGTTTAAGAATGCATTTGCAGTCTTACAGCAAATTGGTAAAGCATTAATGCTGCCAGTGGCTGTGTTGCCCGTTGCCGGTTTATTGCTCGGGATTGGGGCGTCTAATTTTTCGTTTATTCCGACGATTGTGTCGCAATTAATGGCCGCAGGTGGTGGTGCGATTTTTGGCCATTTGCCTTTGATTTTTGCAATTGGTGTGGCTTTAGGTTTGACTGAAAATGATGGTGTGGCAGCGATTGCAGCAACAGTAGGTTTTGTAGTGTTACTCGCCACCATGGGCGTAATGGCACCAGTGATGGGGGTTGAACCAGCGATGGTGATGGGCATGAAATCGATGGAAACCGGCGTATTCGGCGGGATTATTATCGGTGGCGTGGCTGCAACCTTATTTAATAAATATTACCGAATCGAATTACCGCCGTATTTGGGTTTCTTTGCCGGTAAACGCTTTGTACCGATTGTGACGGGTGTCGTTGCGATTTTTGTTGGTGTGTTGATGTCGTTTGTTTGGCCTCCAGTGCAAGGCGTGATCAACACATTCTCACAATGGGCAGCGCATTCTGACCCACGCATGGCGGCAACGGTGTATGGTTTTGTTGAACGGATGTTGATTCCATTTGGTTTGCATCATATTTGGAACGTGCCTTTCTTCTTTGAAATTGGTGCCTTTACTGATGCAAGCGGTAAAGTGGTGAATGGTGATATCGCTCGTTTCTTTGCGGGTGACCCAACGGCCGGTATTTTGTCTGGTGCGTTCTTCTTTAAAATGTTTGGTTTGCCAGCAGCAGCGATTGCGATTTGGCATACAGCTAAACCAGAAAACAAAGTAATGGTTGGCGGGATTATGATTTCAGCAGCGCTGACTTCATTCCTAACAGGTATTACTGAGCCGATTGAATTTGCCTTTATGTTTGTGGCCCCGGTTCTCTATGTGATTCATGCTTTCCTTGCCGCATCAGCGCAATTTATTGCCAATACTTTAAACATGCACATGGGTTTTACGTTTTCACAAGGTGGTATCGATTTCTTAATCTTTAATGCCTTCGGTGTGTATGCGAAAAACTGGTGGTACGTACTAATCATTGGTCCGATTTATGGTCTTGTCTATTACAGTGTGTTCCGCTTTGTTATTACCAAATGGAATCTCAAAACACCAGGTCGTGAAGATGTTGCCGCTGATTCTGTGAAACAACAAGCCAGTGGCCATGGTATGGCGCATGATTTGGTAGTCGCTTTTGGTGGTGCAGAAAATATTAAGAGCTTGGATGCGTGTATTACTCGTTTGCGGATTTCTGTTGCCGATGCGGCGAAAGTGAATCAAGCCTCACTGAAAGCCTTGGGTGCTGCCGGTGTGATGCAAGTGGGCAATAATATGCAGGCTATTTTTGGTACTCGCTCGGAAAACTTGAAAACGGATATGTCTGAGTATCTAAAATCAGGTGGTATGGGCTTGGCGGCATCATTAAATAATTTTTCTGAGGCAATACCTGCCGCAAAAGCTGGTGAGATTCGTAATAAAGCCTTGTTAGCGGCCTTGGGTGGTCAAAGTAATATCGCTGAAGTTGCTTCAATTGCTGCAACACGGGTTCGAGTTCAATTAAAAGACATGAGCCAGTTTAATGAATCAGCAGTGTTGGCGGCAGGCGTTGATGCCGTTGCTAAGCTCGATGGCAATGTGCTGCATTTGATTGTGGGTGATCAAACGACGGTATTGGCATAAAGCCCTAGATTACGAAGTACATTAATACAAAGCCCATCTAAACAAGGATGGGCTTTTTTACATGCAGCTAGATTTAGTATGAACTTTGCGCCAAACTCGTTCTATGGCACGTGAAAAAAAATTAATCCTCAGTGAGTTTCAATCGGCGAAATGGCTGCCAGGTGGTCATGCGCAAACGATTTATCCTGCCTTATTTATGTGGCGCAGGGCGGCACGTTATCGCCGCGAAGCTTGGGTGACGCCTGATTTGGATAGCATCGTGGTCGACTGGACCGCTGGCCGTGCGGGCACACCGCTGATTGTTTTATTTCATGGGCTCGAAGGCAGTTCAAACAGCCACTATGCTTTGTCACTGTTTACCCAAGCCTATAAACAAGGCTGGCGTGGCGCGGTGCCGCATTTTCGTACTTGTGGCAATGTCCAAAATCGTTTGCCACGCGCTTACCATGCGGGTGATTCTGAAGAGGTGAATTGGATTTTGCGAAGAATGCGAAAAGCATTTCCAGATTCACCGATTTTTGCAGTCGGCGTATCATTGGGTGGCAATGCATTATTAAAGTGGCTGGGTGAACAAGGTGCCGCTGCCAATATGGTGATTGATGCGGCTGCCGCAGTTTCTGCACCGATGGACTTGAGTGCCAGCGGTCATCAGTTAGACCAAGGCATCAACAAGCATATATATACGCGCAATTTTTTAAGTACCTTGCGTTATAAAACGCAGATGAAGTTAAAACTGAATGCAAATCCGTATATTGATTGGCAGCAAGTTAAAAAGGTTAAAACGATGCGCGAATTTGATCATCTGGTCACCGCGCCGCTGCATGGCTTTCATAGCGTCGACCATTATTGGCAAAGTGCCAGTAGCAAAGATGTATTGAATCAGATTGCTTTGCCGACCTTAATCATTAATGCTTTGAATGATCCATTTATACCGGAGGCGAGTTTGCCCCATCAGAAGGACATGCCTAGTTGTGTAACATTGCTGCAACCTGCTGAGGGCGGTCATGTTGGTTTTGTCAGTGGCGCGCCACCCGGTCAATTAACTTGGCTACCTGATAATATCCTGCGTTTTTTTCAATACCACTTACCTTTGCCGCGATAATATGATTTCTGTGCCAGCCAGCTTGTTTAAGGCCTACGATATTCGAGGCAAAATTGATTTACTCACTCCCGACTTTGCGTATTGGGTTGGTCGAGCCTGTGGTGCCGAGGCGATTCAACGTGGACTCACCATCGTTGCCCTAGGTTTTGATGGTCGTTTATCCAGTCCTGGCTTGGCAACGGCACTCAGTCGTGGCTTGGTTGAATCGGGAGTTCAAGTTTTAGATCTTGGCTTGTCCTGTACGCCACTCCTTTATTATGCCGCGCTGAATAAAGCGGCGGGCTCCGGCATTATGATTACCGGCAGTCACAATCCGCCTGATTACAATGGCATCAAAATTATGCTCGGTGGCGAAACCATTGCCGCTGAAGCTTTGCAAGATTTACGACAAAGTATCGAGCTCGCAACATTGCCAGTACAAGACGGTGGCACAGTCGCGGCACTCGATATGGCGCAAGAGTATATCGCCGCCGTGAAGCAGCAATTGCCCTTGGTGCAATTATCAATACCACTCAAAATCGTTATTGATTGTGGTAATGGTTCACCGGGCGCACTGGCTCCCGATTTGTATCGCGAACTGGGTTGTGAAGTCATTGAGTTGTATTGCGAAGTCGATGGCTTATTTCCTAATCATCATCCGGATCCGCAAGTCGCCGAAAATCTACGCGAACTGCAAGCCACCGTCTTGGCGCAACACGCAGATTTGGGCTTGGCTTTTGATGGTGACGGCGACCGGCTTGGTGTCGTCACGCGCACTGGACAAATCATCCCTGGCGATCGCTTATTAATGCTGTTTGCCTCTGCCGAATTGGCGCAGCAGACTGGACATATACTCTATGACGTTAAATCTAGTCGTGCTGTTGCTCAATGGGTTTCACAGTTTGGTGGCACCTCCGAAGCAATTCCAACCGGTCATTCACATATGAAACGCCGCTTGCGTGAAACGAAGGCACTGCTCGCTGGAGAACTTTCGGGTCACTTTGCCTTTGTTGCTTGGGGTGTTGATGATGCTTTATATGCAGGCGCTAAATTACTTCAGCAGGTTGCAGCGGGTGTGGATCTTGATGTGGAATTGACACGTTTCCCAGTCAATTATTCCTCACCCGAGTTACAAATACCGCTCACTGAATCAGGGCACGATTTAGTTGCACAGATTGCAGAACATGCGCAGTTTCCAAGCTCACAACAAATTAGTACGATTGATGGGCTGCGCATTGAATATGTAGACGGCTTTGGATTAATCCGCGCATCCAATACAACACCTGTTTTAACATTAAGGATTGAAGCCGAGACCCTCGCCGCGATGCAACGTATTCGGCAGGAACTCGTCACAGCCATTGCTCCCTTACCCTTTCCAAATATTGACGAGAAATGATGACACTTCCTCCACAACATCTGATTGCCGCTAATGTCGCAGTCGCTTTAAGTGAAGACATTGGTGATTGTGACTGGACTGCTCAGTTAATCCCTGCCCAACAAACGGCCAAAGCCAAGATTGTGCTGCGTGAAAACGCTGTGATTTGTGGTCAAGCTTGGTTTAATGAAGTGTTTCGGCAGGTCGATGCAGCAGTGAGCGTTAACTGGAAAGTGGCAGAAGGTGAGTATGTATATGCAGACCATGTTATTTGTGAGCTAGAAGGTAATACCCAGGCTTTACTAACAGCAGAAAGATCCGCACTTAATTTTCTACAAACCTTGTCGGCTGTCGCGACGGTCACCCGTCAATATGCTCAAGTTGTTGCAGGTACTTCCGCCGTAGTACATGACACACGTAAAACCATCCCCGGATTACGCCGCGCACAAAAGTACGCCGTCACCGTAGGCGGTGGTGCTAATCAACGCATCGGCTTATACGATGGCATTTTAATCAAAGAAAACCATATCCTCGCCGCAGGCAGCATTGCCAATGCTTTAGCTACTGCGCGAGAAATCGCACCGTCGAATGTCACCATTCAAGTTGAAGTGGAAAACTTGCACGAGTTGGATCAAGCCCTCGCTGCAGGTGCTACATCGGTACTATTAGATAATATGAGTTTGACTGAAATGAAGCATGCCGTTGAACGCGCCGAGGGCAAAGCGATTCTAGAGGCATCAGGTGGCGTTGATTTAACGTCGCTACGCGCGATTGCCGAGACCGGTGTCCAACGTATTTCAATCGGTAAACTCACAAAAGATGTGCTCGCAATCGATTTATCGATGCGATTAATCTAAATTTGCTGTGGTTTTAGTTTGTTTTTCACCAAGGGCGCGTTAGCGCCCTTGTTTGTTTCTTGCGAGTGCTGCATTTTTGTTTCAAATTGGTTTCTATGTAAATCAACGACTTATCGCCTTAGTTCTATTTTCTTTGTACGCAGGTGTTGACGGGTTTGGGTGGGGTGGGTATAGTTCGGCCTCTCTGCTGCTGACACAGCAAACGAAACAAGCGGTTCTAAAGCAAGTTTCGGTGTCTAAGCCACTGATCTTTAACAAAATACAGCCGATGAGTGTGAGTGCTTGATTTGCAAGTCAAACAAGTGCTTGCATTCACAAATGAGAAATAACTCGATGTTTACATCGAGGCGCTTTAAGTTTTGAGCGCAAGCCAAGTAGTACAAAATTAGCACAGAGATTAAACGAAAGAGTTTGATCCTGGCTCAGATTGAACGCTGGCGGCATGCTTTACACATGCAAGTCGAACGGTAACAGGGTGCTTGCACCGCTGACGAGTGGCGAACGGGTGAGTAATACATCGGAATGTACCCAGTAATGGGGGATAACGCTTCGAAAGGAGTGCTAATACCGCATACGCCCTGAGGGGGAAAGTGGGGGACCGCAAGGCCTCACGTTATTGGAGCAGCCGATGGCTGATTAGCTAGTTGGTAGGGTAAAGGCCTACCAAGGCAACGATCAGTAGCGGGTCTTAGAGGACGATCCGCCACACTGGAACTGAGACACGGTCCAGACTCCTACGGGAGGCAGCAGTGGGGAATCTTGGACAATGGGCGAAAGCCTGATCCAGCAATGCCGCGTGCGTGAAGAAGGCCTTCGGGTTGTAAAGCGCTTTTGTCGGGGAGGAAATCCTAGTGGCTAATAACTACTGGGGATGACAGTACCCGAAGAATAAGGACCGGCTAACTACGTGCCAGCAGCCGCGGTAATACGTAGGGTCCAAGCGTTAATCGGAATTACTGGGCGTAAAGCGTCCGCAGGTGGCTTGATAAGATAGACGTGAAATCCCTGGGCTCAACCTAGGAATTGCGTTTATGACTGTCTCGCTAGAGTATGGGAGAGGGGGGTGGAATTCCACGTGTAGCAGTGAAATGCGTAGAGATGTGGAGGAACACCGATGGCGAAGGCAACCCCCTGGCCTAATACTGACACTCATGGACGAAAGCGTGGGGAGCAAACAGGATTAGATACCCTGGTAGTCCACGCCCTAAACGATGTCTACTAGTTGTTGGGCTTTTCGGAGCTTAGTAACGCAGCTAACGCGTGAAGTAGACCGCCTGGGGAGTACGGTCGCAAGACTAAAACTCAAAGGAATTGACGGGGGCCCGCACAAGCGGTGGATGATGTGGATTAATTCGATGCAACGCGAAAAACCTTACCTGGTCTTGACATGTACGGAATCCTTTAGAGATAGAGGAGTGCCTTCGGGAACCGTAACACAGGTGCTGCATGGCTGTCGTCAGCTCGTGTCGTGAGATGTTGGGTTAAGTCCCGCAACGAGCGCAACCCTTGCCATTAGTTGCTAACATTTAGTTGAGCACTTTAATGGGACTGCCGGTGACAAACCGGAGGAAGGTGGGGATGACGTCAAGTCCTCATGGCCCTTATGACCAGGGCTTCACACGTCATACAATGGTCGGTACAGAGGGTCGCTAACCCGCGAGGGGGTGCCAATCTCACAAAACCGATCGTAGTCCGGATTGCACTCTGCAACTCGAGTGCATGAAGTCGGAATCGCTAGTAATCGCGGATCAGCATGTCGCGGTGAATACGTTCCCGGGCCTTGTACACACCGCCCGTCACACCATGGGAGTGGGTTTCACCAGAAGTAGGTAGGCTAACCGCAAGGAGGCCGCTTACCACGGTGGGATTCATGACTGGGGTGAAGTCGTAACAAGGTAGCCGTAGGGGAACCTGCGGCTGGATCACCTCCTTTCAAGAGAAAGACGAACAAATTAAGTACTCACACTCATCGGCTGTAGATTTGAAGAATGTCGGATTGATTGAGATGAATAATCTGAATTGAGATGACAACGATATGGGTCAGTAGCTCAGTTGGTTAGAGCACCGTGTTGATAACGCGGGGGTCATAGGTTCGATTCCTATCTGACCCACCACCTTAGTTGGGGGCTTAGCTCATCTGGTAGAGCACCTGCTTTGCAAGCAGGGGGTGAACGGTTCGAGTCCGTTAGCCTCCACCATTAGTTTGGTCTGGAACTACCTAGTAGAAAATAGAATTCTATGGATTGCACGATGTATTGTGCAGTGTATTTTATTCTGGTTTCTAAAATTAGAATGATTCACGAAAGTGAATTGAAATATCGATCTTTAACAAAATAGAAGAAGTAATTAATTCCAATAAACATTGTTGTGGAATTAGATTTAGAGATTACTGCTTGCAGTGATGGATAAATTTGATTTCAAAGTAAATATATTGGGTTGATTGTATCTGTTCAGTTGAATTGGTCTCATGCCAGTTTGATTGAACCGCAAGTGAAATGAGAACTCACTTGCAAGTCGCAAATACGATTTCAGTAACTTGAAATACGTTTACGTGTTTGAGGTTATAGGATCAAGCGAATAAGTGCATCTGGTGGATGCCTTGGCGATGATAGGCGACGAAGGACGTGATAGCCTGCGATAAGCGTGGGGGAGCTGGCAAAGTGCTTTGATCCCACGATTTCCGAATGGGGAAACCCGGCCCTTTTGGGTCACTCTAGACTGAATACATAGGTCTAGTAGAGCGAACCCGGTGAACTGAAACATCTAAGTAACCGGAGGAAAAGAAATCAACCGAGATTCCCAAAGTAGTGGCGAGCGAAATGGGAAGAGCCTGTACGTGATAGCAGTAGACTTAATAGAATGGAATGGAAAGTCCAACCATAGTGGGTGATAGTCCCGTATATGAAAAGTCAATTGTGGTACTAAGCGTACGAGAAGTAGGGCGGGACACGAGAAATCCTGTTTGAAGATGGGGGGACCATCCTCCAAGGCTAAATACTCATCATCGACCGATAGTGAACCAGTACCGTGAGGGAAAGGCGAAAAGAACCCCGGGAGGGGAGTGAAATAGAACCTGAAACCGGATGCATACAAACAGTGGGAGCCCTTGAAAAATGGGGTGACTGCGTACCTTTTGTATAATGGGTCAGCGACTTACGTTCAGTAGCAAGCTTAACCGAATAGGGGAGGCGTAGGGAAACCGAGTCCGAATAGGGCGCATAGTTGCTGGGCGTAGACCCGAAACCAAGTGATCTATCCATGGCCAGGATGAAGGTGCGGTAACACGCACTGGAGGTCCGAACCCACTAACGTTGCAAAGTTAGGGGATGAGCTGTGGATAGGGGTGAAAGGCTAAACAAACTTGGAAATAGCTGGTTCTCCTCGAAAACTATTTAGGTAGTGCCTCATGTATCACTGACGGGGGTAAAGCACTGTTATGGCTAGGGGGTCATCGCGACTTACCAAACCATGGCAAACTCTGAATACCGTCAAGTGCGAGCATGGGAGACAGACCTGGGGTGCTAACGTCCTGGGTCAAGAGGGAAACAACCCAGACCGCCGTCTAAGGTCCCAAATGATCAATTAAGTGGAAAACGAGGTGGGAAGGCACAGACAGCCAGGATGTTGGCTTAGAAGCAGCCATCATTTAAAGAAAGCGTAATAGCTCACTGGTCGAGTCGTCCTGCGCGGAAGATGTAACGGGGCTCAAATTGATAACCGAAGACGCGGATATGACCATTTATGGCATATGGTAGAGGAGCGTTCTGTAAGCCTGTGAAGGTGTCTTGAGAAGGATGCTGGAGGTATCAGAAGTGCGAATGCTGACATGAGTAGCGATAAAGGGAGTGAAAAGCTCCCTCACCGAAAACCCAAGGTTTCCTGCGCAACGTTCATCGGCGCAGGGTGAGTCGGCCCCTAAGGCGAGGCAGAAATGCGTAGTCGATGGGAAACAGGTTAATATTCCTGTACTTGATATAAGTGCGATGTGGGGACGGAGAAGGTTAGGTTAGCCAACTGTTGGAATAGTTGGTTTAAGTGTGTAGGCGGATCCCTTAGGCAAATCCGGGGGTTCTTAACGCTGAGGCATGATGACGATTCACTTAGGTGATGAAGTAACTGATACCCTGCTTCCAAGAAAAGCCACTAAGCTTCAGCTTATATTGAACCGTACCGCAAACCGACACAGGTGGGTAGGAAGAGTATTCTAAGGTGCTTGAGAGAACTCGGGAGAAGGAACTCGGCAAATTAACACCGTAACTTCGGGAGAAGGTGTGCCTTATAGGTGAAGAACCTTGCGTTTGGAGCTATATAAGGCCGCAGAGAAATGGGGGCTGCGACTGTTTATCAAAAACACAGCACTCTGCCAACACGAAAGTGGATGTATAGGGTGTGACGCCTGCCCGGTGCTGGAAGATTAAATGATGGGGTGCAAGCTCTTGATTGAAGTCCCAGTAAACGGCGGCCGTAACTATAACGGTCCTAAGGTAGCGAAATTCCTTGTCGGGTAAGTTCCGACCCGCACGAATGGCGTAACGATGGCCCTACTGTCTCCTCCCGAGACTCAGCGAAGTTGAAGTGTTTGTGAAGATGCAATCTCCCCGCTGCTAGACGGAAAGACCCCGTGAACCTTTACTGTAGCTTTGCATTGGACTTTGAAGTGGTTTGTGTAGGATAGGTGGGAGGCTTTGAAGCAGAGACGCTAGTTTCTGTGGAGCCGTCCTTGAAATACCACCCTGACCCCTTTGAGGTTCTAACCTTGGTCCGTTATCCGGATCGGGGACCGTGCATGGTAGGCAGTTTGACTGGGGCGGTCTCCTCCCAAATTGTAACGGAGGAGCTCGAAGGTCGCCTAGGTACGGTCGGACATCGTACTGATAGTGTAATGGCAAAAGGCGGCTTAACTGCGAGACCGACAAGTCGAGCAGGTGCGAAAGCAGGACATAGTGATCCGGTGGTTCTGTATGGAAGGGCCATCGCTCAACGGATAAAAGGTACTCCGGGGATAACAGGCTGATTCCGCCCAAGAGTTCACATCGACGGCGGAGTTTGGCACCTCGATGTCGGCTCATCACATCCTGGGGCTGTAGCCGGTCCCAAGGGTATGGCTGTTCGCCATTTAAAGTGGTACGTGAGCTGGGTTCAAAACGTCGTGAGACAGTTTGGTCCCTATCTGCAGTGGGCGTTGGAAATTTGAGGGGGGCTGCTCCTAGTACGAGAGGACCGGAGTGGACTGACCTCTGGTGTACCGGTTGTCACGCCAGTGGCATTGCCGGGTAGCTAAGTCGGGAAGAGATAAGCGCTGAAAGCATCTAAGCGCGAAACTTGCCTCAAGATGAGATTTCCCTAGGGTTTTAAATCCTCTAAAGAGTCGTTCGAGACCAGGACGTTGATAGGTTGGGTGTGGAAGCGCAGTAATGCGTTAAGCTAACCAATACTAATTGCTCGTGAGGCTTGATCCTATAACCTGAAGCGCGTAGGCGACGAAGATATAGTCAACCCAAAGAAAGTAGAGTGTACGTAAGTGCATGATACGAAAGATAAATACTGAAACAGTGTGGTTGGAAAGTGTAGTATAATTACTTCTTCTATTGATTTGATGAGTTAGCGCTGTAGGCGTGTTACTAGAAATAGTGCAGCTGAATGCGATAATTCAAAGTGTGGTGAGAAAACTCACCGCACCAGACAGTTTAATGTCTGGCGACCATAGCGAGGTGGTCCCACTCCTTCCCATCCCGAACAGGACAGTGAAACACCTCAGCGCCGATGATAGTGCGGATTGCCCGTGTGAAAGTAGGTCATTGCCAGACTTCCCTAAAGAGAAGCCCGATTCGAAAGAGTCGGGCTTTTTGCTGTGCGTTGGAAATAGATTTTTGTGTGATGTATTTGTCTGTACCTTATGCAGATAAATATCTCTGGGCATATACATCTGAGAATAGATAAATCATTCATTGCTGTAGCGCGGCATTGCAATCTATTGCCTAGAATGAAGCGACAGCTTCTTGAAGGTTACCGATATGAATGCATTTACGCCTTGTGTTGATTCTGATGACACGCAATGTGCGGTCGCGATCGCACAGACTTTACTCGATGGTTTTAACCACCACTACACACTATTTCGTGCGGCCAGCATGGCTGCCAAGTCGAACTTTGAAATGGGTAATATCTTGGCGCAGCGTGATGCGGTAAGAAACCGGATCGAATTTTATGATGCGCGTGTTTTAGAGACAGTTGAGCGCTTAAAGCAGGAGTTTTCAGCTGAAACCTTATCCGATTCTGCATGGTTAGCCGTCAAACAGCAATATATTGCCTTGTTGCAAAAACATCGACAAATTGAATTAGCGGAGACTTTTTTTAACTCAGTGTGTTGCCGGATTTTGCACCGAAGGTATTTTCACAATGACTTTATTTTTTATCGGCCTGCTGTTTCCACTGAATACATCGAAGAATCTGAAGCGACCTATCACAGCTACTATGTGAATAATTTAGGGCTGGCAAATACGCTTAAGCAAGTTTTTACTGACTTTGCTTGGAATTTGCCCTTTGTTGATTTAGACCGCGACGTTGCGCGTATCTTGGCGGTGTTACGCCGTCATTTAGGTAAAAAGCTCACACCAGAATTTAATTCCCAGATTCAAGTTTTATCCTCACCGTTTTATCGCAATAAGGCCGCATACATTATCGGTAAAGCTACGCATGGGGATGTTGAAATTCCATTTGCGATTCCTCTGTATCGCAATGAAGCCAATCAGTTGTATGTGGATGCGGCCTTATTCGAAATTGTGCATGTCCGGCAATTGTTCTCATTATCTCGCGCCTATTTTCTGGTGGATATGGAAGTACCTTCGGCGTACGTACAGTTTTTACATAACTTAATTCCGGGCAAATCTCGCGCTGAGTTGTATACGATGCTGGGTTTGGGTAAGCAAGGTAAAACGATGTTTTATCGGGAGTTATTTCATCATCTAAGGCACTCTTCTGATCCTTTTGTAAGTGCGCCTGGCACCAAGGGGATGGTGATGATTGTGTTTACGCTGCCTTCGTTTCCCTTTGTCTTTAAAATTATCAAGGATGTCTTTGCACCACCGAAAGAAGTTGATCGCGCAACGGTGCGCGCTAAGTATTTGCTGGTTAAACAGCATGATCGGGTTGGGCGAATGGCCGATTCACTTGAGTTTTCTGACGTTGCTTTGCCATTGGCTCGGTTTGAACCTGAGTTATTGGCTGAAATGCAATTATTAGCGCCTTCGGTGGTTGAGATTGAGGGTGATACGGTGGTGTTTCGCCATATGTATATCGAATGCCGGATGAAGCCACTCAATCTATTTATTGAGCATCGCCGTGATGAGGCGGTGGAAGAGGTGATTCGAGATTATGGGAATGCGCTGCGTGAACTAGCGATTGCGAATATCTTTCCCGGTGATATGTTATTCAAGAATTTTGGGGTGACGCGCGCTGGGCGAGTGGTGTTTTACGATTACGATGAAATTGAGTATATGACCGATTGCGATTTTCGCCGTATACCGCCGCCGCCAGCGCCAGAGTTTGAAATGAGTGGGGAGACATGGTTTAGCGGCAATAAAAATGAAGTTTATCCCGAAGAGTTTGGTGGCTTTTTGCTGGCGCGCGCCGATGTGAAGGCGGCGTTTAATAAATATCACGCCGATTTACTCACGCCTAAATTTTGGCAAGACACCAAGACGAGGATAAAAAACGGCATTATCGAAGACTTTTTCCCTTATCCACAGGCGTTACGTTTTCCACAGTCGTAATTGCTTGTTGATACTCAAATCAGCCCCGTGCGAGGGGCTGTTTTTATTTTGGGGCTAGCCTATTTTTTATTGCTTCGCACATGTACAGATGCTGCTAATGAGCTGATAATTCGCACCATTCATGAATTTGCTATTGAGGGTTTTATGTCGTCAACCGTGTTGCCTCATCAACGATTCCAGCTTAAATCGTTTTCGTATTCAGCCTTGGATACTGGTCCTAGCCTGATTGTGTTGGGCGCTGTCCATGGTAATGAAGATTGCGGCACCAAGGCGATTCATCGTGTTATGGCTGAGCTGGATTCGGGTAAATTGCAGCTATTGCGTGGTCGGATTACCTTTGTACCGATTACGAATCCTTTGGCCTATGAGAAAGTGCAGCGCAATGGCGATCGCAATTTAAATCGCAATCTACGTGTGACCGATGAACCGCATGATTTTGAAGACCGTATCGCCAATGCATTGTGCCCGCTGTTGGCTGATCATGATGTATTGCTCGACCTGCATTCGACGAATAATCCGGGTGAACCCTTTATTATGTTGGGACCTGAGAATAACGACGGCGATTTGCAGCCGTTTGCCTTAGCCAAAGAAGAGGAAGCGCTCGCGGTGCGTTTAGGACCGCATCGGATTGTAGAAGGCTGGTTGTGTACTTATGCCGAGGGCGTTAAACATCGCATGGCGTATACGCCGGTGTGTGAGCGCTCGCATTTGCTGAATACTGATCCGAGCTATGGCGTAGGCACGACTGAGTATACGCGTGCGCATGGTGGCTATTCATTGACTTTGGAGTGTGGCCAGCATAAAGATGCATCCTCGCCCGAAGTGGCATACCAAGGTATTCGCAATGCGATTGCTTGCTTGAACTTAGCCGATGTACCTCCAGCCCCTGTACAAAATGATTTGGAAGTACTCAAAATCAGCCGTGTGATTGATCGCCATCACGCCGATGATGTATTTGTCAAAACATGGGCCAGTTTTGATCGTGTTAAAGCAGGCGAGTTGATTGGCACGCGACATGACGGTACAGCCGAAGTGGCACCGTGCGATGGATTTGTATTGTTCCCAAATCCAAGCGCAGTACCCGGTAATGAGTGGTTTTACTTTGCGCAAGTCAGCGAGCGTAATGTCGGTGGTGTGCGAAATTAAATAATGGGTATTGGCAGCTAGATATTATTAATCAATGCCTAGCTGCAGATACATTTAGTGGTGGGCTAGGGGACTGACTTCTTTCGGTCTGGCTTGCAGCATTGCATTATGCACCGCATCGTCTTGCAGGCCATGCCAAAACACGTGCGCTGCAACGACATGAGTATGATCATTAATCTGCTGCCAAGCACGTACGGCATCGCTGGCCAGTTCATACGTCAAAATTGATTTATGGGCCTCAATTGCTTGCGCTTCGGTGCTCATGCCAATTTCGCTGAGATAGTGCAGCAATTTGCTACGCGAGTGGCTGGTGCGTTCATCGGTCGTGTCATAGGTTAAAAAAATCACTGCTTGTGCCATATCGGTCGACGCCATCCGAATAAAATCAACCCGTGACATAATGTTGACTGCGCCGTGTGGGGTTTTGCTCGTCATTATTTCATCCTCCGCCTCATTGATCAGATACTTACGCCCCATCGTGAGGGGCGCATGATTCTTTCTAGCAGGTTTTGTGGACTATTTTGTGGGTAAACGGTGTGTAATCTGTTTATTGTTGTGTATGACGGCTGAAAAGTTGGCGATTGTAGATTAACGCTAAGTTGGTGACTCACACTAAATCATGGTTTGATCTGAATATGCAATGTGGGTATATGTCTAAAGCTAAATTAATTTAATATTTAGAGGCATATACCCACAGGCAAAGTTATTTATCGTGCTTGGCTTGCTTCACGAAGTCGTTGAATTTGCCGCTCAAAAATTCCGCGTCGAATCATTTCTAAGCGCAAGATGTTTTGTAGTCGAGATGCCATTTGGTAAAGATGACTTTGCGGCAATGTTTGGCTTAAAACTTCACCTGCTTTGGCCTCAATGGTGATGAGATCTTGAGTGTCTAGTGTTTTTGGATTCATGATGTTGCCCCTTACTTTGCTAGTTCAATGGCAATAGAATAATGTGAGTATACAAAGATTGATTGTCCGTGCTGTGTAAGCTGATGTGCGGCTGGATTTATATTTAAGTTTTTGATTTGTAAGTATAAATTTAGCCATCGTATTACTTTTGTTGATTAGCAAAAAAATTAAAGGTGTTGTGAATGCGCCGTCTGATTCAGGTTTCGTCTTTGCTTTGGGGTATCTTGATTGGTCTCAGTGTCTCTGTGAATGCGGCATGTGTACCTGCGCCGATCGCACCGAGCGCACAAGAAATTCAGCAGCTCCAAGAGACCGCACGTGACCATGGTTTTCTGTGGAAAATCAGTAAGGATGGCCGTACATCGTGGTTATATGGCTCGATTCATGTAAACCGTTTATCGACTGCCTTTCCCGGCCCCAAAATGCGGCAAGCGCTGCAGCAAAGCCAAGTGATTGCCTTAGAGCTAGACCCAACTGATAGCGCAACACAGGCGAAGCTGATGCAGCTCGGCGCGCAAGGTGCAGGGCAAGTGCCGCCAGCGCTCAAAGCACGCCTGCAAGTGCAGCTTGATAAAGTCTGCTTGCCTGAATCGGTCGCGCAAGCGATCCATCCGGCATTATTGTTTGCTAACCTGAGTGTATTGGGTTTGCGTGAAGCGGGTTTTGAAACCGCTTATGGCACTGAATATGTGTTGGCGGGGGCAGGCAAGAAAATCATTCCGCTTGAAACTGCCGAAAGCCAAATACAGGCCTTGCTCGGTGATGGCAAAGTCAGCGCGGCTGAATACGCCGATGCATTGGCGATCTTAGAAAATGATAGCGAGCAGGGGACGGCGATTAAATTATTCGATGCATGGCTCAAATCGGATTTGTTTACCTTGGAAAGCTTTGCCGATTGGTGTGATTGCATGAATACGCCGAAACAACGCGCTGATTTGCGCCGCCTGCTCGATGATCGAAATAGTCCCATGGTCGATCGCATCGCCAAACTCCACACCCAATCCGCCCCGATTTTCGTCGCTGTTGGTAGCCTGCACATGGTCGGTAAAAACGGCCTGCCTGCATTGCTGGCGAAGCGCGGATTTAAGGTGGAGCGAGTGAATTTTGAGAATTAGCATGGTGGAGAGTCCAATTGGACTAAGCTTGCTCAGCCTAACGTTTACCATGATTAAATAGGTATTTCTATGTAGGTTATATTAATAAAGACTTGTATTAAAATACCCATCTTATTGAGCTGTTGGGTATCGCCTCGCTCCACCAATCTACGTTTTACTTTCTTTGAAAAACCCAAACCCCCGCGCCCAATTCTGGTGGTAATACCAAGTGGCTCAGATCGCGCCGTTCTTGCCAATCAAACAGCGTTTGCGCTTCGTAATCGCCCCAGTTGCCGGTGATAAAACGCGAATGGCTGCCGATGACGATGTAGGTTTGCACCTCGCGTTGGCGGAAGATTTGTTTTTCAAAGTGATTACCAGCCGGTGGCCAGCAGCAGAGGACGACTTCAGGTTTGTATCTTGCGATGGCGGTGTTGGCGTCGAGTTTTTGCACATCGGCGGGGTAGTTGACGACTTTGCCCCAGCTAAAATCGTCGCAGGCAGTGATATCGACATTCTGCCCACGTAAAAAGCGGCTGAGCGTGCCGTCGCCAGCGGCGATTTCAAGGCAAGTACGATTGCCGATCACTTGCGCGAGCCCGGCTATCAATTCCTTGCTGTAAAAACAGTAAATTCCGCGTTTTTCGACCAAGGGCATTAAGAAATGCTTTTGCGTAATCAGCGGCCAAGTCCAGCGAAAACGTCGAATCGACACGGGTTTGCGTACCAAATCACGCTCAAATAGTAAGCACTGCATGATGAGGCCATTCCATAGATTAAAGCGCACTTTGCCCGCGCCAACGCCCGTTGCGGTTGAGAAAGCGTATTGGCGCAGCGCGAGTTCGATTAGGCGTTGCCGCTCTTGCTGTGTGACGTAGTCGGCATAGGCGCGGCCGTCTCGTTCTCCGGATAAAAATCGGGCATCGTGTTGCGGGCGAAGACGTACTTTTTCAATAATGGCTTTGAGTTCGGCTGGATCGCGCCGCGCAAAAATACCTTCGAGTTCGCTGCGTACGCTTTCCCAAGCGGCGGGGCAGGCGGTCACCAGCTCAGTAAAACTCGGATTTGTGGCCAGCAAGGCCATGCGTTGTTCGGGGCTGAGTTGCATCGTGCGCCTGTGTGTGCTGTTTGCTGCTCGTTTATAAGCTAGCTCACTCGTTTAAGGCAAGTTTTTGGCGCGTGATGCAGGTGCTTATTCAATTTTTATCATTGATGATGTCAGCAGTGATTCGGCGAATTTCACTAGTTTGGCGTCAGAGCATGCACTTTCGGCATTGCATAAGATGGCGATGGCGCGATTTTGACTGGGCATCAGTAAGGTGTAATGGGTGTAGCCATCTTCTGTGCTGTCGTGAACACTCAGCGGACCAAATTCGGCAGACCGAATGATAGACCAGCCGAGCGCATAATGGTCAATCGGGGTATGGAGTTGCTGAAAACTAGCTGGACTCAGCAGTGTCGATTGGCCGCGTAAGCCACGCAAGTGTTCTCGCAAAAAAATACCGTATTCAGATTGGCTGAGCCTGACTGTAGGGTTGAGCCTTGCAAGGTCTTGCCGTTCTTCCTTATTCACCTTGTGCCAACGGGGTTTGCTAAACCAGTTTGTTTTTAATGATTGGTGGCCCTGTACTGAGGAAGTATTGCTGAGATGGGGATGCAGAGAGAGCTCGGAAAATAGTTGCTGTTGCAAGATATTTTCGTAGGTATTGCTGCCTAGCAATTCAATAATAATAGCTACAATGAAATACCCAATGTTAGAGTAGTGTGTTCTTTGGTTCACTTCGCCAATGTAGGCTTGTTGCAAAATCCAACGAGCGGCGGTGCTGCGATTGGCGCTTGGATTGCCACCGAGCATCGCCAATAAATTGGAATACTTGAGATCGCCAAATCCCCGCGCAAGCCCAGCGCGATGTTGTAGTAATTGCAACACCGTGACGGATTGAAATTCAGTACGCATTTGATCGCGCCAAGCGGGGAGTAAATCGGCCAGCGTAGAGTCCCAGCGTAATTTTCCTTGTTCCACCCAGCGCGCCACCAAGGTGGCAGTCACGGCTTTGCTGAGCGCGCCCAGTGGGAAGCTGTCGCTATTTTGAATGAATGCTGGCGCATCAATTCGCCGTTGACCACTGCAAGCACTGAGAATCGTGTCGTTTTGCACCAAGACCACGCCCACGCCGGGCAAGTGATGTTGGTGACGAAACTGCTCAACTTGGGTTTGAAGCTGAGCGTGGTCCACCACCGCAGCCTGCATTGGGCCATCATCCATGGCTGGATATGCACTGCGTGAGCTGGTGAAAAAACCAAGTTGATGCTGGCGCAATAGGGGATGCATAACGGATGTCCTTCGTGTTAGGGGCTTTTGCTTTTGGTGGTTGCGAACCGCTTACCAGGTGTATTGCAATAGGGCTGAAAACTCTCCGCTGCCTTTTGATTTGACCAAGGGGCTGTCCGCTGCATCGCCAAGGAATTGGTTGTAGCTGAGTGAGCTAATTAAACGCAGTTCTTTCGTGATTGGCACGAGGCCAGTGAGTCCCACGGTCCCGAGCGTGAGTCCGCTGCCTGCTTGATACGCTTTAAAGCCGCTTTTTTGCGCTTGTTGTTTTGTTACGCCATACCAGCGCTGTTGATAATCTGCATTACTGGCGGTGAGTGAACTGTTTAACATCAGCGCGAAATTTTCACTGTCATAGACGGTGTAATCCGCGCCCAATGTGAGCTGCTGGCCACGATTTTTGTCCGACAAGCCAGTCAAGAGCACTGTGGATAAGTTTAAATCGCCCAGGACATAATTGAGTATGGCGCCAGCTTGTGCCGCTGATTTAATATCGCCCATGCCTTTGAAATTGATTTTATCGGTCAGCCGGTCTTTTTCTTTGCGTTCACCACTAGGGGCCAGAAAAATCGCCGCTTGCCAATCTGGGTTGACTGCATAACTCCAACCGATTCCTTTACTGGTGCCCATAAAAAATCCTGAGCGATGGGCAATATCAAAACTAGGCATTGCGCCGCCTTTATAGAAATCCCCGCCCATGACTTCGGGGGCGTACGCAACCCCGAGCCCAGCAGCAACTTGCCAATTTTTGCCATCGCTGGCTTCTGCCCACAAGCTTTGCAAGCGTGATAATCCTTGCTCGGTACTTGAATTAAGTACCGTTTCTTCAGCGAGGCAGACTTGGCTGAGTAAAATAAAAGAAAAAATAATCGGGAAACGCATGAGTCCATCCTTGGAAAAAAATTATGAGGTAGGGAGTTGAGTGGTGCGAGCATTGGCTGATTGCTGGGCTAATTGTTTGCCATCAAGTTTCTGTTGCGGTGTTCTATTGCTTCGTGTGGGCTCGATGTTTGCTGGTGTTAATAAGCGATCGAGATCCCACGATGTTCGGTATAAGCTCCACATATTATTTCTCCACGCTCATTAAACTAGATCATTAAGGCGCAGCTAAAAACTGTGCAATCGCGGCGGTGACTTGTTTCGCGTGCGAGATAAATAGATAGTGATTGGCTCCGGCGATGTTGAGAGAGCTGCTACCGATCAGTTCGGTTTTAAATTTGTTTTGCTGTTGTAAAAGGTAAGGGCGATAGACCTGAGTAAAGAAAGTGCTGTTGGCTGCCCATTCGGGTGATGCGGGCGTTAACCACGGCACAATGTCACTTGGATTTTGTGCATCAGCAAAAATGCCAAGGGCACGCGCTTTTACCAAACTGTAGTTGGGCGTTTCTATGCCAGCGAGATGTTGTGCTGCGATTTCGTCAGGGGTGACCGCGTTGGCCACGCTGCCATCACTATTCAAGCGAATGGCCGCTTCAATTTCAGCTTTGGGAATCGCCACGCCACGGATGCGATGAGTGTATTGGCGAAGGCCATCTAGCGAGCTGAGATCGCCAATCGTCAATTCGGGTGGCGATGGTAAGGTGAAGCTGCTCAATGCTGCATTGAATGCGATGCGGTCATATGCTGCATCCAAATAGACTAAGCGATTGACGCGTTCCGGATATTTTCCGGCAAAGCGGCTGATTTCATCACCGGCAATTGAATGCCCAATTAAATGCACGCGTTGAATACCGAGTTGATCTAAAGCTGAACGAATATCTTCTGTTAATGTTGCAGTGTCATATCCAGTGGCTGGTTGGCTGGAACCACCATAGCCACGGCGCGTTAGGGCAAATACCCGATTTTTAGCTGTTAAGCCTTGGGCAAAACCATCAAATACATGTGCGGTATTACCTGCTCCCGCCAACAGCAAAATGACATCGCCACTACCGCCAAAATCGAGCACCTCCAGCTTAATATTCGGAGCAATTTGGATAAATTTTTGCGATGGCATCGCAGATAACGTCAGGCCTGGGGGCGGTGTTGGTGTTATGGTCGGTGATGGTGTTGGTGTCACGCTTGGGGTTGACTTTAAGCAATTTGAAATGGTGGCCCCGCTGTCCAAACATTTTTTCACTCGCGCGTGATCGTCAGCGTTACCGCCTCCGCAAGCATTGAGTAACGTGACTAAGCCCGCCATCAAAACAGCGGAACACGATTGACGACCTAATGGATTGAATTGGATTTGCATCATCTGCCCTGCTCTGTGAGTGAATGGCAAGCAGTATGACAAACGCAAGCTTAAGCCGAGCTTAAGGTTCTTCAGGTAAAGTGACGGCATGCATATCTTAATTATTGAAGACGACCTCGATCTCGGGTTCGCACTCCAGCAGGCACTCAAAGCCGAAGACATCAGCAGCGAATGGCGGCGCAGCATTGCCGATGCGCCACGTTCTGCGCAGGAACTGGAATTTGACTGCGTGTTGCTGGATTTAACTTTGCCGGATGGGGTGGGATTTGAGCTGCTGAATCGTTGGCGCAAGGCCGGTATTGCGACGCCGATTATTGTGATTACGGCGCGCTCGGCTTTGGATGATCGCTTGGCGGGTTTAGATGGCGGGGCTGATGATTTTATTATCAAGCCCTTTGCCACTGCGGAATTGATCGCCCGCATGCGCGCGGTATTGCGGCGTTATGCGCAGCAAGCCAGTGATGTGTGGCATATCGGTGATTTGCAAATCGAGCCACGCCGCTATCAGGCTAGCCTTGCTGGGACAACATTAGATTTATCGCCAAGAGAGTTTCATTTATTGCTGGAGTTAGCCAGAGAGCCTGGGATTGTGGTGCCGAAAGGCGCATTGGCGCAGCGTTTGGAGCCATTGGGCGATGCGATTGATTTTGGTGCGCTGGAAGTTCATCTCTCAAATCTACGACGGAAGATCGGTGCACAACGCATTCGGACTGTACGTGGTATTGGCTATATGTTGGTGCTATGAAGCGCTATTTACATTATTTTGGCCCCAGCCTGATTCGGCGCGTGGTCATTGCGATTTTGCTTGCGTTTGCATTGTGCTGGGTTGTGTTGGCAATCTATGGCTATCTGCAAGAAACTGACCCTGTTGAGCGAGATCGGTCGCTGCTCACGAATGGCCATGCTTTAGTGGCTGCGCTGGAAAAAGTAAGCGAAGAAACTGAGGCGTTGACTGTCATTTCAACGTATTCGGACATTTATAATTTAAGTTATCGGCAGTTTAAAATTCCTCGGGTCATGCTATTGCAACTCAATGATTTGCAGGGCCGTCGAATTTATCTGTCACCTGAAGGTGGCCAGCATCAATTGCCCGCAGGTCAGTCTCAATTGTTTGATGCCAAAGTGAATGGGGAGTTGTATCGTGTTTTTCACGCGAAAACTGCCCGTTGGGATGTGATGTGGGCTGCGCCCATTTTGGATTCGCCGTGGTTTTTTATGATGGTCATTATGGAAATGACGGTGCAAATGTTGATTGCTTTACCGATTATGGTACTGACGGTTTGGCTCGTGGTGGCACGCGGTTTAAGGCCATTGCGGATGTTGTCGAGTTTGATTGCCGATAAAAATAAAGATGATCTATCGCCGCTCAATTTTAGTAGTCCTTACGCTGAGCTAAAGCCACTGACTGAGGCACTAGATCGCTTATTAAGTCAATTGCGCAACAAAATCGAACGTGAACATGCTTTTGTGCAAGACGCAGCGCATGAATTACGCACGCCGATGGCGGTGATTTCAGCGCAAGCGCATGTATTAACACTGGCAGAAACCCCTGCGGATCGTGATGTTGCTGAGAAAAATCTAGAGTTAGCCATTAACCGGTCCTCACATTTGATTGCCCAGCTACTCGAAATGTCGCACATTGATAACGATAAATTGGTGGCGATTGAAACAATTGATGTCGCTGCTTTGCTGCAACAAGAGCTGGCTCGTTTAGCGCCGACGGCGATCGCGCGGCAAATTGAGCTTTCGTTTGATGCGCCAGATACGCTATTCAATGTGGTCGATGCCAATGCGGTGCAATCGATTGTGCAAAATCTACTCAATAACGCGATTTTATATGTTGGTGAGGGTGATCAGATTGAGGTTGAGTTACGCCAAGTTGGTGAGCAGATGATTTTAAGCGTCGCCGATAATGGCCCTGGCATTGCCGAGGCGGATCGAGAGCGGATTTTCGAGCGCTTCTATCGCGGCGCAGGGCACGATGTCGCGGGGACAGGCTTGGGCTTGGCGATTGTGGCGCAGGCGGTTGCTCGTTTGAACGGTACCATTCAATTATCGACGGGTCTCAATGAGCGAGGCTGCTGTTTTATTGTTGAAGTGCCACTTCGACATTAACCTTGGTGCACAGAATATGAGAATCATTGGTGTTTGGCTGGTGCTGCTGAGTGTGCCTGCTAGCGCCTGTACCTTGTGGGGCGCGGCTGGAGATGCGGTGGAGGGCGGTGGCACGCTGCTGGCCAAAAACCGTGATTGGCGGCCTGACCATGCGCAGTCGATCCGCATTCTCACGCCGAAGGACGGCTTTCGCTATGTGGGTTTGTTCGCTGATGACGGTGCTGAGCCTGGCATCAAGGCGGGTGTGAATGAGCAAGGTTTAGCAGTAGTCAGCGCGGCGGCGAGTAGTATTCCCAAGAAAATTCGCAATGCACAAACCGATGCGCGCGGTGTGATGAGCAAGATTTTGCGGCAATATGGCTCAGTGGCGGATGTGATTGTGGATGCCGCGATTTTATTTCAACCTGCTAGGGCGAATTTTTTAATGCTGGCCGATCGCCATCAAATCCTTCAAGTTGAAATTGGCCTCAATGGTCAATATAGCTTGAGCACTCAGAGTAACGGTGTTTTGGCGCACACCAATCATTATCTCAGTCAAGAATTGGCACACTGCAATCAACTGCAGGGTGAAAGTAGTCATCTCCGTCTGGCGCGGGTATCAAGTCTATTGGCTGTGGATAAAAAGTGGCGCTTGGATAATTTTGCGGCGATCAGCCGAGATCAGCATGATGGTGCCGACAATAGCCTATGGCGACATGGTAAGGAATACACCTTAGCGAGTTGGCAAATTGCGCTGCCAGAGCAAGGCGCGCCGCAATTGAACTTGGTGCTGGCCAATCCGCAGCAAAGTGAGTTGAAAGCGCAGTGGACACTGGATGCCGAGTTTTGGCGGCAAAATGCGGCGGTGTTGTTGCCTTAATGCGGCTTACGTTTGATTGCTGCATCAGCGATGACTAATTTACCTTGCCGTTAATCACAAACTCCTTACGAAGTCTTTAGTTTTCGGCGTGGCGCGTCGATAAACAGTTACCAACAAAGAGGTCCCGCCATGAACTCACTCTCATCACTCCAAAACAGCCCTTTGAATGGGCTGCGTTCTAATGAGTCGGGCTTGGCGCAATCCTTGCGCAAAATGGGTGAGACGGCGGGGGCGATGGGTAAATCGCTCACCAAGGGTAGTGAATTGATTCAACAGCGGGTGGATAACCTCAGTAAAGCGACGACGCAGATGGCGAGTGATTTTATTTCTCAGTTTGCCCAGAAAATGTTCGGTGACCAAGCGAAGGGCATGACCATCGAGTTTGATGAGATGTCACTGAGCGCAGAATCGAGCTTTACCGCCATGCAGCAGTCGAGCCAAAGTGCGCAAGGTAGCTCTCAAGCTAGCGCATTTCGTTTGAGCGATACCAGTTCGTTTAGCGGTAAAGGCACGTTGATCACAGCGGATGGGCAGCGCTTTGAGATTGAAATTGAGATTCGCTATGAATCGGTCATTGAAGGTGCCAGTATTGCTCAGCAGCGCAATATGAGTAATGGCTTCAACGCAATACCTAACAATCAACAGCAAGGGCAATCTATCGCTTCTGCGCCGATCGATGCGCTCGATTTAAATCAAGCCAATGACGCTTCGGCCAAAGTGCCCGTTTCATCGCGCAAAGACGATGACAAAAAAGTGGATGGATTCAAACAAGACTTTGCTGGCACCGCGATGGACTTGTTGCAACGCCTGAGCAGCGAACCCGTATTCCGCCCATTCGGGATGTTTAAGCCCGATGCCGACGGTAAAAACGGCTTGCAACTCTTGGGTGAAATGTCGCTGCAACTGCTGAATTTACCCGGCGGACCACGCTATTTAGATATGAGCCCCGACCATAATCCGGATAAAAAAGTACTGGATGCAAAAGCTTAAGTTAGCCCAGCAATTGGGGCATCAATCGTAAGTGCGGCCAGCGCGCCAACCAATTTTTCTCTTCGATTCTTCGCTGAGTCACACTCAGCGCCAAGCCAGAATGGGCGTTGTGTCGCAAGCGCAGCGCCCATGCATCGGCTAATCCTGCCGTAACACGCCATTCAATTTCATTTTTGTCATTCATGGCAGCGCCCAAACACGTCGCCGTTTCGGGAAACCGCGCAACTGCATCTTTCGCCGAGGCATAGGCCGCCACGCCATTGCGGTGATGCATGCGCGCTTGATTCCGGACTTGCCATTGCACATTGGGTAGTTGTTGCTTGAGTTTAAATTCCAATTCTAAATCAAGCTGCGGATCGATTTGCTCGCTCGAATACCATGCGACATCGACATCATTTAGCGGTGTGCTGGTGCTGAATTGATGGGCCGCATCCCAGACCAAATTGCGTACGAATCCAGCGCAAATCATCGCTTGCGGGAGTGCTAATGCCTGTACTGCTTGAAGGCAATCCATGCGCAATGCATCGGCTTGAATCAGAGCGAGGGTCTGCTTTTTCATGCGCTTTTGCCACCATTATTTACTTGAAATTCATTTTTAATCTGGCCTGCATATTCCGTGTAAAAGTGCATTTTGTGTACTGTTTTACTGGGCTGGTCGGCATGGGTGTAACTATGTCACTGAAACGACTCAATATTTTACTTAACATGCCCGTCTTCAGTTTAGAACACTTGCATATTAGCCATCGTAAATGGACATGCGCTCCTTCCCCTTGTACCGGAGGAGTGCTCGCAAAAGGGGAATGAATGGCGTTAGGCGCAAAGCTTGGATCTTTAGTCATTATGAGTAGTTTAGTTACCGGCTGTGCACTGCACCGCTGGGTGCCGCAGCAGCCAGAGAAGGCTGCGGGCGCCTGTCTGGCGAGTAGCGTAACTGCGGTGAGCTCTGCAGCGAGTTCAACTGGTGCGGCATGTCTCGTTGCCAGCAGTGCATCGGCAGTGGCCAGTATTGAGATTGAGAGTTCGGACTATCAGTTCAGCCAAAAAGACATCGATGCGATGATTTTAAATGCGTTTAATGAAGCACGCGGTGAATCCCCAGCAGGTATTCGTGCGGTATTGGCTGTGACGATGGCGCGGGTTGAATCTGCCTGTTACCCCGATTCGGTGCATGAAGTGGTCTATCAGCGAAAACAATTCTCTTGGACCTGGCAGCAAGGTACGGCGCGAACCTTAACCGCCGCCAAGGCGCGTGAGCCGCATAGTTATCTGAAGGTTAAGTCGGTGGTGACGGAGTATATTGCGAGTGGCGCAAAGCCAAGTCAGGCGATGCTCTACCATACGCGCGACGTTAATCCCGGATGGGCGAAAGCCGCCTCAATCGCACGGCTTAAAACAATGGGCAGTCATATTTTCTACGTGAATAAGCGCTGCTAACTAAGCTTTATTTAGGTATAGCTACCAAGCTATTGATTAGTAATGTCTAGCGACCAATACTGCGCTGCTTAATTTGTTCAAGGCAGCGAGGGCAATAACAATCGCCTTCGCCTTCCTTGGGTAAGGGTAGGCCGATGGGCAGATCCATGCACCAACAGCCGCCTTGCTGGCCGCCCGTACCACATTGAAATGACGTACCACAGTGCTGACAGCTTTTTTGGGCCACTGGCAATTGAGGGTGGCGCGTCATTATTGCTTCCAGCGCACATTGCGCTCATCAACAAATTGGTAATAACGCGAAAGAACGATTTGTCCTTTATGGTCGAGTAATTCAATAGGTACTGGACCAAATGGGGCGGCAATCCGAATGATATTGAGCGCATCTTGATCAAGCTTCATGTTGCCCGATGAGCGGGTTAATTCCAATTTGGCGATACTGCCATCGCCATTCAGTACCACTTTAAACTGCATTAAGCCAAATAAAGGACGACCATTTTCGTCGCGCGGAAAATTCTGCTGGCCAATCCGCTCGACTTTTTGGCGAATTTGTTGCTCCCAAATTCCAAAAATCGCACGAACTTTTTCTGAACCTTCTTGGCTACGCGTCGCCCCGTCTTCTTGCTGGCGAGTTTCAAAAGTGGGTTTTTCTGGACGGTAAGTTAAGTCCAATGTCTTAGGTTTACCTTGCTTGGCACTGCCATTACCGAGGTCGAGTCCCGCGATTTCGACTTCTTTGGTGTCTGATGGTTGCGCAAGCACTTTTGGCGCACTAGCTTTGGTGGTTTTCTTGGGGGCTGGTTTAGCGCGGAACTCGGGTTTTTTCTCGCTTGGAGCCTGTGTCATCACCTTGGCTTCGGGTTCTGGCTCGGGCTCGGGTGCTTTCGGTGGCTGCTTTTTTTGGATCGTCATTTCTAGCACATTGCTACTCAGTGCTTTAAGTGTGGGTTTTTCTGAGGCTGGAATCAGCAAAAAAAGCATGTGGAGCAAAATAGCTAGGATGAGCGCCTGCACGAGCCATTTGTCTTGCGAGCTGGCGATATTACCAAGGTCGTTGTGCGGCATTCAAAAAAGTCCGAGTGACATAAGTATAAGCAGGGCTGCATTCTACCGTGAAGTGCCGGAATATAGCGTGCTAGATAAACGCCATTGGGCTTAGGTGCTTGATTTTGCATAAAAATGCTATTTTTCACGAAAAAAATTTAAAAAAAAGCTTACTGTTTTAAAAAACATCAGGTATTATTCGCCCCCTAAGTTGCTAAATTAAGTTTTGGCAAGCGTTAGGGGAGTCGCCAAGTTGGTTAAGGCACTGGATTTTGATTCCAGCATGCGAAGGTTCGAATCCTTCTTCCCCTGCCAGAATATAGTAAAAAAGAGTCGCTGATGCGGCTCTTTTTTATTGCCTAAAATATATGCAATGCTGAAGTATTGCCTTCTAGCTATTGCTTTATATTACCGCTGTGGTAATACCCACTCACTCTCGTTTTAATCTGGTCTGCATTTCGTATTTTTCACTAAGACGGGCACGCTTTATGCGTGATTTGGTGTTCCACCACGAGCGAGGTAGAACATCATGAAAGTTCAGCATTCAGAACTTAAGTTCAGTAGTGAGCACCATCTGTTGCAGGAATCAAAACTGCAAATACAGCTCAATATGTCAGCTGAAACCGCCAATTCGTTTTCAAAACAATTGACTGAAGAAATCAATGCGCTATTACCCCGCATTCAGTCGCAACAGGATGAGTCGCAAGCCCTGATTTTGGAAAAAAGTAAGGTACAGCGTTTTCAATCGCTGTTGGCGCTGTTGTTTGGTGATGGCGAGTGCAGTTGTGGCGGATCACCGCTTGAGATGACCGCGCCTGCAGCAGGCGATACGAAGCTGAACCCAGCGGCCAGTGGAGGAGGATCGAGATTGCAAGTTTTGGTGACGGAGCAAATCCGTGAAAGCGAGCAATCTAGTTTTGCAGCTCACGGCAAAGTTTGCCTTGCCGATGGCAGCTCTCGGCAATTTGCGGTGGACTATCAACTATCTCGTGATACCGAAATCAAACGTGAGCTGGGTTTCGATTGGCTAAAATTACAAGATCCGCTGGTCTTGGATTTTGGAGCACCAACAGCAAAATTGCATGAAACAAGTGTTGAGTTTGATTTGGATAATGACGGTCAAAAAGAGCGAATGCGGATGCCAGATGCCACATCGGCGTTTTTGTTTTGGGATCGAAATCGCAATGGTTTGGCCGATAACGGTAGCGAGTTGTTTGGCCCGAAGACGGGCAACGGGTTTAGTGAATTAGCCAGTTTGGATAACGATCAGAATGGCTGGATTGATGAAGGCGATAGCGCATTTAAAGACTTGAAACTTTGGCAGTCCGCAGAGCATGGCGCTGGGGTGCAAACTTTAAGCCAAGCGGGGGTTGGGGCCTTGGCTGTGACTGCAGTAAGTACTGAATTTAGCCTAAAAGAGCAGGGCGATCTATTGGGGCAAATTCGGGCGAGTAGTGTGTGGCTGGGCGAGCATATGGGGGCTGGTGTGGTGCGGCAAATTGATTTGGCAACAAAGCGGATTGAATCTTAGCCATTGGCGTGATGGAAAAGAGCCGCACTAGCGGCTCTTGGTGGCTTTTATTGGTCGCTCAAGGCGGCTTTCACTTCACGCTCACCGACATCGGCAGCCCCCCGGTAGCCTGAACGCCTGAGCGCCACACCCCATTGCTCAACAATCGGCGCGAAATCTTCAGCTCGCCGCACGGTGCTCAGTAGCTCAGCTAGACGTTCTTCCCAGCTTTGCCCGAGATATTCTTGCGTCACTTTGAGGATGACTTGCCGAGCGGCTTCGATTTGGCGTTTTTGCTTCAAATCTTGCGATAATTGTGGCGCAACGGTGGTCGGGCCGGAAAATTGAATTTGATCGATGGTCTTACTTTGCGAAACCGAGCTAATCAGGCCGAGGCTCTGCATCTTTTGCAAAATACCCAGTACATCGATATTGGGCAGCATCCCTGCTAGCGCCATACTGTGTCGAGCGCCATCAATCATAAAGAGCACTTGGCGCTCTTTTTGCCCGATTAAGCCGCTGCGTTGGGTAATTTCTTGCTGACCAAGAGCCGTTTTGTGATAAATCGCATTTTCCATGATGACACTCAGTTTCGGTGGTACATGGAGTATGTATAAGTCAAAACTAATGTAGTTGAAAACTAAACACTACATCTTGTTGCAAAAAGAATACGCTGTGTATTAAATCAATGACTTAAGTGCTTCTTGTGAGACTTTGGGGGCATTCGGTCTGGTGATTGAATCGCGCAATGCAGCTTCCGCTACCACGAGTAGGGGCGCATCATTGTGATTAGATTGCTGGGTCAAGCTCGCAACATTCGGGGTTTCTTCTTCAAACTGAATCACACCCGCAATTTTCCACACGCCATCAATCCGTTTGAGGTGGTAGCTGGTTCGATATTCCCACGGTGTTCCGTCGTTGCGCATGACGCGCCAAGCGAGTTGGGCGGTACCCAGTGTGCTACTAATTTCTAGCACACTCAGGATTTTATATTGAGCGTCGTGAAAGCCTTGTGCGGCGTACCAGTTGAACAGTACTTGCGTGGTTTCATACAGCGGTGGCATGTCTGGCCAGTCGGTGCGTTCATCGTTAATTAGTGTGAAAAATGGCATGGTGAACAGTTGAGTGACACCTTCTACATCCAGTTGTGAATAGACAACAGAGAAGTGCTCAAAAAATTCTTCCAAACTCATTTTAAAATTCCTAGGTTGTTCATGGCTTTAATTATCAGCGGATCAATTTGAAAACTCAACCTAGGCTGACTTGTTTGGAAATTTTGTAGCAATTTTATTACGGATTCTAGCAAGGTTTGATTTGTGAGCCGCACATTTTTTGCCAGGAATGTGTGATATTGAATGTATTGCCGCTTGAAAAGGCGGATTTTAGCGCCATGTAAGTGTCAAATCATGAATGTTCGTGATATTCAATTACAGCAAATTGCAGGAGTTCAATGATGGTTCAAGCTACCGCCAGTCACCTATTGGTAAAAACAGAAGCACAATGCGAAGCATTGAAACAAGAAATTTTGGCGGGCGCGGACTTTGCTGAAGTGGCAAAAGCCAATTCAAGCTGCCCATCATCAGCGCAAGGCGGCGCTTTGGGTTCATTTGGCCCTGGCATGATGGTGCCCGAGTTCGATAAAGTCGTATTCAGCGCACCACTCAATGAAGTGCAAGGCCCTGTTAAAACGCAATTTGGTTACCATTTATTGGTTGTGACTAGCCGCGGCTAATTCAGCCCTGTAGTCGAGAAAAAACCGCCAAACTGTGGCGGTTTTTTTATGCCGTCTGTATTGACTGCTCGCAGGGCGTTCGCTTTAGGCGTTGCCAAACAGCGAGTTTGTCTGGGTCGGATAGCTTTGACCATGCCCTAATTTCATCCAGCGTGCGCAGGCAGCCTTGGCAATACGCGCGGCTTGGGTTGAGTTGGCAGGCATTGATACAAGGTGAAGCGATACTCATCGTAACTACCGTTGGGTGGTGAGGTCGCTATTGGACGGGATTCTGCTCTCGCTGACAAGGTCAAATAAAAATGGCCACAGTTTACTGTGGCCAGATGTGTGTCCTTCGCGCTGTTATTTAGACGCGATAGCGGGAAATCGCGGAATCGAGCTCTTGGCTCAATTGACGCAATCGCTCACCTTCGCCAGCGGTGCTCTGTGCTACCGAGCTACTTTCTTCTGACATTTGTGCCACTTGTTCGACTTGTTGCGCCATCATCGCGCTCGCCGCGCTTTGTTCACGCATCGTGCTGGTGATTTCGCTGACTTGTATGACGACTTGATCGGCGTTTTGGCGGATTTTGGAAATGGCATCGCTGGCTTCTTGCGCGCGTTCCACGCCTAAATCCACTTGGCGCACCGTTTGCTGCATCGTCGTCACCGTGATGTTGGCTTCATTTTGGATCGCACTTACGGTACCGATAATTTCCTGTGTAGAACTGGCTGTGCGCTCAGCGAGTTTGCGTACTTCATCGGCCACCACCGCAAAGCCACGCCCTAAATCACCGGCACGCGCAGCTTCAATCGCAGCGTTTAGTGCCAACAGATTAGTTTGATCCGCGATGTCTTTAATGACATTGACCACTGCATTGATGCTGGCGGTGCGATCTTTGAGGGATTCAATTTGCTGAGCCGAAACACGGACATCTTCGGCAATTTGATTGATGCTGGTGATGGTGCTTTCAATAACTGTGCCGCCAGTGCTGGCCATTTGCCCCGCTTCGCGTGCGGTGCGATCACATTCATCGGCGCTGTCGGCCATATGGCTAATACTGACCGTCACTTCTTCAACCCCCGCTGCCATACTGGATGCTGCATTGCTGACATTGTGAGAGGCGCTGGATAATTGCTGGCTGGCATTCGATAAGCCGCTGGCCGTACCGGTGACATCACGGCCGATGCGATTGAGTTGTTGCAAACTGGTTTGTAGGGTGTTGATGAGGCCATTGATCGCTTCGAGTGATTCCCCGATTTCATCGCGGTGTGTCACCGCCATACGGCGTGTGAAGTCGTAATCCGTTCCGAGTTGCACGACGAACTGGCGCATACCATTGAGTGGATTCACAATACTTCGCCCGATCATCACCCCAATGACGCAGATGACCGCAAATAGAAGCAGGCCAAATGTCAGGGAAAGTGAAACGGCAGATGTGATTGCGTTATTAATTTCTTTGCGTGATTCCTCAACGTATTGCTGATTCAGTTTTACGGCTTCGGTGGCCGCACTGAGTACTTTCTGCGCTTGTGGTGCCGCTTTGCTTCGGCTTAATTCGATCGCTTCTTCTTGTTTTTGAGCTTGCGATAGGGCCATCACTTCCCGTGTGACGGTGGCATAGGCACTGAGTTCGTTTTTAAAGGTATCAATATTTTTACGGTCTAGCTCATCAACGATATAAGACTCGTATTTTTTCAGCGCTTCTAAGGTTTTTTCGATGCTTTGATTAAAATTATCTGCGCGGACTTTCTTTTCGGTTTCGTCCGCTTGTAGCATTTGATTTAAAGCGTGGATCCTAGCGCCAGAAAGCTCGAGTTGCGCATCTGAAAGTAGTAATACTGAAGGTAAGACATTATCACTCACATCTGCGGAATGTGTTTTTACATCTTGGAGTTTAAAGTAACTTACTACTGTGAGGATGATGATGGCTAATCCAGCGAGGGCCACCAGTGAGACCAATTTGTGTGCGATTTTCATGTCGATATAACCTCGGTAGTTACAAAAGTAATCCAATTCTTTTTAGTGTAACAAATGGTGTATTAGTATTCTCTAAATTGCTCTGTCTATGTTGCTCTTTATCTACTCCGGTTTCGTCATCATCAGCTTTATTTGTTTTATTACTATTCTTTAACGATTGCTTGAAAAAGTGTTCATTTATCATTCAAGTCGATAATGAAATCGTAACTTGCATCAATGATTTATGCGTGAAGGCACCGATGTTGATGAATATGATCTTATGAAGATGATTTTTAATAAGAATAAAAAAGCCACAGCGAGCTGTGGCTTGAATGGGGTAACAGTTTTATTTAGACGCGATAGCGTGCAATCGCGGAATCGAGTTCTTGGCTCAATTGACGCAATCGCTCACCTTCGCCAGCGGTGCTCTGTGCTACCGAGCTACTTTCTTCTGACATTTGTGCTACTTGCTCCACTTGCTGTGCCATCATTGCACTCGCCGCGCTTTGTTCACGCATCGTGCTGGTGATTTCGCTGACTTGCACGACGACTTGATCGGCATTTTGGCGGATTTTGGAAATTGCATCGCTGGCTTCTTGCGCACGCTCCACGCCGAGGTCCACTTGGCGCACCGTTTGCTGCATCGTCGTCACCGTGATGTTGGCTTCATTTTGGATCGCACTTACGGTACCGATAATTTCCTGTGTAGAACTGGCTGTGCGCTCAGCGAGTTTACGTACTTCATCGGCCACCACCGCAAAGCCACGCCCTAAATCACCGGCACGCGCAGCTTCAATCGCAGCGTTTAGTGCCAACAGATTAGTTTGATCCGCGATGTCTTTAATGACATTGACCACTGCATTGATGCTGGCGGTGCGATCTTTGAGGGATTCAATTTGCTGAGCCGAAACACGGACATCTTCGGCAATTTGATTGATGCTGGTGATGGTGCTTTCAATAACTGTGCCGCCAGTGCTGGCCATTTGCCCCGCTTCGCGTGCGGTGCGATCGCATTCATCGGCGCTGTCGGCCATATGGCTAATACTGACCGTCACTTCTTCAACCCCCGCTGCCATACTGGATGCTGCATTGCTGACATTGTGAGAGGCGCTGGATAATTGCTGGCTGGCATTCGATAAGCCGCTGGCCGTACCGGTGACATCACGACCGATGCGATTGAGTTGTTGCAAGCTGTTTTGCAGGGTGTTGATGAGGCCATTGACTGCTTCGAGTGATTCACCGATTTCGTCTTGTTGGGTGATCGTGACGCGGCGGGTGAAGTCAAAATCAGTACCCAGTTGCACGACAAATTGGCGCATCGCGTTGAGGGGGTTAATGATGCTGCGCGCAATCCACAGCCCGATGATACTAATCGCAATAATTAAGATTAAACCGGTACCAATTGAAAAACTGATCGCAGCAGCAATCGCTTCGGTAATTTCTTTTTTGTCTTCATTCGCACCTACCTCATTACGCTTGGTTGCGATGATTAGTTGTTCTTCAACTTTCTGTGCTTGTGGAGTGGCTTTCGTTTTGACCAAGGCTTCTGCGGCTGCGGCATCGTTTGATTCGGAAGCTATTTTGACTAACTTGCCAATTTCGATCCATTGATCAGCTTCTTTGCGAATGTTGGCGATATTTTGCTGGCCCTCAGCGCTAGAAACATAATGATCGTAGGCTTTTAATTTTTCATCAAATTGAGCTAAGTATTGGTTTAATTTGGTGTCAACTACTTTTTTTTCGTCCGCATTAGATTGAATGACATGTTCGACAAGTGCGTGGCGTGCATTGGCAAACGCTAAGTTAATTTCACCAATTAAAATAACGGATGGCAATGCATCATCAGTGATCATGATTGAGTGCTCTTTCACACTTTGAAATTTATTAAAGTTGACTGCTGTAATTAGTACAATCGCCAGCGCGGCGAGTGCAATCAGTAGCATTAGTTTTTGGGAAATCTTCATTTGAGGCCCTGCCTGTTCGGTGGGTTAAGTTATGTGTCAGTATAGTACTAATAATTAGATCTATTTAATCTAAATTGACCGTTGAGCCTCTAAAAAACCGAATTTATTTTGCGGCTACGGGAGTTGCGTGGCTGGCGCTTGAATTGAGTTTGGGCTTGATTTTTTCAGTGGGATTACAAATTTGTTATAGCAGAGCTCACGTTTCTGACTATCTAAAACGTAAACTAGAAGTGATGGTGTGGCTGTGTTCTTTGCTTGGTGTGCAAAAAAGGGATAGGTCATAAGAACTCCGTTGAGCAAGAACTCAACGGAGTGTAGAACTTTATTTTTGTGAATCAATATCGGCGAGCGATTCTTCGCCCTTGGTGGTGATGAAATGGCCGACTTCGCCTTCACGTGTTTCGAGGTGGCCTTTGCGCAGCAAAAACGCCAGTGCTTCACCGTTAATTTTGAGCGTTGGATTGGCTTTGAGTTGGCGCAGGCTGTCGATACACAGCGCCATGAAAATTGTTTGTTTACCCAAGTCGGTAATTTGCAAAATACCGGTTTTACGTTCGTAAGCGCACAGCTTTTGCCCTGTGAGGACTTTGATATTTTTAAACACAGCGTGGCTTAAACGCGTGCTTTTCAGGCCGCGGCTCACTTCGATTAGTGAGGCCATTTCATCTTTTGATAACTTCGTACTCATCGTTCACCCTCATTGTCAGTGTTGATATAGTACGCTGTCTGCTCTGGCTTGCGCTAATTTGTTCCACAGGCGGGTTGCAAGGCGAGGCACCTTGCATGTCATTTAATGTGTGCGTGATGAAAATTTCTGTTGGGTATTGCCGCAAAAGCATTATTAATGCATACCAAGAGATACCTGCTTGCTATAGCGTGCGCTGTGACAAGCAGGTTTGATTTCCGCTCTGGCTTAGCGATTAAAGTGCTTCGCGTAGCGCATGTCCAGTTGCTTGGTTGGCAATAGCATTAAGAAATCGGCGCAATTAAAGTACGGGTCCCAAGCCGGTTCGCCACAAATCATCGCGCCAGCGCGCAGATAGCCTTTGATCAGTGCTGGCGTTTCGACTTTTTGCGCGACGGTGTTCATTGAAAACGGCAGTGGATTGTTTGGGAACACGCGCCATTCAATCGGCGCCAGCGCTGAAGCGGCGAGTTTTTTGTATAAGTTCACCGCCAAATGGCCGCCGTCGTTCACGGGCACACTCGCGCAGCCAATCAGATATTGATAGCCATGTTGCTGGATGTAATTGGCGATACCCGACCACAATAGCGCAATCGTTGAGCCATTGCGGTATTTCGGGTGAACGCAGGTGCGGCCTAGCTCGACCATTTGTGGACGAATATTTTGCAAGCGAGTGAGATTAAACTCGGTATCGGAATAATAGCTGCCCACTTTTTGCGCTTGGTGTGGCGGTAAAATGCGATACGTACCGATCACTTCGCCCGTGTCTTCATCGTGCGCCACTAGGTGATCGCAGTAACGGTCAAATAGGTCTTGATCGATGCCGGGGATTTTACTATTGATTTGTGCGCCCATTTCTTCAACAAAAACTTGATAGCGCAAGGCTTGCGCCGCCAAAATCGTTTCTGGATTGCTGGCAATCGACACCGTCAATGTGCGTTTATGTTTATGAATTGAAGCAGAACTTTCAACTAGCATCTTTCTCTCTCCAGAGTTTTGCTAGCTAAATTACTAGCTGATTATTACAGCAAGGTTTTTATTTTGTGAATTTGGTATGACAAAAAATGACGATAGATCAATAGCTTGCCCTTGTCTTGGTTGCCGTCTCGCTGTGGCGGTATCTGGGGCTCAATCGGGTCGGCAAATCGCGTTGATTTGAATCGTCACAGTGCATTCACCGTCTTTTGTTAAGCTGTCTCTCATTTGTCACTTCCTCTTGCGGGCTCATACCATGCGCTTAAAAATGTGGATGCAGAGTATTTGCATCATTGTATTGGCGGCTCATGTTCACGCCGCAACGGGTTTGACTGAAATTGCGGCGACCGCTCAGCATTCCACCGTCACGGTGTTTTATCCCGCCAGCGGTCAAAATCAGAAACTCAATAAAATCGGCTTGCCCGTTTTTGCCTTACCCGATGCGCCTCCGCTTAAAGGCAATGGACGCTTGATTGTGATGTCGCATGGTTCGGGCGGTTCGCCGTGGGATTATGCGGATTTGGCTGGCGTGTTAGCGGAGGCTGGTTTTGTCGTTGCGCTACCCGATCATCTGCGCGATAACCATCAAAATGGCAAAGATGCAGGTCCGACGAGTTGGAAGATTCGACCCCAAGAAATCACTAGCGCGATTGATGTCATCGCTAAAGATCCACGTTTTGCACCGAACTTAAAACTCGACCAAGTGGGTATGTACGGTATTTCGGCGGGCGGCTTAACCGCGCTGACTTTGGCGGGCGGGCGCTGGTCGCCGGCAAATATGGTGCAGCATTGCAATGTCAATATTCGCGCTGATTTTCATGCCTGCGTGGGTTTGCTGTTTGAATTGAATGGCGGGATGTTTGACGGTTTAAAAGTATTCATGGCGCGGCAGATTTTGCGCTGGCGCTTTAATGATGCGACATGGCAAAGCCACACCGACCCGCGCATCACCGCGATTGTGGCCGGTGTTCCTTATAGTGTCGTGTTTGATTTGAACTCGTTGGCGCAGCCCAAAATCCCCGTTTCGCTGATTACGGCGCGTAAAGACGTTTGGCTGCATCCGCAATTTCATAGCGACCCGATTGTTCGCGCTTGCCAAAGTTGCACGGTATTGCACGACTTTGAAAAAGGCGGCCATGGTGCGTTACTGTCGCCCATTCGTTCACCGCTAGAAGGGCTCGTTGCCCGATTAATCGGCGATCCTGTTGGCTTTGATCGGCAAGAAACCGCGTTGGTGAATCAAAAAATTAGCCGCTATTTTCAGCAATGGTTGTTGCCGTGACTGATGAAAGCCCGCACCCTCTGGGTGCACCGTGTTTTGCAGTCGCAATCCGCGACGGGGACTCACTTTTCTTGCTTCGCCAAGAAAAGTAAGCAAAAGAAGGCGACCCGGGCGCGCATCGGTCCCCGATGCCCTCGATCCGTCGTGAGCCAAACGATAAAACTGTTTGTCTCTCTCCCTCACTCGGTGCGCTTAAACGGGATTTTTAAGCCCCAGATCAACGAGCGTGGCGCAGCATCAATACCAAATCTGATCCGGCCTAGTTCAAGTGCAAGATCTCATTCGCCTGTTGTTGTGCCGCGCGGTAGGCATCCCATGCTTTTTCGTGGAAGAAATACGCCACTGTGTTCACCATCGGTTCGATCAAGGCCAAAGCGCTCGCAACGCCAAGGCTGCCCGTAATTAAATAAGCCACGCTGAACGCAACGCTAAAGTGAACGATGGCGAAAGTGATGGTTTTTAACATATTGCCTCCTCGGCTGCGATCAGCGGGAATGGATTCGGACAGGCAAATGATAATGGTTCGTGTTTGATTGATGAAATTGATTGTTGCAACCAAATTCATAGTGATTTGCTATGGCTTGGGTTAGTGGATTACGCTGTGTATGGGTATATCAGTCGAGACTATTTTAATTAATGTATAGATTGATATACCCATGAGTATGCTATTTCCCTAGCACATCCCCCAGCGCCTTCAGCAGCAGCGCAATATTTTCGCGGCGGGCGGCGTAGCCCATTAGGCCGATGCGCCATGCTTTTCCCGCCAGCGCGCCAAGGCCAGCTCCGATTTCGAGGTTGTATTCATTCAATAAGCGCGCGCGAACTGCGGCGTCGTCAACGCCAGCGGGGATGTGCACTGTATTGAGTTGCGGCAGGCGGTCTGCGGCGGCGACGACAAATTCAATTCCCATTTTTTCCAAGCCATCGCGCAGCTCAGCGTGCATTGCTGCATGGCGTGCCCAAGCAGCTTCTAGTCCTTCATCGGCGAGTAGGCGCAATGCTTCGTGCAAGGCGTAGAGCGCGTTGACCGGCGCAGTATGGTGATAGCTGCGTTTTGCTCCCGTCGCATTACCCCAATATCCCATCACCAAGGTTTGATCGAGGAACCAGCTTTGCACCGGCGTTTTGCGCGCTTTGAGCTTTTCAACCGCAGCGGGTGAGAACGACAGTGGAGACAAGCCTGGCACGCACGACAAGCACTTTTGGCTGCCAGAATAAATCGCGTCGATGCCCCAAGCGTCGACACGCAATTCGATGCCGCCGAGGGATGTGACTGCATCAACAATGCTCAGACAACCGTATTTTTTCGCCAGCGCACACAAAGCCTGCGCGTCTGAGCGTGCGCCCGTTGATGTTTCCGCGTGCACAAACGCTAGAAATTTCGCATCGGGATTGGCCTTGAGTGCGGCTTCAACCGCAGCCACATCGACTGCCGTGCCCCACTCATTATCGACCAGCACCGCCACAGCGCCGACGCGCTCTACGTTCTGGCGCATCCGTTCACCAAACACGCCGTTGCGGCAAACGATGACTTTTTCGCCCGGCTCGACCAAATTCACAAAACACGCTTCCATCCCCGCGGAGCCCGGCGCAGACACCGCCAGCGTCATCTCGTTTTGCGTCTGAAACGCATATTGCAGCAGCGTTTTCACCTCATCCATCATGCCCACAAACAGCGGATCCAGATGGCCGAGGGTCGGCTTTGCGCCCGCAGCCAGCACGCTAGGATAAACATCCGACGGCCCCGGCCCCATCAAGGTACGGCGCGGGGGGAAAAACGGTGCGATTTGCGGTTGAGAAATAGTGTGCTCAGACATAACAGGCTCCGGTGAGATCGGTGATGGTTCATTATGGCTGCGTGGCAAAAAGCGGTCACGGTTTTGTTGCAGCTGCAGCATGCGCGACACAGCCTTGTGTCTGTTGACCAACATTCCACAAAATCGACTTCGCAACACAGATGCGGCGACCTAAGCTAGCCGGACTGAATGAGGAAATAAATGCCATGAATTGCACCGGATGTGGCGCGGCGCTGCCAGTAGATCAATTGGTTTGTACGTATTGCGGCTTGCACAATGCGGTGGATTTGCTCGCGATTCGTGATTTTAAGGTGCTGGCTGAGCACAGCGAATTGCCCTGCCCGAATGGTTGTGGCGATTTGCAATTGCTGCGCTTGGGCGCGGGGATGGGCGCGACAGTGGGGCATTGCACGACGTGTTTTGGGCTGCATTTTGCCCCGGGCGCGCTGCAAATCACGCTGGATCATGTCGCTGGGCAAGTCCGAGAAATCAATCACGGTCGACTTAAGCAAATTATTGAGCAGCGGGTGAAGCCCGACGCGGTGCGTTATAAGCCTTGCCCTGTTTGCCAGAAAATGATGAACCGTAACGCCTTTAGCAAACACATCGCTGTGATTGTCGACGAGTGTCGTGGGCACGGCGTGTGGTTGGATAATGGCGAATTCACGGTGCTGGCCGAATGGATGGAGGCGGGCGGTCGCCAGCACGTCGAGGCTGAAATGGCACGCCAAGCGCGGATTGATGCTGCAAATGGCAATGTCGCTCCCGTGAAATACCAAGCCAATGTTGAGTCTGCAAGTAATGAATTGCCCGAAGACTTAGCGCAGCTTTTAAATCGAGACAGTAAAGCGCAGCCGATGAGTGAGGACCTTCCTGCTTGGTTGGTTGGCACGGTGCTGGCGGTCTTGCTGTGGTTTTTGATTGGCTTGAGCTGGCCCGTGTATTTGTTGGCGGCGGGTAGTGCGGCAGCTTGGTGGATGAAAAAATAATTCAACGGGTATCTTAATGTAGCTATTTTTGTATGTTGCCTATATCGATATACCCTGCCAATTAATCTTGTTAAGCACTATGGACTTTATTATTCATCGCGATGAAATGAAGTCTTTATCATGTCTCGCGTCTAGAATAACGCCCTGCTTGTTTTAAAATATTGCTATGACTGCAAAAAAATTCTTCTTTGGCCTGATTGTGCTGAGCCTACTTGGCGTGGCGCTGGCGTTTTTTATTCTGCAAGAAAAAGAACGCGATGGTCATTGGCCGTGGCCGCTCAATGGTCGAGTGATCAACCAAAGCCCAGTTGCAGTTAAAGTGTGGGATGACGACCATGGGTTTTATACCATCGCAGCCGGACAAAGTAGTAGCAACAACAACGATATCGATCATGTACAAGAGCCGAGTAGCCAGCGTTGGTGCAAAATCGATGCGCATTCCTTGGTCGTGAAACCTGATGGTTTCTTTGCCAATTGCCCGTGTTACGCCCTCGGTGCGGGTCGGGCGTGCATTAAGTTTTAAGCGTTTGACTCGCGTCGCGCCCGCAATCCGCATTATTACCCACAGCAAAATTAGCCCGTTTCGGCATAATCTCACCATCGATGATGGAGAGGTTGAGTTGAGATGTACCGATTTTTATTGATCTTGCTGTGCTTTGTGATGGCGCCGACGATGGCGATTGAGCTGATTGCTGAGCCAAAAATCAGCGCGCAATTCTCACAGGCGAAGGCAAGCGGCACTTTTGCCATGCTCGATGTGAAGGCGCAGCGCTGGATTGGCCACAATGCCGATCGTGCGGCGACGCGGTTTTCTCCTGCTTCGACGTTTAAAATCCCCAATAGTTTGATTGGTTTGGCCACGGGCGCCGTGAGTAGTGTGGATGATGTCTTTTATCATCACGATGGCCAGCCCAAATACCTCAAATCATGGGAACACGATATGGGTTTGCGCGGGGCGCTGCCGATTTCGAATGTGGCGGCGTATCAGGAATTGGCACGGCGAATTGGATTGCCAGCGATGCAACAGCAACTCGACCAACTCAATTATGGTAATCACCAAATTGCTGGCGGTGTGGATCAATTTTGGCTCAACGGCAGCTTAACCATCAGCGCGATTGAACAGGTGCAATTTTTAACCCGCCTTGCGCAAGGCGCATTGCCTTATCCGGCAGAAATGCAGGCAGCGGTGCGTGAGATTGCCTTGTTGGAAGTCGGTAAAAATTGGAAGCTATACGGTAAAACGGGTTGGACTGGCCGCAAGCAACCTTCAATCGGCTGGTTTGTGGGTTGGGTTGAGCAAGACGGCAAGTTGTATAGTTTTGCGCTGAATATGGATATCCCGGATGCCAGTGATTTGCCTAAGCGAATTGAGATCGCCAAGGCTAGTTTACGCACGCAGGGATTGCTTCCTGTAGTGAAATGAAATTGAAAAAGGCCATCGAAATGATGGCCTTTTGCTTGAGTGCTGCAGCAACTACAGCAAAATGCTGGCAAGTACAAAGCCACTTGAAACAGAAGTAATTGAGCACACTAAGCCGGGCAGCATAAAGCTGTGATTGAGCAGATATTTGCCGATGCGGGTGCTGCCGGTGCGGTCAAAATTGATTGCTGCGATCACGGTTGGGTAGTTGGGGATAAAAAAGTAGCCATTCACACTGGGGAACATTGCGATTAAGGCGGGCGCAGGCAGCCCCAGCGCAATCCCCAGCGGCAACATCGCGCGGATTGTCGCAGCTTGTGAATACAATAAAATCGACATACCAAAGAGTGCGACAGCAAACAGCCACGGCTGTGCGGTCACGATGTTTTGGATTGAGCCCGAAAAAAACGCCAGATTGTTTTGAATAAACGTGTCACCCATCCATGCGACACCAAAAATCCCGATGACTGCCGCAGAGCCCGCCCGAAAGACGGAGCTTTTAATGACTTCTTCTGGGTCGACTTTACATAGCAACAGGATTAAGGCTGCGGCCGATAGCATCACGATTTGAATCGCTTGCGCCATATCGAGCCGCACAATGGCGTCGTTGACCAGCCATGTTGGCCGTAACGCTGGAATTGAACCGAGCAAGACGACGGTGGTCACTGCAATAAAAAATATCGCTACTGAGAGGCGTGCGCCGCGTGGCAGCGTAATTGACGCTTGCTGCTGATTTTGCGCAAAATCACCGCGCTCAAGCCGCTCGCGGTACACCGGATCGAGATGCAGTTCGCAACCTTGGCGGCTTGCCATCAGTGCGCCCGCCATTGTGCCAATCAAGGTGGCCGGAATCGCAATCTGCAAAATATCACCGAGATGAATGCCTGCTGGCGACAATAAAGCCAGCAAAGCGACTGTCGCCGCAGAAATCGGGCTGGCGGTAATCGCCGCTTGCGATGCAATCACTGCGATGGATAAAGGTCGCTCAGGGCGTACGCCTGATTCATGCGCCACTTCAGCAATCACGGGTAAAACGGCGTAGGCCACGTGGCCTGTTCCGGCAAAGAGCGTAAAAAAGTAAGTGACTAAGGGCGCAAAGAACGTGATGCGCTTGGGATTGCGGCGCAAGATTTTCTCGGCAACCTGCACCAAGAACGTCATTCCACCGGCAGACTGCAAACAGGCGGCTGTCGTAATCACGGCGATAATCATCAACATCACATCAATCGGTGCTGACGTTGGTTTTAAGCCAAAAATAAACACCAAAATGGCCAAACCCAAACCGCCCATCACGCCAAGGCCGATGCCCGAGATGCGCGCACCTAATAAAATGGCGCCAAGCACCACTAATAATTCAATCGCAATCAAAATAAAATCTCCATAATTGCGTGTATGTTGCCATTAATTTAGGCATGCCGCAGTAAGCCATCTACATAATACAAGGGTATTAATAACTAGCATTTTTCAGCGCACGGTTTCGTTCAAGCTTGGAGTCATGCCCGAGTGAACAACAACACAGAAATGTGCAAGCGCAGCAAAATATATTTATTTGTCATTGAGTTGTAATCTCCCCGCCGTTAAAATGCGCCTACATTGCATTTTTGTAGGAATATTGTCATGTTGTTGCGTAAATTTGTAAGTAGTGCACTTGTGTTTATTGGCTTGGGTTTAGCGGTTTCAGCGCAAGCTGCCGTGGTGCCTGCCGTGGGCGCGATGCAGGGCACGGCAATCTTCGCAACGAATAATGGCAGTCTAGAGCAGGATTTACAGCCGCGCATTTTAGCGGGTGCTGGCCAGACGAATATTCACCCAATCTTGGGGACTCCGGCTCGGCCTGTTGCGAATGCAAAATCAACGGATGACCATACTAATTTCTACGCTATGCTGGGTTTGGGTTTACTCGGTTTGATGGTGGCGCGCCGTAAGCGTTACGGTCGCAAGTAAGTGCCGATGGAATAAGTCTCGTAAAAAAAAGCCGCTGTTGCGGTTTTTTTTTCGTCCTTATCGGCCAACGCGAATGATGCAATTACTGATGCTGCATGAATGACATGTTTATAATAGGGAATCTTTATTTGACCGAGCGGCCTCTCATGAACAGCCAAGATTTAGAAAATATCAATGTCACCTCATTCGAAAGCATGCCAACGCCTGAAGAATTGCATGCCCGTTTGCCGATTTCTGAGCATGCAGCTCAAGTCGTTAATGCTGGGCGTGAAGCGCTGAAAAACATCTTGGATCGAAAAGATAATCGACTCATCGTGGTCGTTGGTCCTTGCTCAATTCATGATGCCGAGGCAGGGCTTGAATACGCACGTCGCTTGAAAGCGCTGCAAGAAGAAGTCAAGGATACGATGTTGTTGGTAATGCGGGTATATTTCGAAAAGCCACGTACCACAACGGGCTGGAAGGGATACATCAACGATCCGATGATGGATGACTCTTTCCAAGTCGGCCTGGGCATGGAAAAAGCCCGTCGATTCTTGCTCGATGTGTTGGAGTTGGGCTTGCCAACGGCGACCGAAGCGCTCGATCCCATTTCACCGCAATACCTCGGTGATTTGATTGCGTGGACAGCGATTGGCGCGCGAACCACCGAATCACAAACGCATCGCGAAATGTCGTCGGGCTTATCCACACCAGTGGGGTTTAAGAACGGCACCGATGGCGATATCAGCATTGCGATTAACGCCATTTTGTCTGCCTCACACCCGCATGCGTTTTTGGGGATGAATGGCCAAGGACGCGTTTCAGTTGTTCGCACCCGCGGCAATCAGTACGGGCATGTCGTGCTGCGCGGTGGCGATGGTCGACCGAACTACGATACCGTATCAGTGGCGATGGCTGAGCAAGCACTGCAAAAAGCCAAATTGCCGACCAATATCATTGTCGATTGCTCGCATGCTAATAGTTACAAAAAAGCCGAATTGCAACCCTTGGTGATGGCTGATGTGGTCAATCAATTAGTGAATGGCAGCCAAGCTTTGGTCGGCGTGATGATTGAATCGAATCTCGTTGCCGGCAATCAGAAAATCCCTAGCGATTTGTCGCAATTAATTTATGGTTGTTCGGTTACCGATGCCTGTGTTGATTGGGCGAGTACGGAAACGATGCTATTGGATGCTGCAAAACGCTTAGCGCAGCGCTAATTAGGAACCCATTGACATCGCACCATTCACTGAACGAGAGGCCGCACATGCAAATTCAACGCTTAATGATTTCCGTTTTCTTATTTGCACTATCTAGCACTGTATTTGCTAGCAATCGTAATTGTAATGAAATCAGAAATGATCGAGCTCGAGATATTTGCTTTGAGCAGAATAGAAATAATCATAACAATGGACGAATGAATTGCAATGAGCTTTCTAGCCAAAGAGCTCGGGATAAGTGCTGGAGTTATCAGCGCGACGATAGTCATCGTAATTGTAATGATTTTAAAAATGAACGAGCTAGAGAGCGTTGCTGGAATGAAAGCAACAACTCCAATAATAATTGGAATCGACCCAATCGTCCTTCGAGTTCTGGTGGACGAACTTTCTCAGAAGCTCAACAGTTTTGTGCCTCAGCGGGCCGTGCGGATGATCATGCCGCTTGCATGGAAGGCCAAGGTTTTTCATCGCGTCGATAGTTTGGTTTTGGCTTAAATAAAAAGCCGTGCAGATTGCACGGCTTTTTTCTTATCCGATTTTGATGATTCATAAGTTCACACTGCGCTATGTGCTTCGTCGTAAATTCGTTCAAATAAGTTCGGATGATTGCTTTTTAAATATTCCAAAGCGCGAATATCATCTTTACGAATTTGGCTTAAATCGATTCCTTCAATGTGTACCACGCGCAATAATTCCTGCACCGGTTTGGGCATATTGCGCCCACTTTCATAACGAGAACCACCGCTTTGCGTAACGCCAATTTTGCTCCAGAATTCATGTTGATTCATTCCAAGCTGTTTACGAATTGCTTTAGGAGTAATTAACTGATCAGACATCCCTAGCTCCTTATTGAATTGCCTCAATCAAATTGATTGATGACAATTTCATATTAATCATTTGGCATTTTCTTGTATGTGTAATAGTGTTTTGATATTTTGTTAAAAATGCCCAGATGGCATTTGAATGGTATTGAACTAGTCTATTGAAGTGGGCGGTAGTCTCGCCCCGTCCTCGACGATTGAATAATTTAAAGTTGAATTGGAGCTGGCATGAACAATATCGCATTATTATTGCAAGGTGGTGGTGCACTAGGTGCCTATCAGCTTGGGGTATTGCGCCGTATGCAAGAATTAGCAAGGCTTCCCGTGAAGATGGTGGCCGGGGTATCGATTGGTGCCGTCAATACAGCGGTCTTGGTCGGCAGTAAAGATGCTAATCCGCTGGCGGCTTTGGAAACCTTGTGGCAAAAGCTCACCGTACCGAATATTCCATTTGCCCCGCAGATCGTTGAGCAAAATTTATCCTTGTTTGGCAACCCACATATGTCCCGCTTGCGCACGGATGTCTGGAATATGCGCAACTGGACTTCGATGTACTCCGCCGATCCATTGCGCGACTTGATCACTGACTTGGTTGATTTTGATAAGCTCAATGCATCAAGCACGATTGTGCAACTGTCGGCGGTGCAGATTGAAAGTGGTGAGATTGAAACCTTCACCAATCGCGATGGCCAACGTATTACGCTGGAACACATCATCGCCTCGCTCTCAATTCCACCGATGTTTCCGCCGGTTGAAATCGGTGGCAAGCATTATTGGGATGGCGGCCTATTTGATAATGCGCCACTGGGGGCGATGATTAATGCACTGCCAGCCGATAGTGATGCGCATTTTGTCATTGTGAATTTATTCCCACTGAAAGGGCAGCTACCTAGGAATCTCACGCAAACCCAAGATCGTATGCTTGAAATTATATTCTCCAACAAAGTGCTTGGCGATATGGAACGCATGGCGGATTACAACGGTTTGGCCGAACTGTATGGCGCGCTCAATCAGCTCTTGCCAGCTAATTCGCCGATTCGCCAAATGGATGGTTTTAAAGACATCGCGCGCCTGCGCATGTTGCTGGCGCCCACAGTCATTACCAATCAGATGCCCGACGAGCAAAGCACGACACTGGATTTCTCGCCCAAAAGCATTGCTGCGCGAATTGAGGTGGGCTACCGCGATGCGTGTGCGCAGCTTGGTAACGGTTAATGGAAAAATTGCGCGCAGTGCTGAATAGGGCGCTGTACTGGCTCCCCGGCGGCTATGCGGCGGGCGGCTTGTTGGTGCTGCTGCAGTTTTGGCAGCAGCCCCCAGATGGTCTCGCGAATATTTGGATTTTTATTTACACCTTGCCCTTGGCTTTATTGGGGCATTGGCTGTGGCCGGGGCAATTTCCCTTTATGCCCGGCGGTTTTCATATTGCGCATACTTTGTATTTTATCCCCGCGGTGTTGTTGTTATCCGCTGTGCTGTGGTTGCTGGTTTGGGGATTGCTGCGGTGGCTTTCGGTAAAAAATAGGCTTTGATGATGTGATGTATCGCCGTGCAGAAATTGTTTCAATTTGCTTATGGGCATATACATACCGTATTACGCTAATATTCTCAATGCGTGTTGATGCTGTGCTGCGCTCGTCGGGCTTGGAATTTAAAATCCCTCAATATCAAGCCGACGAAGTCGGTGCAGATATAGGGTCGTTTTTCTTTGCTTACTTTCTTTGACGAAGCAAAGAAAGTAAGTCCCCGTCGCGGATTGCGACTGTAAAGCATCGTGCCGCAGGCACTTGACACCATCAGCAGGACATAAAAATCGCCCGCATTACATCGATTTCAGTCGGCCGCGGAAATGCCGGTAAACCGCATCATTATTAAACCCATCTACATTTTGGCTAGAGAAAATCTTCGGCGTCACACCTTGCTCTAGCGCGATTTTTTGCGATTCAACCACCAAGGTATTAATCAATACGCAACCCGCAATCGTCGAAAAAGCACCCGTCACTTGCTGATTCACCTCGCACAAACCATCACCCGGTGGCACGCAGTTATCCAGTACCAAATCCGCAATGTTCATCAATTTCTGTCCCGAATGATGTCGGCTTGGGTTTTGGCTGGATTGTTCGACCGAGGTGATCGCGATAACGCGATGGCCTTTTTCTTTGGCCAGTTGGGCAAACTCAATCGGCAATGCATTGCGGCCAGAATTAGAAATCACGACGATTAAATCACCCGCCGCAATCGGCTGCTCCGCCCATAAAATCGCAGCCAAGCCCGGCAGTTTTTCCAAGGCTGAACTACGCAGTGCGCCATCGGCCGTGGTCACGGTGGAATCGAGCACCGCATTAATATTGCCCAAGCCGCCTGCACGAATAAAGCCTTCCAGACCAATCATGTGCGAATGGCCGGTGCCTAAAATATGAATCATTTGGTCATTGACGATCGCATCGGCAAACCATTGGGCAGCCACTGGCATCTGCGTGGCATTCTGTTCAATTAATGTGGTGATCCGGTCTTGTAGCTTTGTGACATATTCAAACATCAGAGCCTCTCTGGGTGAAAACAGTCGTGACGGGATGCCGCACCCTGCATCGGCGCGCATCGATGAAGAAGTATTAAGTTACTGCCGTTCTTAATCGATGCCTACAAGGCAATACCCTGATGAGGGCAGTGAGTCAGTGGCTCGCCCAAAATCAAGTTAGTGGTCACCACTTGACGATCCCGCGCGTTACCTTAATACCGCCAATCAGCGTTGAGCCACCATAATCTTTGGCAAGCCGAAGCAACGTGTTATGAAAGCCAAGATTCGGGAACGCGTTTTCGACCTCGGCGATCACATTTTTTCCGAGCCCCTTACGCAGCATGCCTTTCGAAGCATCGATCCAGTCGGCTTTACGGCAGGCCTCGATGATTTCCTGATGTGGACCTGTGTAGGGAAAAATTTTGTGATGCCAATGAATCGCACCACGAAGCAAATCTGGATCAAATCCTAGCCCTAATTTTTGGTTGTCGGCCAGCGCTACCGCCTCGGACGGTTCTAGATAAGCTAATTCATGATCTGTCCAGAGCCCGATGTCGTGATAAACAAACGCAGCTTCAACCAGTCGCTCGTGTTCTTTGGCATTGCCCAGAAAATGCATCGTATAAGTGATCGTGCGGTAAACGTGGTTGCGATAGCCCAGAAAATCGTTACCAATTTGAGTTTTGTATCGTGCGAATAACTCTTCGACAAAGGGTCTTTCCATTTTGATAATGATTTGCGACATAGAAGTTAACTCCTTGCTTGAAACAATTGCCTGTAGAGGGTTGCGATATTGACGGTTCGCTTAGACCTTGACGCCGAATTTAGCCCAAGCATAAGCGTAGCAGATTTAATTATCTAAGCTGACTCTGATGTTTTGACGAAATCAGTCCCGAAATTGAGTCGGACGATGCCTTTTGAGTGTTGGATAAATCCAAGAGTATTAGCCGTTGTATCCGATCAGAGTGAATGATTTGATGGTGATCTACGTTGTTTTAAGGCGGCTTGTTCATCATCGCATGACAGGCCATACGTAGCCGCTCTGCGCCGGCGGTGAGGCGTTTTTCGGCGTGCCAGACGATGTAAAAACGGCGCTCCATCGGTATATTCGGCAGCGGAATTGTCGCAAATTCGCCGCGCTCTAGTTCTTGCGTAATCGCGCGTTTCGAGCCGCAGGAAATCCCTAAACCCAAGCGAACCGCTTCACGTACCGCCTCGCCGCTGCCCAACTCAAGCAGTAAATTCATTCCGCCCAGATGCGGCAGTAGCATTGCTTCGAGCATTTTTCGTACGCCCGAGCCGGGTTCGCGCATGATCCATGGCGTAGCCGCCAGCTCGCTTAAGCTCGGTGTTTGCCTCACCAGCGGGTGATCAAAGCGGGCGAAGATCGTCATTTCATCGCTCAGCCAACGCTCGCTCACCAATTGCCGATGCGTAATCGGCGCTTCAATCAGGCCAATATCGGCTCGACTATCGAGTAAGCGTTCGATCACGTGCTGTGAATTGCCAATCGCCACGTCGTAGCGATCTTCGGGGCGCGCTTGCATCAATTGGCCTAAGAGGCCGGGCAAGACAAAATTGCCAATGGTCAGGCTGGCGGCGATATGTAGGCGACTAGGGGCGCCGTCGTTGTAATTGTTTTCTAGGTCTTGCGCTTGCGCCAATAGCTCTTCGGCGCGCGGTAAGAGATAGCGGCCATGCTCATTGAGCACGACGCGGCGGCCGATTCGATTAAACAAATTCACGCCGAGTCGGCGCTCTAATTCGGCCAATGCGCCACTGGCCGCCGATTGCGACAAGCCCAAGGCGTCCGCTGCCGTGGTGACGCCGCCGGTGCGATTGAT